>DATATH010000098.1:0-11874 GCA_036268895.1 Sphingomicrobium sp. | reverse complement strand
ACGACGTCGCCCGGTGCCGTGATCGCCTGGGCGAGGTTCGCGAGGCCCTCCTTCGACCCCAAAGTGACGATGACCTCCCGGTCGGGATCGAGGGTCACTCCGAAGCGGCGCTTGTAATAGGCCGCATGCGCTTTCCTCAGGCCCGGGATTCCCCGACTCGCCGAATAGCGGTGGGCGTGGGGTTTCCTCGCGACCTCCGCGAGCTTGTCGATCACGTGGGAGGGCGGAGAGCCGTCGGGATTGCCCATTCCAAGATCGATGATGTCCTCGCCGCGGCCCCGAGCGGCCGCCTTCATCGCGTTCACCTCGGCAAAAACGTAGGGCGGGAGGCGCTGGATTCGGTAGAATTCGTCACTCATGTGATCGACATTGCGGGGAGCGCGGCGCCGAAGCAATCCATCCGTTGGAAACTGCTTGCCTCCCTTCGCCGCCCTGGCGTTCAGATCGGCCCGCTCACCGAGACATGGGCGCCGTCGGCATCGCTGATGCCGGCAATGTGGATGCCGTGCATTTCCTTTGGCTCGCGCGTGAATTCGATGCCGAGCTCGGCGCGCCGCTCGTAAAACTCGCCGAGATCGTCGACCGCAAAGCCAAGCTCGACCGAGCCCGCCCCATTGGCCTCTGACGCCGGATGCAGAGCAAGGACGGTCTCGCCGGTCGCGAACTCGCTCCAGAAGGGCGATTCGAACTTCAGTTCGAGCCCCATTTTGTCGCGATAGAAAGCAATCGCTAGGTCCATGTCGCCGACATATTTGATGGCGTAGGTGAGGCGCATTGTCCTTCTCCTATCGAGGAAGAAGCGCATAGCTGCGGCGGAAGGCGTGAGTTTCCGCAGCCGTGAAGGCGGTGCCTGGGCCGAGCTCGGCTTTTTCAGGAACCCCGGTTACAAAATAGGCGATTCCGAGCCCGCGCGCACGGTCGATCCAGATGCCGCTCTTCATACCGTAGGCGTCGCCGGCATGACCGACGAGCCTGTGTCCCTTCGTTCCCATGTCGTCGGCGCAGCCCGGGGCGGGTGTCGGGATCTCCTGGCTCGCATGGCCGTAGCTGCAGTAAAAGCCGCCCTCGGTGATGCCGTTGGTCGCGTCGCTCGCGGTGTTCCCGTTCATCCCGTCGAAGCGCCAAACCTGGGTGAGGAGCGTATCGACCGAGGCCGGTGACAGGATTTTCACGCCGTCGAGCATCCCGCCATTGAGGAGCATCCGGCCGATCCGGGCAAGCCCGCGCGCCGATATCCGAAGGCCGCCCTGGGGCGCGAACAGCGAGCCGTTCTCGCCCGGCTTCCACAGCGCAAGGTCGCATGGCTGGCCGTCAAGCACGAAGACCGGGCAGTCGGGCCGCTTCCCGTGAAGGTCGTCCTTCAGCGGCTTGCCCTTCGGGTCGTCGAGCTCGACCGCGCGGGCGACCTCGGTATCGCTGCAGGTCGGCCAATTGTAGCAGGCGTCGAGCTTCATCGGTTCAAGGACGTTGCGGCGCATCCAGATGTCGAACCGCTCACCGGTGACCTTCTCGATGATCGAACCGACGATCGGGAAGTTGAGGTTGGTGTATCTGAAATAATTGTCGCCGGGGCCGTGCTGCGGATCCCAATTGGCCCGGTCGGCCATGACCCTTTGGAGCGACCGGCCGAGCGGGATTACATAATCGTCGTCATGTTCGCGCACCGAGCTCGTGTGGGAGAGCAGCATTTCGAGCGTGATCGGCCGGTCGGGGAAGCTCGGATTGCGAAGGCTCCAGCCGAGCCAGCGCGAAACATCGCTCGTAAGATCGAGCCTGCCCTCCTCGATGAGCTTCATGACTCCGATCGATGCGACCATCTTGCTCACCGACGCGACACGGACCGGGTCGTCCGCTGTCACTCGCCGGCGGGTTCCGGGGTCGGCGACCCCGTCCGCAAAGCTCCCGATCTCACCATTCTTGTCGAAGGCAACTCCGACCTCTGCATGGACCGGCGGGTGCACTTCGACGCCGGCGCAGGCTGAAAGCATGAGGGCAAAAGCAAGGTGGAGAAGCCGCATGTCTGTTGAAGCTTATGCCGTTGTAACCGGCGGCGCTATTACTGCGCATGAGAAAGCACCTCGGAGGAACGAGTTGCGCATCCTAATTCTTTGCGGCGACCTTGATCGCCGCGGTTCGGGGCGTTCGCGAGGCCGGCAAGTCCGGCGCAGCTGGATTGCTTCGCTCTGGCATCGCAATCACGAGCGGTGGCTCACGGCCTATCACAGCGAAATAAAGGCCAGGTAGGGAATCTTCAGCGCGCCGGCTTCGCGGTTCTAAAGGGCAGGCTGAACTCGCCGGAGCGCTCGGCGAAACAAGGAGAAGTGCCGCGGCGAAGGTCGAGGCCATGTCGGTTGCCGACTAGCGTCGGCCCCAGGCGTTCGCAATGTGACCGGGGAAGGATTAAGTGGGCGCCATGGCGGACGAAAGGAACACGACCGGGACGATCCCGACGCTCGAGGACTGGCAGCACTGGACGCTGGTGATGGGCCGAGCCCAGCAGATGCTGATGGAGTTTTGGGCCGAGCAGATGAAAAAGGGGCAGCCGATGCCCTCATGGTCTCCGCCGGTCTTCGGCTTTGGCGAGCAGGCGCCGGTGTCGGATCCCCTGGCCTTGATGAGCGCAGGGGCGCAGGCCTGGGCCAAAGGGCTTGAGACGTGGGGCAAGATGCTGGGCGGCGTGACTGCCGCGCCCGCTGTCGGCGAGAAAGAGCGCAAGGACCGGCGCTTCGCCGCGCCCGAATGGAGCGAGAACCCGATCTTCGACACCATCCGCCAAACCTATCTTAGAGTTTCGGACCAGCTCTTGGGAACGGTCGACGAGATTGAAGGGCTGGATCTGGCGACGCGCGAGAAGCTGAAGTTCGCAACCCGCAGCTTCGTCGACGCGATGAGCCCGTCAAACTTCGCCCTGACCAATCCGCAGGTCTTGAAGCGCACGCTCGACACCAGGGGCGAGAATTTGCTCAAGGGCCTCGCCAACATGTTGAGGGACATTGCGGCCGGTCAGCTCACGCAGACCAAGTCCGGCGTGTTCGAAGTGGGGCGCAACCTCGCGATGACGGCGGGCAAGGTGATCAAGCAGACCCCGCTCTACCAGCTGATCCAGTACACGCCGGCGACCGAGGAAGTCCTCAAGACCCCGGTCATCATCTTCCCGCCCTGGATCAATCGCTTCTACATCCTCGACCTCTCACCTGAGAAAAGCTTTGTCAGATGGTGCGTCGAGAATGGCATCAGCCTGTTCATGGTGAGCTGGAAGTCGGCGGACGAGAGCATCGCCGATGCGAACCTCGACGATTATGTGCTGAAAGGCCAGCTCGACGCGATCGACGCCGTCCGCGAAGTCCTTGACGTCGAAGCGGTGCATGCGATCGGCTATTGCGTTGCCGGGACCACGCTCGCTGCGACGCTCGCCTACCTTCAGGCGAAGACCGAAGCCGGCAAGGTCAGGTCGGCGACCTTTCTCACGGCGCAAGTCGACTTCACCGAGGCCGGCGATCTCAAGCTGTTCACCGGCCCCGAGACGATGGGCCTGCTGGACCAGCTCACCAAGGAGAAGGGCTATCTCGACGGCCGCTACATGGCCGCGACCTTCAATCTGCTGCGCGGCCGCGACCTCATCTGGAACTATGTGGTCAACAATTACCTGCTCGGCGAAGAGCCGCCGCCGTTCGACCTCCTCTACTGGAACAGCGACACGACCAACCTGCCCGCAGGATGGCACCGCGCCTATCTCGAAGATCTCTACAAGGGAAACAAGCTCGCTGCGAAGGGCGGGATCACGATCGCCGGCACACCGGTCGACATCGACCAGGTGAAGACCCCGGCCTACGTTCAGGCGGGCCGCGAGGACCATATCGCGCCGCCGCAGAGCGTCTGGAAGATCATGGACCATTTCGCCGGGCCCAAGCGCTTCGTTCTTGCCGGGTCGGGGCATATTGCCGGCGTCGTGAACCCGCCGGCTGCCGGGAAGTACCAATATTGGGTGAACGAGAAGCCGTGCAGAACGCTCGATTCGTTCATCAAGAGCGCGATCGAGCACCAGGGAAGCTGGTGGCCAGACTGGCTCGACTGGTTGAAGAAAGAGGATGGAGAGACGGTGAAGGTCAGCGGCGCGCGCGTTCCTGGCAAGGGCAAGTCGAAAGCGATCGAGGACGCTCCAGGGAGCTATGTCAAATCCCGCTGAAAGTCTGACTCTGAGGCTCGCCCGCCGCGAGGAGCATGTCGAGCTCGAAGAGCTTCAGCGGCGCGCTTCCCTCGAATTGCCGGAATATCGCGACCAGCTGCTCGACAATCCGGACGCCATTTATCTTCCCGAGGGGCAGATCGCGAACGGGCAGGTGATCGTCGCCGAGATTGCCGGCGGGATCGCCGGGTTCGCGGCGGTGGTCGGCGGCGAGCTCGATGGTCTCTTCGTCGAGCCGGATCTTTGGGGGCAGGGGATTGGCCGGACCCTGGTCGATGCGGCGACCCACGAAGCGCGAAAGCGTGGACTCGCGCTCAAGGTCATCGCCAATCCGCGGGCGCGGCGCTTCTACGAGAGCTGCGGCTTCTTGGCCGAGGGCGAGGTCGAAACGCGGTTTGGCCCGGCGCTCAGGATGACGAAGTAGCCATCAGTTCCGAGCGGTCTTCGCTCGATCCAGAAGCTCATTTTGACGTGTCTGTCGTCTGGGCTTCAGCAATTCTGATATTTCCAGTGCCGCCGTTTCCCCTCCGAAAGCCATTCGAGGGCCGTCGCAATGCGCTTCTGGCGGGTCGAATCCTGCTTGGCTTCCAAGATCCATTCAAAATAGTCGCGCTGCGCCGAGGGCGGAAAGGCCTCGAGCATCGCCTTGCACTTTGGCGCTTCTGCAAGTGCAGCGGCGAATTCGGGGTGCATCTGAGGCGCCGGTTTGGGCTCATGCTTTGTTTTTCGCGGTGCGGGAGCGCTCTTTGAAAGCTCCGCCGCTTCGCGAATCAGCCCGTCGAGCTCGGCGTCCGCTGGAAGTTCGCCTACAGATTTGATCTTGCCGAACTGACCCATCGCATCGGCGTTGGCTTTGCCCTCGCCAAGCTCCTGACCGCGCCAGAAGTTCAGCGCCGCGTGAGCCTTGAACGCCGCGCTGATGAGGACGAGCTTCCCGCCGAGCATATAGGCAGGCATGCTCCACTTCATCACTTCCTCGACCTCTGGAATGACGGCGTGGACGCGTTCGCGCACCTTCTCGAGGATCGGCCGGGCAAAGGGCTGAGCCTTTGCGATATAAGCATCGATGCGCTCTTCGCGGCTCAAAAGATCCCGCCTCCAAGCGCCAGGCGCACGATCGCAACGAGAATCACGAAGAGATTGAGGTTTCGGCCTGCCGAGCCCCTCGAGATCACTCCGATGCCTGCACCGATGATCGCCAGTGGAATGATCAGCCAGTTGATCCAGCCGAGCAGCGGAAAGAAGGCAACGACAGCGCAGATGAGCGCAACGACGCCGATGATGAGCGAGACGAAGTTGAACATCAGCGGTTCCCTATCATCATTCAGGCGCCTGCGGCAGCTTGGGCGCTCCAAGCATCGCAACGACGTAAAGAACGAGCGCGATCCAGATCGCCGGAAAGGCAATCGCGTGGGCGTAGGTCACATGTTCGCCATAGATCAGCACGGCGATCAGGAATTGCAGCGTCGGGGCGACGAACTGGAGCATTCCAAGCGTCGAATAGGGGAGACGCTTGGCGGCAGCGGTGAAAAGCAGCAGCGGCGTTGTCGAGATGATACCGGCAAGCAGCAGAAGCTCGGTGTCCCTGGCGCTCGTGCCGAGAACCGGCTGCGATGCGAGCGCCCGCCAGCCGAGCCAAGCGACGGCGAGCGGGAATAGGATCGCCGTCTCGACCCCGAGGCCGGTGAGGGCATCGGCCGGAACGATTTTCCTCAATAGGCCGTAAAGAGCAAAAGTGACGCACATCGAAAGGCTCATCCACAGCTGGCTGAGCGCTCCTGCGGCAAGGATGCTGATCCCGGCGGCGGCGACCGCGACCGCGGTCCATTGCAGCGGGGTGAGGCGTTCACGAAGCACGAACCGGCCGAGAAGGACGTTGGCGAGCGGGTTCAGATAATAGCCGAAGCTCGCAGCGAGGATGTGGCCGCTCGTTACCGCGTAGACGTAGAGCAGCCAGTTGGTCCCGATGAGAAGCGCGGTCACGAACAGCATGCCCATCGTGTGCGGCATGATCGCGGCGACGCGGACCTTCTTCCATCCTCTTGAAACACTGATCAAAAGGGCGAGGAACGGCAGCGACCAGAGGACCCGGTGCGCGACGATGTCGACCGGCGGCACCCCGCGAAGCGCGTTGAAGTAGATGGGGAGGATGCCCCACAGGCCATAGGCAGTCAGGCCGAGCAGGAATCCGCCCGAGCCATGTTTGCGGACCGCCGCAGCTTTGGGGCTTTCGGGCGCATTCATTTCGCGGGCGCGTAGCGGCGGTCAGCGTTCAGTGAAAGCTTATGTTGAACGTTCCATTAGTTGAAAGGGAACCGGCCTACTGGCACTGTTGGGGGAGGGGTGAACATTTTGCCGATCGATCATCGCCGCAGGCAAAGGCTCGGGCGGGGCATGGCCCTCGCTTTCCTGGTGTTGCTCGCTGGCTGCGCGACCAAGCCCAAGCTGCCGCCGGGGGTCCATCCATCGGTGGAAGTCGGCCCTCCCTTGAAGTCCGACCTCTGGAAAGCCGTTGCGACGCCGGCCGACCAGGACCGGCTCGCCCGGCTTGGCCTGGCATGGCAGGAAGCGCTCGACGAGGCTAAGAGGGCCAATCCCGCGGACGTCGCGAGAGAAGGGAAGCTGCTGCTTCCACGTTCGGGTCTCTCGTGGCCCGACCCAACGCCCGGAAGCTATAATTGCCGAATGATCACGCTCGGGAAGGCAACTCCCAGGGGCAAGGCGTTCGAGAGCTTCAAGCCGTTCTTCTGCTACGTCCAGGTCGAGGGCGACCAGCTCACCATCGTCAAGCAGACGGGAAGCCAGCGTCCGTCCGGAAGGCTGTGGGAGGACGATGATCCCAACCGCATGATCTTCCTTGGAAGCCTTGCGCTTGCGAGCGAGGATCAGCCGCTCGCTTATGGCGACGATCCGAAGCGCAATATGGCCGGAGTGCTCGAGCGCATCGCGCCTTTCCGCTGGCGGCTGGTGATCCCCTGGCCGCAAAGCGATTCGAAGCTCAACGTCTTCGAGCTGACCCCGGTCGACTTCACCCAGCAGCCGCTGTGAGCGAAGCGGGACTGCTCGCCGACCCGCAGGAGGTGCGGGCGATCCTCATCGCGTCTGCAAGAGCCGGGCAGGCGATCAGCTACTCGGAGGTGCTGGGGCTCCTCGGCCACGATTTCTCGCGGTCGAAGATGCGCCAGCTGTGCAAGGTCCTTGGCCATGTCGACGACGAGGCGGAGGAAAAAGGCGAACCCGGGCTCGCTGTGCTGGTCGTTCGCCTGTCCGACGGGCTTCCGGGGCAGGGCTGGTGGGTCGGCGGTGCGAAGACGCATGGCTACACCGGCCGGTGGGAAGGCCGGGCGGCGACAAAGCTCATCAAGAAGCTCCAGGCTCAGGCGTTCGAACATTGGAGGGGACGCGGGGCCTAGCTTTCGCTAATCGGCCGCTCGTGAGCGAAGCGCGCATCTTTACCGTGATCGAGGACGATGACGGGATCCGTCTCGACCGCTGGTTCAAGCGGCACATGCCCGAAGTCAGCTTCAACCTCGTCTCGCGCTGGGCGCGGACGGGTCAGCTCCGGCTGGCAGGAAAGCGGGCCGTGCCGGGCGACCGGATCGAGGCCGGGCAGGAGATCAGAATTCCGCCGCTCGAGGCTTCGCCTGCCCGTCCGGCAAGGACGCAGCCGAGGCGTGAACGCTTAAGCGCGGACGAGGAGCAGTTCGTTCGCGACATGGTGATCTACCAAGACAGGAATGCGTTCGTCCTCAACAAGCCGCCGGGGCTCGCGACGCAGGGCGGGACGAAGACGACGCAGCACCTTGACCGGCTTCTCGACGGATTGGCGGGCGATGCTGGACGGCCCAAGCTCGTTCACCGCCTCGACAAGGATACGTCGGGCGCTCTTCTCGTTGCGAGGAGCGCGCGCTCCGCCGGCCATTTCGCCAAGTCCTTCTCGAGCCGGACCGCGCGCAAGGTCTATTGGGCACTCGTCGTCGGAGTGCCCGACGCAGCCGAGGGCCTGATCGATGCGCCGCTTGCCAAGCAGCCGGGAACGGGCGGCGAGAAAATGCACGTCGACAAAGAGAGCGGTCTCCCGGCGAAGACTCGCTGGCGCCTCGTCGATCGCGCCGGAAATCGCTCGGCCTTTGTCGAGCTCCAGCCGCTCACCGGCCGGACCCACCAGCTCCGGGCGCACATGGCCTCGATCGGCCACCCGATCGTCGGCGATGCCAAATATGGCGGGCCCGAGGCGTTCCTGACGGGAGGGATCAGCCGGAAACTCCATCTCCATGCACGGCGCATCCGGATCGATGCTCCGGAGACGGGCGTGATCGACGTGACCGCCGGGCTCCCGACGCATTTCAGGGAGAGCCTGGCGACGCTCGGCTTCGATTCAGCGGCGGGCGACGCGCTCTTGCTGGACGAGAAGGAGACCCCCTCGCCGCAGGCAGAGCTGCGCAAGGTCGCAGCAGCAGCCAAGGCACGGCGGAGGGAGCGGCGCGGCGAGCGCCGGGCGCGTGGAAGCGCAGCGCGGCCGGGAAGGCGCTGATGCACCCCGACCGGGCGTTCGAGTGGACCGACGAAGAGGAGATGCTGAGCTTCGTCCACGAGCAGTCCTTTGCCCACATCTTCGCGGCTTTTGCGGGGGAGCTCGGCGCCGTTCACGCGCCGGTGCTCGTCGTCGACAAGACGATCCAGTTCCACATCGCCCGCCGCAACCGCATCGCCGGCCAGCTGTCCGGCCAGCGGGTCCTGATCAGCATCCTCGGGCGCCACGCCTATCAGAGCGCCAATTGGTACGTATCGAAAGACCAGGTGCCGACCTGGCATTACGAGGCGGTCGAAATCGAAGGAACCGCCCGGGAAATGACGAGCGCGAAGCTTACCGGCTTTCTCGATCTTCTGACCGATACCCACGAGCGGCGGGTCGAACCGGAAAATCCCTGGACGAGGGCGAAAATGGAGCGCGGCAAGTTCGCGGCGATGACCCGAGCGATCATCGGCTTCGAAGTCATTCCGCAAGCGATCCGCGGGACCCGAAAGTTCAACCAGCACAAGGAAGCCGGCGACCTTGCAGCGACGATCGAGGGGCAGCTCCGAGCAGGCCGGGACGATATCGCAGCCGCCGTTCGTGAACTGGCTTCGAAGCGATGAATAGGCTCGCCATTTTCGACTGCGACGGGACTCTGGTTGACAGTGGGGCAACCATCGAGCGGGCGCTCGCCGCAGCCTTCGACCAGAACGGTCTCGAGCTTCCGCCGCCCGAGGTCTCGCGCAAGGTCATCGGCCTTAGTCTTGCCGAGGCGATGGCGGTGCTTCTGCCGGGCGCTTCAAAGGAAAGCCATCTCGTGCTCGCCGAGGATTACAAGCAGGCCTTCTGGAACCTGCGCGCGGCAGGAGAGGTCGAGGAACCGCTGTTCGACGGCGTCCTCGAGCTTTTGGACGCGCTCGAGAATGACGGCTGGCTGCTTGGCGTTGCGACCGGAAAGTCGGATCGGGGTTTGAGGCTTTGTCTCGAAAGCCACGGCATCCACGCGCGCTTCGTCTCGCTCCAGACCGCGGACCGGCACCCGTCCAAGCCGCACCCCTCGATGGTCAGGAAGGCTATCGCCGAAGCGGGCGCGGTGCCTTCCTCAACCATCGTCGTCGGCGATACGAGTTTCGACATGGCGATGGCCCTTAGCGCGGACGCTCGCGGGATCGGCGCCGGCTGGGGCTATCATGGCGCAGACGAGCTGCTCGAGGCCGGTGCGATCGCAGTGGCCGAACGCCCGCTCGACGTGCTGGAAATCATTTTGGAGCATGAAGATGGACGATGATGCGATGTGGCGCGGACGCCTGCTCGTTTATTCGCTGGTGCGATTTGGCGGGCTTTTCTTCTTCTTCGTCGGCCTTGCGATCATCTACACCAACCTCCTGCGCCGCGGCGGATGGCCCCAGGTGGGAGCAGTTGTCGCGATCCTCGGCGCATTGGATGCGCTCTTCGCTCCGCGCCTCCTCAAGCGTTCGTGGGACGAGAAGGACCGCGAGCCAAAGTGAAGCGCTTCTGGACGGAGGTCTCCACCCTCGCCGCGCAAGATGGCTGGGTGATCCGCCTCGACAGCCGGGCGATACAAACCCCTGCAAGGGCTCCGCTTGTCGTTCCAACCAAGGCTCTGGCAGCGGCCATCGCTGAGGAATGGCGCTTGATCAATGACGAGATCAATCCCCGGGCGATGCCGCTTACCGGCCTTGCCAACGCCGCGATCGACCGAATTGCTCCCGACAGGCAGGCCTTTGCTGCGGGGCTCGCGAAATATGGCGAGGCGGACCTTGCCTGCTACCGCTCGGAATGGCCGCCAGAACTGGTCAAGCGCCAGCTGGCGAGCTGGGACCCGCTGCTGGAATGGGGACGGCGCCGCTACGACGTCGATTTCGCAACGACGTCCGGGCTCCTCCACCTGCCCCAGGCCCAGGCAACGATCGACCGCCTGGGCCACGCGGTTGCTGAATTGGATGCCTTCCACCTTGCCGGTCTGTCGCCGCTGGTCTCGATCGGCGGGTCGCTCATTGCCGCGCTCGCGGTGCTCGAGAAGGCGATCACTCCTGAAGCCGCATGGGAGGCGGCGAGCATCGATGAAGGATGGCAGCTCGAGCAATGGGGCGGCGACAGGGAAGCGCAGACCGCGCTCGAAAACCGGCGGCGCGACTTTTTCGCGGGCGCGCGGTTCCTCGATCTTCTTGGCTAGTGCTGCGGGCCTATGAGTTCGCGAACGAACTCGACGAGCCCGGTCTGCCTTGCCTTCTTGGAGCGCTCGGCGCTCACGATCGAGCGGACCTGCTCCAGACAGGAGTCCATGTCGCGGTTGACGAGGACATATTCATATTCGGCCCAGTGATCGATCTCGTCGGCCGCCCGGCGCATGCGATCGGCGATCACTTCTTCTGAATCCTGGTTTCTCGCTCGAAGTCGCTTTTCGAGCTCGGCCATCGTAGGGGGGAGGAGGAAGATGGTGACGAGATGCTCGCCGAAATCGGGCTCGAGCTGTCTTGCGCCCTGCCAGTCGATGTCGAAGAGGATGTCCCGGCCCCTTCGAAGGGCCTGCTTCACCGGAGCCTTGGGGGTTCCGTAGCGATGGCCGAAGACGTGGGCCCATTCGACAAACTCGCCGGCCTCGATCATCCGGTCGAACTCTGAATCGTCTACGAAATGATAGTCGACGCCGTTTTGTTCGACCGGTCGCTTCGGTCGTGTCGTCGCCGACACTGACATCGTCACTTCGCTGTCAGCCGCGAGCAACATTCGCGAGATAGTCGATTTTCCTGCGCCCGACGGGGAGGAAAGGACGATGAGGAGCCCGCGACGCTCGCGAATTGGGTGGTCCATGGCTGCTCTTGCTTCGGCTGAGCCGTGGCCGTCAAGCGACCGGATGTTGCAATGCACAAGAACGGGCTTGAAATGCTGCGATGCACCCTATATTGTGCAGTGCAACATAAATTCGGAGAAATGATCGATGACAGACGAAACGAAGGTTGAAGCGGAGGCTGCAGCGGAGGCTCCGGCCAAGGTCGTGGAGGCCGTTGTGGATACTGTCGAGAAGGTCGCCAAGGAGGGCGGGACGGTCGCCAGGCGCACGCGCGCTGCGACGGCTCGTCCGGTGAAACGCGAAGTAAAGGCCGAAAAGGTCGCTCCGCGTCGCACCACTCGCAAGACTCGCAAGAAT
>DATATH010000097.1:0-17052 GCA_036268895.1 Sphingomicrobium sp. | reverse complement strand
CGAAAGGTGAGACCCAGTTGACCCCGACACCGATTGAAATACGGGGCTTTGGTGAATTGCCGAGGAAAAATTCCTTAAATCCGGGAGTGGGCGTATACGACGCCCCTCCCCCCGCGGGCGCCTGGCCAGTAGCTTTATCGATGCTGCAGTCGGCCTTCGAACTGTTGAACGAAGACAAACCGGTCGTGTCCGCATTGGGTGTACAGAGGGCGACAACGTCACTGAGTTGCGGCGTCGTAATGCCCCACAGCGAGCCGACATCGACATAAATGGAGGGCCTGAGACCGAGGCTCTTGATGCTCGAGCTCACCGGAGGCTGAAGCTCGATTCTGGCAAGATAGAAGGCCTTGCCGCCAATCGCGTCATTATAGTCCTTGTTGACGTCGAGCGTCTGGAGATTCCCACTCGCGTCATACGGGATACGAACGACGCGCGGCCCGATGCCGCGAATATCGAAGCCCCTGATCTCCGAACCAAAGAAGCGGTCGGTAAGTCGGATCGCATCACTGAACGGTCCAGGCGCGGGTTGGAGTGCCTTTATGTACCCGCCCTCACCGTGGAGCGACAGGATCCAGCTGCCAAAACTATGGTATTTGGTCACATAAGCCTGAGTACGCAGATACCGCACGTCGCCGCCGACACCAGCGAAATCCTCCGAGAAGGTGATCTGCTCACCGCGCGTCGGATGGATCCCGTCGGTGTTGTCGAAAACCGTCGAGACCCCGATAAGGGAAGTCAGTCGTGAGCCGACTTCGTCGCACAGATAGCTGCCGGCCTTCAGCGGGTCGCAGACTCCATCGGTGTAGAAGGTGCTCTGGTCGAGGCTGAGATTGTCCTGGGTCAGCGTGTAGCGGGTCCCGAGATTCCAATATTCGGACAGTGGGAAGCCAAGCCTGATGCCGCCGCCAGTGCTGACATCCTTGTAAGTCGTCTGGCGAGTGTTGGTCGCTGTGTAATTGAAGCTGCTGTAATCCTTCCGGAAGAGCTGCCCGCCGAACAGGATCGACTTGTCGAGGAAATAGGGATCGGTGAAACCCACTTCCACCGACCTCGAGTAGAGCGACCAGTTCACCTGCGCGTCGACGGTCTGGCCCTTGCCCATGAAATTGTTCTGGGAAATGCCGAGCTGGACGATGAACCGCTCGAGGCTTGAATAGCCCCCCGACAGCTCGAGCTGACCGGTCGGTTTCTCCTGGACGTTCAAGCCAAGAACGATTCGATCGGGAGCTGAGCCTTCCGACTGTTTGATCTCGAGATTGTCCTGGAAAAAGCCGAGGCTCTGGATGCGGTCGCGGCTGCGCTTGACCTTCTGCGCATTGAAGGCGTCGCCCTCGTTTAGGCGGAACTCGCGTCGGATCACCTTGTCCCGGGTCGTCGTATTGCCGGTGATGTCGATGCGCTCGACATAGACGCGCGGTGTCTCGCCAACCTTGATGGTGAGATTCATCAACTTCTTGTCGGAATTGCGGTCATAGGCCGGGTTGATGTCGGCAAAAGCGTAGCCGAGGTTACCCGCTGCCTCGTTGAGGTTGGTGACTGCGTCCTCGACCTGCTTGGCGTTGAACCAGCTTCCCGGCTGGATTTTCGCGAGCTGGAGCACCTGCTTGTTCGGAAAGTCGCGCAATGCGCTATCTGCTTCGACGGTCCCGAAATGATAGCGGGGACCTTCCTCGACAACATAGGTGATGACGAAATCGCGACGGTCGGGAGTGAGCTCCGCGAGTGCCTGGACGACCCGGAAATCCGCATAGCCTTCAGTGAGGTAGAAGGCGCGGAGCTTCTGCTGGTCGGCGGCGAGCCGATCGGGATCGTAGGTGTCGTTAGACTTCAGAAAGCCGAGAATCCCGCCCGCCTGCCTGGTGTACATTTCCTTGCGCAGGCGATCGGCCTTGAAGGCCTTGTTGCCAAGGATGTTGATCGCCCGAACCTTGGCAAGGTCCCCCTCGTGGATTTCGAAAACCACGTCGACACGGTTCTGATCGAGCTGGACGATCTTGGGGTCGACGCGGGCAGCAAAGCGGCCCTGGCGGCGGTAGAGCTCGAGGATCCGGTCGACATCGGCGCGGGCTGCGGAACGAGTGAAGATCTGACGCGGAGCTTCCTTGATCTCCGGCGTGATCTTGTCGTCCTTGAGGCGCTTGTTGCCCTCGAGGACAATGCGGTTGATCACTGGGTTCTCGCGGACGTTGATGACTAGTTCACCGGTCTCGGTGCCGCTGATGGTCGCGTCGGCGAATAGGCCCGTCGCGTAGAGGTCCTTGATCGCCTGGTCGAGCGTCATCCTCGTATATGTCTGGCCGGGCGCGAGGTTCGCATAAGCGCGCACCGTTCCCGGCTCGAGACGCTCGGTCCCGCGAACCGTGATCGAGTGGATCACTCCCTGCGCGGGCGCCGAAGGCGGCGCGGGTTGGCCGGGCGCAGGTTGAGCGGGCGCAGGCTGGGTCGGCGCAGGTTGGGCCGGCGCAGGTTGGGCCGGCGCAGGCTGCGCATTGGCGGGAGCCGCCTGCTGCGCTGCGAACAAGGGCGAGGCTGATCCGCCAAGGATAGTACCGATCAAAAGCAGCCTGCCGGCGCGCCGGTTAAAACTCGTCGTCCTTGAAATCACCCGTCCCCGCCTTTTGTGCAGTTGGTGCTACGGCTGTCTTCGCCGCGAAGCCCCGGTTGAATCGCCCCTGCCCTAACCCTCTTAACCAATCAAGCGTTGAAGCCGGTCCCACAAGCCAAGGGAGCCAAGATCGTTGAATGTCGTGAAAACCACCAATGCAAGGATAACAGCCAAACCGCCTCGGAATGCCCAATCGAGTGCCCGCGCGCTGAGCGGGCGGCGTCGAACGGCTTCCACTGCGTAGAAAAACAGATGTCCTCCATCCAGCATCGGGACTGGCAAGAGATTGATGAATCCGAGATTAATTGAGAACAGCGCGAGCAGCTGGACGAACGGCAATGCGCCCAATGCAGCCTGCTGTCCGGCGATCTGAGCGATCTTGATCGGACCGCCGACATCTTCCGTCCCCCGTCTGCCGGTCACGATCTGGACAAGGCCGTCGACCATCGATCGGGTGATGAGCAGAGTGTAGCTCGTGGCCTCGGGTATGGCTTCGTACACGGGCAGGCGCTGAAGCACGCCAGTCGTCGGATAAACTCCAAGCAGGCCTCGCGTGAATCTTTGGCCAAAGGGATCGACTACGGTGTCTGTTCCCAGATGAACCAGGACCAGCCGGGCCTCGCCTCCCCGTTCGAATCGGACCGGCACCGTCTCATTGGGGCGAAGCAGGACGACGGAGCGGATATCGTCGAAGTTCGGCGTATCCTGTCCGGCGACCGACAGGATCTTGTCGCCAGGCCGGAGTCCAGCCGCGGCGGCGGCGGTCTTCGGGACGGTCGCTCCGACAATATTTGTCCTCGGAGCGCCCAGAGCCATGAAAAAGACAGCGAAAATGGCAATCGCGAGCAGGAAATTCGCAGCCGGCCCGGCAAGAACGACGAGGAAGCGCTGCCAGACAGGACGCAGCTGGAATGCGTGTTCGCGCAGCTCGGGCGGAATGTGATCGAGATCGTCGGGATTGCCTGCGGGCGTCATGTCGCCGACGAATTTCACATAGCCGCCGAGCGGCAGCCACCCGACCTTCCATCGGGTTCCCTGGCGGTCGGTCCAGCCGACCAGCTCGTGACCGAAACCGATCGAAAAGGTCTCGGCCGGGATGTGGAAAATCCGACCAACGAGATAATGGCCAAGCTCGTGGAAGAAAACGAGCGGGCCGAGTGCGCAGATGAATGCCAGCAGGATCAGCCACAGGGGCGGCTGTGGAAGCATCAGTTGCACCTCTCCGTCATCAGAGCCTCGACGCACGAACGGGTCGCTCGGTCGATCTCGAGCACCTCCTCGATCGAGTGAGGAGGGGCGAAATCATTCCCGGCAAGCGCCCGTTCCACGAAATCCGCGATATCGGTGAAGCGCAGCTCGCCGGCAAGGAAACTCGCGACGGCGACCTCGTTGGCGGCATTGAGAATTATGGGCGCTGCACCGCCGGCCTCAAGTGCCTCGCGAGCTATCCGCAGGGCTGGGAAGCGCACAAGATCCGGCGCTTCGAAATCAAGCCGGGCGATTGCGGCGAGGTCGAGCCGCTGGGCAGGCGTGGCGATCCGCTCGGGCCATGCCAGCGCATAGGAAATGGGTATCCGCATATCCGGGCTCCCAAGCTGCGCGAGCACCGATCGATCGACGAACTCGACGAGCGAATGAACGACGGACTGTGGATGGATGAGAACGTCGATCTGTCCCGATGGAAGTCCGAACAGGTATCGGGCTTCGATAAGCTCGAGACCCTTGTTCATCATCGTCGCCGAATCGACCGAGATTTTCGCGCCCATCGACCAGTTCGGATGTGCGACTGCCTGCGCCGGTGTTGCCCCGGCGATCAGCTCGGCCGACGCAGTTCGGAACGGACCGCCGCTCGCAGTGAGAATAATTCTTGAGACATCCTCGACGCGGGCTCCTGCAAGACATTGAAAAATAGCGTTATGCTCGCTGTCCACGGGCAATAACGTCGCGCCGCTCGCCTGCGCGGCGCGGGTCATCAACTCGCCCGCGGTGACGAGCGCTTCCTTATTCGCCAGAGCCACGGTCTTCCCTGCGGCGACGGCTGCCATGACGGGTCGGAGGCCAGCGCAACCGACGATCGCTGCAATCACCAGCTCAGCTTCGCATGAAGCGGCTTCGATCAGGGCGGCCTCGCCCGCCTCTGCCCGGCAGTTGGTTCCTACCAGCAGCTCCTGAAGCTCCCGCAATCGAGTTTCGTCGGCAAGCACGGCAAGTTTCGCACCGGTTCTACGGGCAGTGTTCGCAAGCGCCTCGGTGTTGGTGGCGCCCGTGACTGCAACAACCTCAAATCGCTCCGGATTGCGCTCGACGAGGTCGAGCGTCGACTTGCCGACCGAGCCGGTCGCGCCAAGGATTGCGATCTTGCGTCTCACGTCAACCCTACTAGCTGCGCCGCGGCAGTAAGCACAGCTACCGGAACGAGGCCGTCCAGCCGATCGAGCGCTCCGCCGTGCCCGGGCAGCCATGTTCCCGAATCCTTGACCCCGGCCCGTCGCTTCATGCTGCTTTCGAACAGGTCCCCGGCCTGGGCGGCAATCGCGAGAAATGGAGCAAAGGCAAGAAGCGCGATCCCGAGCCGTGTTGCCAGGACCCAGGCGCCGCCGAGGAGCGTTGCCGCTGCAATTCCGCCATAGAGACCCTCGACCGTCTTTCCCGGGCTGATCGCCGGGGCAAGCTTGCGGCGACCGAAGCGGCGCCCTGCGAAATAGGCTCCGATGTCGGTCGACCAGGTGACGATGAACGCGAAGAACAGCAGGTCGATACCGGCACGCTCACGGATCCAAAGCAGCGATAGGGCCGGGAGAAGCGCATAGAAGAAGCCGCCGATGTACCAGAGCATCCCCCAGCCTCGAACCAGGCGTGTCCATTCGTAGAACATGAGGGTCGCGACTGCAGCAACGACCACGGCGAAGAAATTGCCGCCGTGAAACGCCACGAGAAGCGCGGCGACGATGAGAACCAGTCCCGTGAGGGTGCGAACGGCGAGCTCGTTCACCGTCCACCAAAGCGCCGCTCGCGCGCCGCGAATTGCTCGAGCGCTTGGCTGAAGTCCTGCTCGGAGAAGTCCGGCCAGAGCGTGTCGATGAACATGAGCTCGGCGTAAGCCGCCTGCCACAAGAGGAAGTTGGAGAGCCGGACCTCACCGGACGTGCGGATGAGAAGGTCGAGTTCCGGCAGGCCGTCGGTCTGCAACTCGGCGGCAAGCATTTCCTCGTTGATCGCCTGCGGTTCGATTTCTCCACTTGCCGCTCTGCTGGCGAGGCGTCTCGCCGCAGTGGCGATTTCGGTGCGCGAACCGTAGTTGAGAGCGACGACAAGAGTTAGCCGTCGATTCTGGGCTGTCGCTTCCATCGCCCGTTCGAGACGGGCAACCAGCTCGGGCCCAAAAGCCGAATAATCTCCGATCAGCCTAAGCTTGACGCCCTCCTTGTGCAGCGTCGCGAGTTCGCGCTCCAGGTAGAAACGCATCAGGCCGGTGAGATCGGCGATCTCCTCGGTACTCCGCTTCCAATTCTCCGAGGAGAAGGCATAGAGCGTCAGGACCTCGACGCCGCGGTCGACTGCCGCCTCTAGCGCGCGGCGAACGGCTTCGGCGCCCGCCTTGTGTCCTGCGATCCTCGGCAGGCCACGCCCACGGGCCCAGCGGCCGTTGCCGTCCATGATGATCGCGACGTGTCGCGGGACCTTCGTTCCCCCCTCAAGTCCGGCGTCGCCCTCGGGGGCGGGTGCGGAGATCACTTGCCGAGGATTTCCTTTTCCTTGCCGTGCGCGAGGTCGTCGATCTCCTTGATGGTGTCGTCGGTCAGCTTCTGCACATCGTGCTCGAGCCGCTTGCGTTCGTCCTCGCTGATGTCGTGTTTCTTCTCATCCTGTTTCAGATGATCCATTCCGTCACGGCGCACATTGCGAACCGCAACGCGGGCCTTTTCGGCATATTGGCCGACGAGCTTTGCGAGTTCCTTGCGTCGTTCCTCCGTAAGCTCCGGTATCGGCAGTCGGATCAACTGACCATCAGTAATCGGATTGAGGCCAAGTCCAGCGGACCGGATGGCTTTCTCGATCGGACCGACGTTGGAGCGGTCCCAGACCTGGACCGACAGGGTCCGGGCCTCGGGGACCGAGACGGTCGCGATCTGGTTCAGGGGCATGTTGGTGCCGTAAACCTCGACATTGACCGGATCGAGAAGCGCCGTCGAGGCGCGTCCCGTGCGGAGCCCAGCAAGGTCATGCTTGAAAGCTTCGACGGCGCCATGCATGCGGCGTCTGAGATCGTCGGTGCTGATGGTCGTCGTCATCATTCATTCTCCGTTCTGGACGATTGTCGCAGTTCCGTTTCCAGCCAGCACCCGGGCAAGGTTGCCGGGCTGACGGATATTGAACACGACGATCGGAATATTGTTGTCTCGGCACAGAGCGACGGCGGCGGCGTCCATGACCTTGAGGTCGTCGCCCAGCACCTTTCCGAAGCTCAGAGTTTCATAGCGCTTGGCGTCTGCGACCTTTTTCGGATCGGCGGTGTAGACGCCATCGACGCTCGTGCCCTTGAACAGGGCATCGCAGCCCATCTCCGCGGCGCGAAGCGCAGCGGCGGTATCGGTGGTGAAGAACGGGTTTCCGGTCCCGGCTGCGAAAAGGACGATCCGACCTTTCTCCATGTGTCTCAAGGCCCGCCTCCTAATGTAGGGCTCGGAGACGCTCGACATCGGAATTGCGGACTGAACGCGGGTGTCGATCCCGAGGCGCTCGAGCGCGTTCTGGAGCGCGAGCGCGTTCATGACCGTGGCGAGCATTCCCATATAGTCGGCGCTCGCCCGGTCGAATCCCTTTGCCGCGGCCGCCATGCCGCGAAAGATGTTGCCGCCGCCGACGACGAGACACAGCTCGCGCCCCGCAGCCTTTGCCTCAGCGATCTCGCCGGCGAGATTTGCAACCGCGTCCGGGTCGATCCCGAACTGCTCCTGCCCCATCAGCGCCTCGCCCGACAGCTTCAGAAGGATCCGGTTGAAGCGCGGACGAGTCATGCGCGGGTTGTGTCCTCAAGATGTAACAAGGGCGGCCACGCCTTTATGGCGCAGCCGCCCCGTTGCCAACTGCTTAAGCAGCGGTAAAACGCTTAAGCGACCGGTTCGGCCTTGTTCGTGCCGGCGGCGGCGGCCACCTCGGCCGCGAAATCGTCCTGCTTTTTTTCGATTCCTTCGCCAAGCTGGAAACGAATGAAGCCAGCCAGCTCGATCGCTGACCCGGCATCCCTCGCGGCGGACTCGACGACCTCGGCTACCGGGGTCTTGTTGTCCATTACGAAGAGCTGCGTAAGAAGCGCATTCTCCTTGCGGAACTTTGCGAGGCTTCCTTCGACCATCTTCTCGACGATGTTCGCGGGCTTGCCGCTCTCCTTTGCCTTTTCGACGGCAATCGAGCGCTCGCGATCAACCAGTGCGGTATCGAGATCGTCGGCGATCAGCGCCAGCGGGTGTGCGGCAGCGACGTGCATCGCGATCTGCTTGCCAAGCGCGTGCAGCATCTCGACCGGAGCGGCGCTCTCTAGAGCGACGAGCACCCCGATCTTGCCGAGACCGGGCGCAACCTGGTTGTGGACGTAGGACACAACGGCGCCCTCATTGACCTCCACCACCGCAGCGCGACGAAGCGACTGATGCTCGCCGATCTTGGCAATATTTTCCGTCAGTTTCTCCTGGACGGTGCAGCCGCCCGGATAAGCGGCCGCTGCAAGCGCCTCAACATCCGTGCCCTGCGCGAGGACAAGCTTCGCGACGTTGCGGACGAAATCCTGGAAGATCTCGTTCTTGGCGACGAAATCGGTCTCGGAATTGACCTCGACTACCGCTCCGCGCTTGCCCTCGACGATGGCTCCGACAAGGCCTTCGGCGGCGGTTCGACCCGCCTTCTTCGCGGCTGCTGCGAGGCCCTTCGCGCGCAGCCAGTCGATTGCGGCCTCCATCTCGCCATCGGTCTCGGCGAGCGCCTTCTTGCAGTCCATCATGCCGGCGCCGGTGCGCTCGCGCAGTTCCTTCACAGTCGCGGCCGTTATCTCAGCCATTTTTCTTTCCTTCCTCGTGCCCCCGGGGAAAAGGCAGGGGCCCAGTCAGATTTTGATATAGGTCCTTAGGGCTCCCCTTGGCTTCGTAGGGGCGCCTCAAGCTTCCAGCGCAGCTTCTGCGGGCGGCTCGGCCATTGCGCCAATGTCCTCGCCGCGTGCAGCCGCATTGCCCGTACGGCCTTCGTTCGCCGCCTGAGCGACCGCATCCGCATAGAGGCGGATCGCGCGGCTCGCATCGTCATTGCCAGGAACGGGGAAGGCGATTCCGCTCGGATCGCTGTTCGAATCGAGGATCGCGACAACCGGAATGCCGAGAACATTCGCTTCCTTGATCGCCAGTTCTTCCTTGTTGGTGTCGACCACGAACATGACGTCGGGAAGCCCGCCCATATCGCGAATCCCGCCGAGGCTCTTTTCGAGCTTGTCGCGCTCGCGAGTGAGCTGGAGCACTTCCTTCTTGGTGAGCCCCGCAGTGTCGCCCGACAGCTGCTCCTCGAGGCTCTTCAGTCGCTTGATCGAATTCGAGATCGTCTTCCAGTTGGTCAGCATTCCGCCGAGCCAGCGGTGGTTGACGAAATGCTGCCCCGAGGCCTGCGCCGAGTCGGCGATCGCGTCCTGCGCCTGGCGCTTGGTGCCGACGAAAAGCACCTTGCCGCCGCGGGCAACGGTCTGCTGAACAAAATCGAGCGCTCGAGCGAACAGCGGAACGCTTTGCGACAGGTCGATGATGTGGACCCCGTTGCGGTCGCCGAAGATGTACGGCTTCATCTTGGGGTTCCAGCGGTGGGTCTGGTGGCCGAAATGTGCTCCGGCCTCGAGCAATTGCTGCATCGTGACGACGGTCGTCGCCATTGTTCCTTCTCCTTCCGGTTCTGCCTCGGCGAAGCCGAATGACCGACCTTACGGCCGGCACCGGTATGTAAGCTCCGCCTGTGGGATGCGAGGCCACCTAGTCGAAGAAGCCGCCGCTTTCAAGGGCTTGAGGAGACCGGGCTCTGGCGCTTGACAAATGAGAACATAAAGGGAACATTATCCCTCCTCATCCGAGCGATCCTGGCCCAAACCGGAACATATCAGCTCCGGTTCGGTTGGGAGCTCTCAAGAAGGACGGATGCGATGATTGCACCTCTGGGCACCCTCGCCTTTCTCGCAACCTTGTGGCTGCTCGTGGTTCTGGGTGCTTCGGTTCTTGAGGAAAGCGGCGCCAAGATCGCCGCTGCCCTCAAGGGCAAGCCGGCGCATCGCCAGATGCCAAGAACGCTCCGGCTCAGAGTCCCTTCGAGGTTCCAAACGCCTCTCCGTGCGAACGCGCGCTGGCGCGCCGCCGCTTGACCCTGGCGTAGCTCGCCGACGCGACCGGGATCATCAGCAGATAGAGAATTGCGATCGCAAGCAGTGTGTACCAGGTCGCGGTGAGCAACGCGGCCCCCAGAATTGCTACGCCCGCGAGCGTGAACAGGCGCCATTCGCGCCGAATCCGGATCGAGGACCAGCTGTAGGTCGGAAGGCTCGAAATCATGAGGCCGGCAATGAATAGCGTCCAGGCCATGACAAGGGGCCATGTCCGGAAAAGCGCCTCGCCGGTGATGAGCCACAAGAAGATGGGAACAAAAGCGAGCCCAGCTCCCGCCGGGGCCGGAACGCCGGTGTTGAAGCCAGCGGACTTGTGCGGCTGTTCCGCCGCGTCGAGCCGGGTGTTGAACCGCGCCAGGCGGAGCGCGCAGCAAACCGCCAGAGCCAGCGCGGCCGTCCAGCCGAACTTCGGCGCATATTGGAGTGACCAAAGGAACAGGATGAGTGCTGGCGCGGTGCCGAACGCAATGTTGTCGGAAAGCGAATCGAGTTCAGCCCCGAACCTGCTCTCGGCTCGAAGAAGGCGGGCGATCCGCCCGTCCATGCCATCGAGGATCCCGGCCCCGACGACACAGGCGAGCGCAAGTTGCCAATGTTCCACTTCGCCGTGCGAGGCGGACACCGCAAACCTTACTCCGGTCAGTCCCAGGCACAGCGCCATTGCGGTGATCGCATTGGGGATCATCGCTCGAAAAGGGATCCGCCGCGGACCCCCGTCTTCGTTCACTGGCTAAGGCCCGTCAGGGTCGCATCGACGCCAGCTTCGGCGAGCACGGTCTCGCCCCCGATTGCTCGCTGTCCGAGGAGCACCCTGGGAGACGTCCCGGCGGGAAGAAAAACGTCAGCCCGACTTCCGAACCGGATCAGCCCGATCCTCTGACCTGCTTCGACGTCATCGCCCTCGCGAACGAACGACAGGATCCGGCGTGCAACGAGGCCCGCGATCTGCGTCATTCCCACTTTCAGACCATCGGCGCCCTCAATGACAAAATATTGACGCTCATTGTCCTCGCTCGCCTTGTCGAGGTCGGCGTTGATGAACTTGCCCGGCACGTAGACGATGCGCCGGATACGGCCGGTGATCGGCGCCCGATTGATGTGAACGTCGAAGACGCTCATGAAGATCGAGACCCTCGTACACTCCCCGTCGCCAACGGCTTCACGGATCTCCGGCGGCGGCGGAACCCGAGCGATCATCGTCACAAGACCGTCGGCGGGCGCAATGATCAGCCGGTCACCGTAGGGGGTCGTCCGCACCGGGTCGCGGAAGAAGGCTCCGACCCAAATCGTCAGGCCGATCAGCAGCCAACCGATGAAGTGGTTGAGGCCGAAATAGACGAGGATTGCGACGGCCGCCGCTCCAACGACATATTTGCGCCCTTCCGGGTGGATCGATGGGAAGCGCCACTTGACGGTCGTGGTCGGTAGCGGCGTTTCGTGCTTGTCGAGCGCGGGCATGGGCGATCCATTAGAGGCGGCAGGCCCGGGGCACAACGGCGCGGTTGCGCCCATCCACCACGCATCCTAGAGCCCCGCCGAACTCAAAATCGCAGGAAGGCTTAATGGCCAAGATCAAGGTGAAGAACCCGGTCGTCGAACTCGACGGCGACGAAATGACCCGCATCATATGGCAGTGGATCCGCGAGCGGCTGATCCAGCCCTATCTCGATGTCGATCTTCTTTACTATGACCTGTCGATTGAGAACCGCGACGCCACCGAGGACCAGGTCACAATCGATGCCGCCAATGCGATCAAGGAACATGGCGTTGGCGTTAAATGTGCGACGATCACGCCGGACGAGGCCCGAGTTCAGGAATTCGGCCTCAAGAAGATGTGGAAGTCGCCCAACGGAACGATCCGGAACATCCTTGGCGGTTGCATCTTTCGCGAACCGATCGTCATTTCCAACGTGCCTCGGTTGATTCCGGGCTGGACCGATCCGATCGTCGTCGGCCGCCACGCCTTCGGCGACCAGTATCGAGCGACGGACTTCCGAGTCCCGGGGCCGGGCAAGCTGACCATGAAGTGGGTCGGCAATGACGGCCAGGAGCTTGATTTCGACGTGTTCGACTTCCCGGGCTCGGGGGTCGCAATGGGCATGTACAACCTCGATGCGAGCATCCGTGACTTCGCGCACGCCTGCTTCAACTACAGCCTCGGCCGGGGCTGGCCACTCTATCTCTCGACGAAGAATACGATCCTCAAGGCCTATGATGGTCGCTTCAAGGACATCTTCCAGGAGATTTATGACCGCGAATACAAGGCGAAGTTCGAAGCCGCTGGTATTGAATATCAACACCGTCTGATCGATGACATGGTCGCATCAGCCCTCAAATGGAGCGGGAAGTTCGTCTGGGCGTGCAAGAATTACGACGGCGACGTCCAGTCGGACCAGGTAGCGCAGGGCTTTGGCTCGCTCGGGCTGATGACCTCGGTTCTGATGACGCCGGATGGCAAGACGATCGAAGCCGAAGCTGCGCATGGGACTGTTACCCGCCATTATCGCATGCACCAACAGGGCAAAGCGACCTCGACCAATCCGATTGCGTCGATCTTCGCCTGGACCGGCGGCCTCAAGTATCGCGGCAAGTTCGACAACACTCCTGATGTTGTGAGCTTTGCCGAAACGCTCGAGCGCGTGTGCGTAGAAACGGTTGAGGGCGGACAGATGACCAAGGATCTCGCGATCCTTGTCGGCCCAGGACAACCGTGGCTTACGACCGAGCAGTTCTTCGAGGCAATCGTGAACAACCTCGAGGCGGCGATGGCCGAGGAATCTCAGCCCGCCTAAGGCCCCGCGCCGGGCGAGCGAACATCCTTGCGACTCACTCCGAAACGGCAGCCGGGCAAGTGGTTCGCCGCACGAAATGCACCCGCGCGAACAGCCTGACGCGTGCACAGTATCGCCGCGAAAGTCGCCAAAAGCAGTCAACCCCGCGCAAAGATCACTCTGGCCAGGTGCAGGACCGCCGCCAACGATCACAGGATGTTAGTGCTGACGTCATGACGTCAGCCTCTACCGCCCTTCGCTCGAAAAGGGCAAAGTCTCTTCATGGGGAACGAGTTCGCCACGTCCGGCTTCAGCGATGCCCTTGTGATCCTCGGCGCCGCGGGGATCATCATCCCAGCATTCGCGCGATTCAAGATCAGCCCGATCATCGGTTTCATCCTGATCGGCATGCTGGTGGGACCGGCGGGCCTCGGTGGCTTTACGGACACTCATCCCTGGCTTCGCTACGTTACGATCTCCAACCCGCACGGAATGGAACCCTTTGCCGAGCTTGGCATCGTGCTCTTGCTCTTCTCGGTCGGTCTCGAGCTCTCATTCCGACGCTTGTGGGGTCTGCGCCAGCTCGTCTTCGGCACCGGAGCAGCAGAGTTACTGGTGAGCGCGGCCTTGATCGCGGTCGGATTATACGCATCCGGCCAGACACCTGCTGGAGCGATCGGACTCGGGCTTGCGCTCGCCTTGTCCTCGACCGCGATCGTCATTCCGTTGGTGGGCACTCAAGGCCCCGTTGGCCGCTCGGCGTTCGCGATGCTCCTGTTCGAGGATCTGGCGCTGGTTCCGATTATCTTCCTCTTGGGAGCGATGGCTCCCCGGACCGGCGGCGGAGCAGGTTCGCTCGTCGAAACGATACTGATCGGCGGGATTACAACTGTCGCGATGCTGTTTTTGGGCCGTCTGCTGCTTCCGCCCCTGTTTGCGCAGGCGGCACGGACCAAAAGTCCCGAGCTGTTTCTATCGGCCTGCCTCCTCGTCGTAATCGTCGCAAGTCTCGTTACGTCGGCAGTGGGCTTCTCAGCAATTCTTGGAGCGCTCATCGCTGGGATGGTCATCGCCGAGACCGAATATCGAGGCGAAGTCGAGACCATCACTGCGCCGTTCCACGGCCTCGGCCTCGGCATCTTCCTGATCACGGTGGGCATGAGCGTCGATGTTCGCTCGATCGCAGCTCAGTGGCAGGCTGTGCTTGCTGCCGTCATCGGCATTCTCTTGGTCAAGGCGCTCGTAACCGCCTTGCTTCTAAGGATCGGGGGCGCCCGCACCGCGATTGCGGCCGAAGTGGGCGTGCTCATGTCCTCCCCTTCGGAAACAACATTAGTCGTGCTCGCATCGGCTACCGCCGCGCGTTTGATCAGCGTCCAGACCGCGTCATTCTGGCAGATCGTGACTGCGATCGGATTGACCGCTACGCCTCTTCTGGCGGAACTTGGAAAGCTTGCCGGCAGCCGCTTCGCCGGCCGGGCCCTGGGATCGCAAATGGATGCATCGTTCGAGACTGCTGACCCCGGCCAGGTCGTGATCCTGGGTTTTGGCCGCGTCGGGCGCATGGTGGCCGACATGCTCGATGCGCACGGAAAGAATTATCTGGCGATCGACAGCGATGTGGACGGGGTCGGCGCGGCCCGGCGCGAAGGTTATGACACGCTGTTCGGGGACGTTGCCCGGCCCGAGCTGATTGAACGCCTTCGCGAGCGCGATCCGAGCGCCTTTGTCCTGACGATGGACAATCCGGTGCTCGTCAAGCGTCTGGCCGGCCGCCTTCGCCGGGCCTTCCCTAACCTGCCGATCGTGGCTCGGGCGCGTGACACGGGACACGCCGCGGAGCTCTACAAGGCAGGAGCGAGCGAGGCCGTGCCTGAGACACTCGAGGCATCCTTGCAGCTCTCCGAAGCCGCCCTGGTCGAATTGGGAGTACCGATGGGTCCGGTCATCGCATCGATCCACGAGAAACGGGATGAGTTGCGGGCCCAGATCAAGTCCGAAGCAAACCTCGAAGAGGAGCCGCGGCTCGGACGCAGGCTCCTCAGGAACTCTCAGCTCGCCGGTTCGAATCGGAGCACCCCCGCGACGTAGGTCCTGTGCTCGGCGTTGTCGGACGGGTGCCGCTCGCCGTCGAAGATGATGACCTCAGGAAAATCAAAGGGAGAGATGTCCTCGATGCAGGCCACGTTGACGCCGAGTTGACCCGGGTTCGAGCGGCGTCTGTGATGCGTGTAGATCCCGCAGACCGAGCAGAAATGATGTTCCGCCGTCTTCGTATTGAACCGATAGGTCGAGAGCTTGTCTTCGCCTTGTGTGATTTCAAAGGCGTCCGGTGTCGACGTCACCGCAACGGCCCCGCGCATCCTGCAGATCGAGCAGGTGCAGCGCCTGGCGGAGGCGAATCCCTCGGTCAGAGTAAGTGCGAATTTGATCGCGCCGCAGTGGCAGGCGCCGCTCACCGTGACCGGCTCGCTTGACCGGGTATCGATCAAGCCTCCTCCTTCTCGAGGGCGTGCTTGACCGCATCCAGTGCTTGTTTGGCTTTCGACCCGTCAGGGCCACCCCCCTGGGCCATGTCGGGTCGCCCTCCGCCGCCTTGCCCGCCGAGAGTCGCAACCGCGACCTTGACGAGGTTGACCGCGTTCACCTGTCCGGCAAGATCATCGGTAACGCCAATCGCGACACTGGCGCGGCCACCGTTGATGGCAACCAGCGCCCCAATCCCCGAGCCAAGTCTTTTCTTCATCTCGTCAACAGCGGCGCGCAAGCCCTTGGGATCCAAGCCTTCGACGACCTGGCCGATAAATTTGTGGCCATTGACGTCTTCAGGCGCGGGCCCTTCGGAGCTGGCCGTTCCACCGCCCATCGCGAGTTGCTTCCTTGCGTCGGAAAGCTCCCGCTCGAGCTTGCGGCGCTCTTCGACCAGGGATGCAACTCGCGCCGGCACTTCATCGGGTGCGGTCTTGAGCGTCGCTGCAGCCTCGCGCAGCTTCGTCTCGCGGTCGGAAAGCCATTGGCGCGCGGCTTCGCCCGTGAGCGCTTCAATTCGGCGAATCCCAGCCGAGACGGCGCTTTCGCTGATGATCTCCAAGATCTGGATGTCGCCGAGCGAACGAACGTGGGTCCCACCGCAAAGTTCGACTGAATAATCGTCGTCGCTAAGGCGGCCCATGGAGAGGACTCGAACCTCGTCTCCGTACTTTTCACCGAACAACGCCATTGCACCGGCTGAAATTGCCTCGTCCTGGGTCATCAGCCGCGTCGTGACGGGATCGTTGGAACGGATCTGTGCATTCACCTCTGCCTCGACCGCATCGATCTCCTGACGGGTCAGCGCTTTGGGATGCGAGAAATCGAAGCGGAAATAGTCGGGCGCAACCAGGCTCCCTTTCTGTGTGACGTGCGTTCCAAGGTGCCTTCGAAGGGCCGCGTGGAGCAGGTGCGTGGCGCTGTGATTGGCTCGGATGCGGTTGCGCCGCTCGCCATCGACCTTTTGGTGGACGATGTCGCCGACCAACAGCTCGCCGGCAATTACCTTGGTCCTCAGTACGTGGAGCTTTCCAAGTGGCTTGGAGGTATCCTCAACGTCGCCCTGGAAACCCTTGAGCGTGGTAAGTATTCCCGTGTCGCCAATCTGGCCGCCGCTCTCGCCGTAGAAGGGAGTCTGGTTGAGCAGAACCTCGACGGTCTGGCCGATCTCGGCATCCTGGGCCCGCTCACCGTCCCTGATGATCGCCAGAACCACGCCTTCGCCCTCGTCGCCCGAATAACCTGTGAACTCAGTCGCTCCATATTCCTCGGCGAGATCGAACCAGATATCCTCGCTCGCCTTTGCGCCCGAACCCTTCCAGGCGGCCCGGGCCTTTGCTTTCTGCTCGGCCATGGCGCTGTCGAAGCCGCCGCGGTCGACATTGAGGCCGCGCGAGCGCAGCGCGTCCTCGGTGAGGTCGTAGGGGAAGCCGTAGGTATCGTAGAGCTTGAACGCCGTCTCTCCCGCCAGCGTGCCTCCCTCGGCAAGCCCCGCACTTGCCTCGTCGAGCAGCCTCAGGCCGGTTGTGAGCGTTTGCCGGAAGCGCGTTTCCTCCTGCAGGAGCGTTGCTTCGATGAGGGGCTGCGCCCGAACCAGCTCGGGATAGGCCGCGCCCATTTCGGCAACGAGCTCCGGCACAAGACGCCACATCAGCGGCTCGTTGGCGCCGAGCAGGTGGGCATGACGCATCGCGCGGCGCATGATTCGGCGAAGGACATATCCCCTGCCCTCGTTCGCC
>DATATH010000096.1:0-14671 GCA_036268895.1 Sphingomicrobium sp. | reverse complement strand
ATTCCGACTTCGCCAGCGAATGCGCGCCAACCGTGCAGCGGTTTAGGCAAATGAACGTGCATGCAATCAGCCCCCCGGCAGGCCGACTGCCAACAGAAGAAGGAATCTCCGCAATGGGTCGCCCTTCACATCTGTGAGCCGCGACCAGTCGGCAGGCCCGTTCACGGTGCGAGAATGACGCTTACGTCCTGTCCGGAGGGCTCCCGCATTGCAAGCGACGATATGCTGGTTCCTGTCGGACCTAACGCCACGCTTGTCGAGGATGACCTCGAGGCGGTGATCCGCGGGCTGAAAGCCAAGCTCGATGGGGAGATTGAAGTCGGCGGACCGGAGCTGGCGCAAAGCCTGACCGACCTTGGTCTGATCGACGAGTATCGACTTTACCTCCGCCCCATCGTGCTTGGTGACGGCAAGCCATATTTCGTCGGCCCCCGGCCTCCGCTCCGCCTTGTGGCACATGATCGAATCGACGAGGACGTGATCAGGTTGACGTACGTTCCTGCCTAGCCGTCCGGCACGCACGACAATCTGAGCGCGGATGTCCGCAAGAAGGGAAGCAGATGCTAGGGGTCGTCGCGGTGCTTGGTCGTATCGAAGCGCGCTTCGCCGATCTCGGACGGGTGCTTCCAGAAGTATCGCTGAAGCACGATAGCAGCCACAGCCAGACCGACTAAGAACACCGCCAAAAAGATGTTCCACACCGCATTGCCCGCGACCCGAAACTCATTCCAGAGCGGGACCGCGATAATGAGCAAGATTATCGAGCCGCTCCCGACCACCCAGCGATTTTGGCGCCGACCTTCGCCCATTTTGTTCCCGCTCCCACGCATAGGATAGCCAGTAACGGAGGGTCTGCAATGGTGGGAGAGCGGACCTTCGATCGCCCACTTGCTGGTCAGTGATACAGAGTGGGACGTGGAGGAGGTCAGACTTGATCATTCACGACGTCAGCAAGCTCACGGAGCGAGAGCGCGAGGTGCTTAGGCTACTCGCGCGTGGATTCGACATTAAAAGTGCCGCGCTCGAGCTGCTATCGATCACCCTACGTCAAACTCAGACGGCGCGCGCCATCGGCCAATAGACCGTCGAGCCTACGCGTCCGCCGATGCGAAGAATGGCGCCCCTCGGAGCAGCGGCAACGTTCACTTCGATACTAGCGCGACCGCTGGATCCGTCAGACCCTATGCCGCAACTGCTTGCATCCCCAGACGCTTCTTGGCGAGTCTGAGCATCTCCTGGAAGCGCGCATCCCCGCGGATCGCATCAAGGTCGGGATCGACCTCCAGATGGCGGATCAATGTCGTGCTGTTCATTCGCTCGAAAAACGGGCGAAGCGCATCGATCGCCCCATCGGCATCGCCCAACTGTCGGAGCATGGTGCAGGCGAGATTGTAACGCATGTTCAAGTTGTCGGGGTCGAGAAGCAACGCACGCCGAGTCCAATCGCGTGCCCTCTCAGTCTGACCGAACATTGCGAGCGCATACGCTCCGCCCGCCAGGGCTGTGCCGTTCGTGGGATCGCTAGTGACGGCTCGTTCGGTTCGCTCGAATGTCAATTTGGCGGCCCTCTGGATTCCGGCCTGATTGTGGGTCGCCTGATAGCAGGTCGAAAGCATGAGCGGGTTGTGCCAATCCGTTTCCATCAGCGAAGCGGCTTTTTCGAAATACGGGATCGCATCTTCGATGCGTCCGTGACGGAACAGCATTCGAGCCACCTCGCGGTTGACCTCCCAGGAATCGGGTCCGAGCTTGAGTGCCGTCCGGATCTGCCGCTCAGCTTCCTCAGCCCTGCCCTCCTCCTCGAGATATCGGGCTTTGATACAATGGGCCTCGGGCAGCGCCGGATTGATCTCGAGCGCGCGTTCGGCAGCCGCGAGCGCGTTCTCGTCCCCTCCGTGGACGAACCGTAGCTCAAGCTGCGCAATTGCCATCAATGCCCACGCTTGAGCGTAGTCGGGATCGAGGAGCGTCGCTTGCCGGCACAGCCGAATGATCGCCTCCTCGCGCCGCGGATTGCCAACGGTGCCGCTGATCCATTGCTGCCGGGCCATCAGGTACAGACTGTACGCTTCGACGTCTGACGTGCCGCGGCTCTCGATCGCCTTCTTCTCCGCAGGGAGGAGCTTCACCTTCAGCGCCTCGACGATGGCTTTCGAGATTTCGTCCTGAATCTCGAAGATGTCCGTGAGGTCGCGGTCGTACCTCGCGGCCCAGACATGGTCCCCCTTGGCCCCGTCGATCAATTGAGCGGTGATCCGGACACGGTTACCAGCTTTGCGGACGCTGCCCTCGAGCACATGCGTGACGCCGAGCTTTTCCACGACCTCCTTAACGTCGAGCGACAGGCCCTTGAACGTGAATGACGTGTTTCGTGCGACGACTGACAGCGCCGACACGTTCGAGAGGTCGGTGATAATGTCCTCGCTGATGCCGTCGCTGAAGTATTCCTGTTCTGGCTCGCCGCTCATGTTGGCGAAAGGGAGCACGCAAATCGATGCACTTTGCTGGGCCCTGTCCTTCGCGTCTGAGACGGCAGCTTTCTCATCGCGCCGGTCAGTCCCGCACGTGCGATCGATGGCGCTCAACAACTCGCCGAGCGCATCTGGCGGGCCATGGCCATTCCACGAGCCCAAATCGATCGTTTGGAACTGACGAAAACCGAGTGGCGGTTTGACAGAACCGATCGCGACGGGAACGAGGCGCTCCGAATCACGGGCCTCGGCCGCTTCGTCCTGGACCCACGCTGAATCGAGCGCTGCCTCCGACCAGAGCACGACAACCGCTTCCGCGTCTTTGAGCGCCCGGTCGATCTCCTTTGCGAACCGAGAGCCCCCGTGAAGATGCCGGTCCCACCAGACATCGTGACCGGCTTGAACTAGCGCCTCCGCGAGCTCTCTGGCCGCGTCAACGTCATCTCGAGCATAGCTGAGAAAGATCCGCGACACTGTTCCTCCCGCCGGACCATGTAACTCTGCCCTGATTGGGTGCAGCACGCAAGCGCGGCAGCCTACCTTGGCCCGAACGTTCCGCCTGGATTCTGACGGGACACGGATTGATCACGCAAAATGCTCAAGAAGCTAGGACGAAGGCGAGCGCACTCGGAGGTATTCGCCGTGCAATTGCCACATCATCATTGCGACTGTTCCGGCGTTTCCGATGACGAAGGCGATCGCCGCACCGTAAACGCCGAGCCTCAACGACAAGGGAGCAATGATCAGGAAATAGAGTATCGTTCCGACGAGCCGCGCCTTTAACGGGCCGTCCGGACGATCGAGCGCATAGAGCATCGGCGGCATCGGGAAGCTGAAGATGCTCAGGAATGGAACCACCATCAGTACGACAAGCGCGTCGTAAGCGCCAATGAACGCCTTGCCGAAAAGGAGAGCGACGAGGGGCTTGCCACCCATCAGGACGATCAGGATCGCGAGAAGAGCGAGCGCGCTCGCGAGCACTGTACCGCGAAGCATCAACCGCCACGGTTTCCGGCTCGAGAGGTCCATTCGAACGACTTCAGGATAAAAGGCCTTGCCGAGAAGATCCGCTGGCTTGCTGGCGGCGTCCGAAAGTACCGAGGCCACCCTGAAGAGCGCCGCCCCTGCGGGTCCCAATAATCCTCCCACGACCAGCCGCGCGATCGGGCCCCAGGCCGCCTGAACGCTGGCGGTGAGGTTCACGTGAATGGCAAATCTCCAGGCACCGGGCAGAGTTTCAGGACGCAGGGTCGGGCGGACCCCTTCCAAAAGGCCACGCCGATTCATTTCGCGCCAGGCGAGGAACCAGAAACAGAGATCTCCGCCAAGAGTGCTGATGTACCAGGCCGCGACATAGGCGGCGAACGGGGCTCGTGCGAAATAGGCGATCGCGACCATCAACGCACGGGCGATCGGAGTCATCGTGCTCTGCCAGCTGATGAGGTCGAACCGATCGAGGGCGCGCAGCACGCCGACTGGGGTTGCCGAGGCCATTGTCGGCAGAAGCGTGCAATAGAGCATCGCGAGCCAGAGCTGGCTCTGCTCGATTCCGACCCAGGCCGCAGCGAAAGGAAGGACGACCGCCGCAGCGATCATCCCACCGACCCCGCTGATGACGTCGAGGCCAAAGGCAAAGCCGGTCGAAGCCTTGAAATCCTCGTGCTCGCCGAAGAGCGCTCGACTGCCGAACCTCACAATCAGCTGCCACGACTGGAATTTGGCAATTCCGCTCACGGCTCTCGCGTAGCTGTCGATGAGAATGAGCGCTCCGAAGAGCAGGACGCCGAGCGCATGCGCCGCGAACGAAAAGGTCGCGATCCCAGCCACCGCGGCAACGATGCGCGAGGCGGCGAGATAGCTGCTGTTCTTGAGCAGGGACCGGAAATGCTGGTCCTTGAACCAGTGCTTCATCGCCGCTGGGTGTAGGAGAAGAAGGCACCTATTGCGAGCGGCGCCTAAGAGCCGCTCGTCAGGAGACCGCGGCCTTCGCCGGCTCGCAATCCTTCCCGTCGCCGATCGGCCGCGGATCCGGTCGCCGCCAAGGCGGATTTGCGACGAACATCTCGTGAAGCATGTGCGTCTGCATCATGAAGAGGATGAGCTTGTTGGAACGTCGCCGAAGGCGCCTCAATCGCCGCGAGCGCCGCGGCAGTCGCGAAAGAAAACTTGCTGCAAGATAGGCCCGATAGGAGAAGACCTCGGCATCCTCGAACATCTGCCTTGAGAGATAGCGTCCAAATTTCGTCGCGGCGCCTCGATCCTCTCCGGAAAAGTCGACGGCATCGCTCGTCAGCATGAACCCGCTCTTTCGCCGGCGCTGGATTTCCGGTGGCAGGATTCCCTCTGCAGCATCCCTCAGAACCGCTTTTCCGACGCCGCTCCGAATCTTGTAATCAACTGGAATCCACTTCGCGGCATCGTAGAGTTTGTGATCGAGAAACGGCAGCCTGGCTTCGAGCGAATGGGCCATCTCCTCGCGATCTCCAAGGTAGCAGAGGATATCGAACGGCATTGCCGCGATCCTCGCCTCCTGGACCAGGTTGATCAGCGGCTTTCCTGGGCTCTGAAGCCTGGTCGCGACCGCGCGCTCGGATCGAACACGGCCGCGCTGACGTTTGTGAAAGATCAGCAGCGAGAATTTTCGAGAAAGAACACCAAGCTTGAGCCGTCTCACCTGGGTCGAGGACATCTGCGTGCCTGAGCGGGCGCCGCGCATATCGCGAATGACTTTCTCGAAGAAATTGCGGTACCCGAGAAAAACCTCGTCAGCACCTTCGCCGGTAAGAACGACGGTGACAAACTTTCGCGCCTCCTTCGACAGCAGAAACTTGCCGACCGGGGCAAGGCTGGCGAACGGCAGTTCGGAAAACCAGAGAGCCTGTCCAAGATTGTCCCAAAGCATCTCCTTATTGACCGTGAGCTCATGGTGCTGCGTACCGACGAACTCTGCCGATTGCCGCGCCAGATCCTGTTCGTTGCGGTCGCTGCCTTCAAAAGAGATCGAGAAGGAATGCAAATGTGCGTTGAGGTTCCGCTTCATCAGAGCAGCGACGAACGCCGAATCGATACCGCCGCTGAGATATAGCCCTACCGGCACGTCGGCCCTGAGGCGGACCTGGACCGCCTCTGCAAGTTCCTTCAGCACGATCTCGGCCGACGCCGCCATGTCCTTCTTTGCAGGCTCGCCTATCGGCCGAGCGACCTCTGGCGGGATCTCGTTCGACCAGTAGAGAATGACGTTGGCCTCGAAGGTCTCGAGATCGACTGCAACATAGGAGGCAGGAGGCACATGCTCGATGCCTTCGAACGGCAGCTGCACATGTCCGGAAACCTGATCGATGAGCGGATCAAACCCGGCAGCGTTGAGCTTGGGATCAACAAGGCCGCTGGCGAAGATCGCCTTCATTTCGGAGGCGAAGACAAATCCGGTTGAAAGGCGCGAGAAATAGAGCGGCTTGATCCCGAAGCGGTCGCGCGCAGCGATCAGCAAGCGCTTGGACCGGTCGTAGAGGAGGAAGGCGAACTCGCCTCTCAGATGCTCGAAACAGTCAAGGCCATATTCCTTGTAGAGATAGAGAATGACTTCCGAATCGCATTTCGTTCGGAACCGATGGCCCTTCGCCTCGAGCGAGCTCTTGATGCGCTCGAAATCGTAGATCTCCCCATTGGCCGCAAGGATGATCGAGCCATCCTCGCTTTCGAGCGGTTGCGCGCCTGTTTCAAGGTCGATGACGGCAAGACGCGTATGAGCGAGCGTTAATTGTGCCGATCGATCGGTGAAGGTCCCGCGGCCGTCCGGTCCCCTGTGCTCGAGAACCTCGAGGACCGAACCAAGCGCTCCGTCCGGCAGATCGTGACCGGCCGCGCCGAAGATTCCACACATGGAAGATTGTGTGGTTCCCCCCAGGATCGGCGTCAATTGACGATAGATTACATTTCCCCAATGCGCCGAGAAGCGACAAGAGTCTCGCTCGCGTTGATGCTCGTCAAGGATTGGAACGATTTACTCCGCCTGCAGCGTTCAAGCTTTGGTGCGACGATTGCGAAGGCGGAGACATAAGGGCCTCGACCAGGCAGAAATTCTGTCTGGGAGCCCGCTCGCGCTCATTAAATCCCCGGACCCCGTCCGGTCGAAATGCATCCCCATGAGCCAGTGAGCGTTCAGGCCGAGTGCCGCAGATCTTCTCGCGCACGGCCGACACCTGGTTTCGGGCGACTGCGCTCGGCGCGCTCGTCCTCGCGGTCAGCTTTTTCCTCGTCGCCTTCGCCTTTGCGCGCTCTCAATATTGGGACGTCGTGGCGCGCACCCCGCCTCAGCCGGTGCCGTTCAGCCACCTCCATCATGTCGGCGAGCTCGGGATCGACTGCCGCTATTGTCATTCGACGGTCGAAACCAGCGCGAACGCGGGCTTTCCGGCAACTCACGTCTGCATGACCTGCCATTCGCAGCTCTGGACCAACGCAGAAATGCTCGCGCCCGTGCGCGAAAGCCTCGCCGAAAACCGGCCGATCGACTGGCACCGCGCCGCTCGGGTGCCGGACTATGTCTATTTCCGCCATGACATCCACATCGCCAAGGGGATCGCCTGCGTCGAATGCCACGGGCGCATCGACCGAATGCCGCTCACCTATCGCGCCAAGGCATTCGAAATGAAATTTTGCCTCGACTGTCATCGCGACCCCGCGCCGCATCTTCGACCGAGGGACCAAATCTACAACTTCGAGTGGAGGCCGCCGCGGAATCATGCCGTGCTCGGCCGCCAGCTTATGGCCGAATATCATATCAAGTCGCCCGCCAAGCTGACCTCATGCGAGACCTGTCACCGATGAGCGGCGGAAAGAAATTTTGGCGTTCGCTCGAGGAATATCAGAGCAGCGAGGCATTCGGCGACATGCTGAAGGCCGAATTCCCGTCGATTTTCGAGCAGTGGGCGGTGGACCGGCGCGAAGTGCTGCGCGTGATGGGCGCCTCCCTGGCCCTTGCCGGAATGACCGGTTGCAAGCCGGCGCGATCCGACGATGCCGTCCCCTTCGTCAACCGCCCCGAAAGCTACCTCGAAGGTCGGCTCGACCATTATGCAACCGCGGTCCTGTTCGACGGCTTTGCGCAGCCTGTTCTGGCGGCCACGTCGGCCGGACGCCCGATCAAACTCGACGGGAATCCCGAGCATCCTGCGTTCAGGGGTGGAAGCACGCCCTTCATGCAGGCTGCGATCCTCGACCTCTACGACCCCGACCGGAGCCAGGAGCCGCTGGCAGGCGGCTATCCGGCGAGCTGGGCCGACTTCGACGGACAGATGGCGAAATGGCGTTCGGAGTGGCGCCGGAGCGGCGGCGCCGGTCTGAGCCTCCTCATCGGACCGACCACCTCACCCACGATGCTTCGCCAGATCGCCGAGCTGAGGAGCGCTTTGCCGCGGTCGCGCGTCCGCCTGCTCGATCCGCTGTCCGGCTATGCCGGCGAACCGCCGCCGAAGCTCCGGCCGAAGCTCGAAGCCGCGCAGGTTGTGGTCAGCCTCGACGACGATTTGCTCGGGCCGGGACCGATGCAGGCGATCAATGCCCGCGCGTGGGCAGAGCGGCGCGGCGATGCTCCAATCGAGCAGCGCATGCGGTTGTTCGTGGCGGAGACCACACCGACCCAGACGGGCGCCAATGCCGACCGGCGCCTGGGCATCCCGCCGTCGCGACTGCCCATGCTCGCGCAGGCGATCGTCGGCGGGGCCGAGGTGACGCTCACCGATGCCGAGCTCGACTGGGCGAAGGACGCGCGCAAGGCGCTGGAGGATAAGCGTGGGCAGTCGCTTGTGACGGTCGGCCGGTTCGCTCCGCCGCAGCTCCAGTCCCTGGCACTGCAGGTCAACCAGGCGCTCGGAAATATCGGGCGCACGTGCGAGCTGGCCGCTCCGCTCGGCTTCGTCCCCGGACCTGGCGAATCCTTTCTCGACCTCGTGCGCGACATCGAGGAGCGACGGGTCTCGGCCCTCTTCGTGTTTGGTGCCAACCCGGTTTACCAAGCGCCGGGCGACATTCCCTTCGCCCGGATTTACGCGAATGTGCCGCTGCGCGTGCATCTTGGGCTCCAAGTCGACGAGACGGCTGCACTCAGCAATTGGCACCTTCCCATTTCGCATTCGCTCGAGGACTGGAGCGACGCACGCTCGCCCGATGGGCTTGCGACCATCATCCAGCCGGTGGTTCGGCCGATGTACGATAGCCGCTCCCTGCACGAGGTTCTCGCGGCCTTGACGACTGACCAGGCATCTTCGGCGCGCGAGCTCGTACGCCAGACCTGGGCTGGGCAGCTTGGCGGCGATCGAGCATGGGCGGAGGCGCTCAAGACCGGGTTCGTGACGATGCCGGCGCAAGGCGCCCAGGCAATCGCGCCGTTGGGTCCCCCCGTCCATGACATCCGTTCGCCTGGCGGCGACCAGCTCGAGATCGTCATTCGTCCCGACCCCACGATCCACGACGGCACCTTCGCAAACAATGGCTGGCTGCAGGAGCTGCCAAAGCCGCTGTTCAAGACGACATGGGAGAATATAGTCGCCGTCAGTCCCGGCCTCGCATCGAGGATGAACCTCGAGGGCGGCGACGTGCTTCGAGTCGAGAGCGGCGGGCGCTTCGTCGATGGACCCGCCTGGGTGCTACCGGGACAGCCGGAGCGCGTTGTCACCCTGTACCTCGGCTATGGCCGAGAGCGAGCGGGGAGGATCGGGAGCTGCATCGGCTACGACGCCTATCGGATGCGCGATTCAGCGCTCCCGTGGAATACGGTCGGAACCGTCAAGCCGACCGGCGCCCATGTCAAGCTCGCCACCACCCAGGAACAGCATCTGATGGACGGTGAGGTCGAAGGGCTGGTGCGCATTGTCACGCCGAGCCATCCCTTTGCGGTTGGCGACGAAGAGGAGCTCGATCGAACGTCCTTCTACCCGGAATGGCCGCAGGACGAGCTGGCCTGGGGGATGGTCATCGATCTCGACCGGTGCATCGGCTGCAACGCCTGCGTCGTTGCATGCCGAGCCGAGAACAATGTCCCGGTGGTCGGCAAGGCCCAGGTCTACGAAGGCCGCGAGATGGATTGGCTAAGGGTCGACCGCTATTACGCGGGTGAGCCCGATGATCCGGAGACCCATTTCGAGCCAGTGCCGTGCATGCATTGCGAGCAGGCGCCGTGCGAGATGGGCTGCCCGGTGCACGCAACAGTGCACAGCCCCGACGGGCTGAACCTGATGATCTATAACCGCTGCATCGGGACGAGAACCTGTTCGAGCTACTGCCCGTACAAGGTGCGGCGGTTCAACTGGTTCGACTATACGACCGATGCGCCGCCTCCGACCGAGGCGCAGCGCAATCCGGACGTCACCGTGCGCGGGCGCGGCGTCATGGAAAAGTGTACCTATTGTATCCAGCGGATCGAAGCGGCGAAGGTCCAGGCGGACATCGAGAACCGACCGGTTCGCGACGGCGAAGCGGTGACCGCCTGCCAGCAGGCATGTCCAGCGCAGGCGATCAGATTCGGCAACATTGCCGATCCGAGCAGCGCCGTCGCGAAGCAGCGCAAGAGCCAGCGCAACTATGCCCTGCTTGCCGAACAGGGGACCCGGCCGCGAACAACCTATCTCGCGAAGATCAAGGGGGAACTCGATGGCGAGTAGGACGCCGACGATTCCCCTCAGCGAGACCTATCGCGACATCACGCGCGAGGTTGCGCGCGTGCCACTGCAAATGCCGGCGCGAACGCCGTGGCTGATCGCCTTTATCCTGAGCCTCGCGCTGTTGTCGCTGTTCCTCGCCTCCGCCACCTATCTGTTCGCGAGGGGAGTTGGGATCTGGGGCGTCAATATTCCCGTGAACTGGGGCTTTGCGATCTTCCTCTACGTCTGGTGGCTCGGGCTCGGGCATGCCGGGACGCTGATCTCGGCGATGCTCCTGCTGATGGGCCAGGATTGGCGCAACAGCCTCAACCGATTCGCTGAGGCGATGACGGTCTGCGCCGTCATCTGCGCGGGCATGGAACCGATCCTCCATCTGGGACGGCCGTGGTTCTTCTACTGGATGTTTCCCTATCCCGCGACGATGGACGTGTGGCCACAGTTCAGAAGCCCGCTCGAGTGGGATGTCTGGGCGGTTCTCACCTATTTGATCGTCTCGATCCTCTTCTGGTATATCGGTCTGGTCCCTGACCTTGCGACCGTGCGCGACCGCGCGAAGAAGCGCGGATGGCAGGTCTTTTTCGGGATTTTCGCGCTCGGCTGGCGCGGCTCGGCAAGGCACTGGGCGGTTTGGAACAAGACCTACCGAACGATCGCTGCGATCGCAGTGCCACTGGTCGTCTCGGTGCACAGCGAAGTCTCGCTTCTGTTCGCCTCGGGCCAGATCCCCGGCTGGCACTCGACGATCTTCCCGCCTTACTTCGTGCTCGGCGCGGCATTCTCCGGGTTCGCGATGGTGGCGATGATCGCGATCGTCATGCGCCATACCTTCGGGCTCGGTCACATCGTCACCCAGCGGCATCTCGACGTGCTCGCCAAGGTGCTCCTCGCGATGGGGATGATGACCGCCTACGGTTATCTGTTCGAAGTCTTCGACGCCTTCTACTCGGGCGGGCTTCGCGAGATTGCGACCGTCCAGGACCGCTTCTTCGGCTATTATGCCTGGAGCTACTGGGGCGCCGTCATCTGCAACTTCGTGCCCCTTCAGGCGCTGTGGTTCGACCGCGTCCGAAGAAGCCCGGTGCTCCTCTTTCTGATCAGTACATCGGTCGTCGTGGGCATGTGGCTCGAGCGCTACATGATCCTTGTCACCAGCCTCTATAAGGACTTCCTCCCGTCCTCTTTTGGCTATTATCACGCGAGCTTCTGGGACTGGAGCACCTACATCGGGATGCTCGGGCTGTTCCTGACGCCCTTCCTTCTGTTCGTTCGTTTCCTCCCGTCCGTCTCGATCTTCGAGGACAAGGAAGTGCTCGAGCGTGAGAAGGAGGAGGCGGCACGTGGCTGACCGCCTCCTTGGATATATTGGCGAGTTCGGGACCGCCGACGCCTTGCTCGATGCGACCAGGCGAGCGACGGGAGAGGGCTTCACGTGTATCGATGCGTTCAGCCCCTTTCCGATCGAGGGAATGGCCGAGATTCTTGGGTTGAAGAGTGATCATCGGATCGGCTGGGTCACGTTCGCGGGGGGCTTGGTCGGCATTGCCGCAATGGTCGCGATCCAGCTGTTCGTGAACGTCGACTATGCAATCGAGGTCGGCGGTCGGCCACTGTTCGCGTGGCCCGCCTTCTTCGTCGTCGACTTCGAGTTGATGGTGCTTTTTGCGGTGCTCTTCGCAGTCGCTGGAATGTTGATCATCAACAGGCTGCCGAAACTTCATCATCCGTTGTTCGGAACGCCGCGGTTCGGGCTCGCCTCGGAGGACCGGTTCTTCCTCTACATCGACGCCAACGACCCGCAGTTCGATGCCGAACGGACGCGCGGCTTCCTCGGGAGCATCGGCGCGTGGACCATAGAATCGGTACTGCCATGAGGAAGGCTTCGCTGCTCGTCCCGCTGCTGGTCGCCGCGTGCCACCAAAATCTGACGATGAGCGATCAGCGACGGCTCGACGAATATGAGCGCTCGACCATCTTTCGCAACGGCAAGGTCCTTCAGAGCCCGCCGCCAGGAAGCATCTCGCGTGAGCAGGACCTTGGCAACCTATTCGCCGAAAAACCCATGATGAGCCTGGCGCTTGTCGAGCGGGGCCGCAAGCGCTTCAACATCTTCTGCTCGGAATGCCACGGCCCTGGCGGGGATGGCGACGGGATGGTCGTTCAGCGCGGCTTCCCTCGGCCACCCAGGTTCGACGAGGCCCGGCTGCTCAAGGCGCCGGACGATTATTTCGTCGAGGTGATCACCAATGGCCACGGCGCCATGTACAGCTACGCCGATCGCGTGCCGCCAGCGGATCGCTGGGCAATCGCCGCCTACATCCGCGCTCTGCAGCGAGTGAAGATGCCTGCGCGTTGACCCACGATCGCGCCCTCCTCATCGGCGTTGCGGGCCTCATCGGCTGGGCCGCGGGGCTGTTCGTCGCGCCGCGCGATGCACTGATTGCGTGGCTGGTCTGCTGGCTCGCCTGGGGTTCGATCCCGATCGGCTCCCTCGCACTCTTGATGCTCGTCGCGCTGATACCGGGGAGCTGGCGCAAGCTTTATGCGAGGCCGCTCGTCACTGGGGCGAGCCTGGTTCCGCTCGTTCTGATCGCGATTGTCCCGCTGCTCGTCGGGATGAGGCTGATCTATCCGTGGGCAAGCCAAGGCGCCACCGCCGGCTACGCGGCGTTCAAGGGCGCCTGGCTCTCGAGGGGATTCTTCGCTGCTCGAACGGTTGGCTATCTCATCGTCCTCAGCCTCATCGCCTATGCGATCCTCTCGGCCAGACCGCGACTGCGCGCTCCGATCGGCGCCGCAGGCCTGATTCTCTATGCGATCATCGGTTCGCTGATCGGCATTGACTTTGCGGAGTCGACGCAGCCGAATTTCCACTCGTCGATCTACGGCCTGCTCGCTCTTACGAACCAGTGGCTCGCCGGAATCTCGTTCGCGATCCTGCTCGGCTTGTGGGGCTCCAAAGGAAATGCGCCCGTGGCGGCGGCCGGCGTGCTCGTCACCGCGATCCTGATCTGGGGATATGTGCACGCGATGCAGTACATAGTGATCTGGTCGGGAGATATTCCGGCAGAGGCGCGTTGGTACATCGAGCGCGGTCGCCACGGCTGGGGAGCGCTTGCCTGGCTTCTCTACGGGCTGCAGGGCCTACTCTCCTTCGGAGCGCTGCTGGCGCCAAGGGTGCGCGGCAGCAGCAGGGCGATGATTGGTCTTGCAGGCCTCACGCTCGTCATGCGGCTGGTCGAGCAGGCCTGGCTCGTGCTGCCCGCGATGCCGGGGATCGGCTGGACCGTCGCACCGCTGATCCTTGCAGCCTCGCTTGCGATGCTTGGCTTGGGATGGCTCGGAGCTGCCAGGCTGAGGCGACAGGAAGAACCATGGAACGAGCTCGAGTGGACCGGAAAGGCAAGGAGCGTGCGATGAGCAAGGCCGTTGCAACCGAGGATAACTGAGCCTTGCTCTTCCATCCTCAGAAAGAGCCATCGCGTCGCCCGCTGGTCGCGGTAGCCGCAGCGACACTTGCAAGCGCTGCTGCCATCGGCTGGCTGCTGCAGCGCGCATGGAAGCCCAGTGGCGATACAAGTCATCGCGCTGCCGAGGCGCTCGGAGCGGGCGCCGCGATCCTTTGCACGAGCGTGGCGCTCGACAGCGCGCTCGAACATTATCGGGGTGGATTCAAGGATCCGGCGATGTTCGTCGGCCCAACGATGGCGCTCCTGGGAATCTCAATTGGGACCTATGTCGCACTTCGGCCCGAGCGGGCGAACGATCGCCTGCCCCGGATCGCACTTGCGACAGTCGGCGCGACCGGCCTCATCGGACTTGGATTTCACGCCTACAATATCCTGAAGCGCCCGGGCGAGCTCAGCGCGCTCAACCTTTTCTATGCAGCTCCGGCTGGAGCTCCGGCCGCACTGACGCTCGCCGGGCTCTATGGAGTGATCGCCGGCGAGATGCTGTCGGGGACCCAATTCGTTCGGACACGGCTTCCCAAGTACACGGCTGGTTTCATTGCCGTTTCGTTGCTCGGCACAGCCGCTGAAGCCGGGCTGCTTCACTTCCGCGGCGCGTTCCAGAACCCGGCGATGTATGCGCCGGTGATCATCCCGCCGCTTGCCGCTCTCAGCATCGGTGCAGCCGCGTTGACGCCCCGTGCCGTGCCGGTCGCAGAGCCGCTACTCAAGGCGACGGCGGTGCTCGGGATCGCCGGCCCTATCTTCCACGCGTACGGAATCCACCGCAACATGGGCGGGTGGCGCAACTGGAGCCAGATGATCCTCCAGGGACCGCCGCTCCCCGCCCCGCCGGCCTTCCTCGGCATCGCGGCGGCCGGGTTGGGCATCCTGCCCGCGCTCGGGGAGCCGCAACGATGACCGGATTTGAGACGCCTTATCTGACCTACGACGTTCTCGACAAATGGGATTCGCCCTCGTGGGACGACCAGACCCGCGAGGCGATCCGGCAGCGGCTCGAAGCGGTGCCACCGCGGCGGTTCCTGTCGAAGGAGCAATGGTCGCTGCTGGAAGCGATCGTCGCCCGGCTGAT
>DATATH010000095.1:0-12282 GCA_036268895.1 Sphingomicrobium sp. | reverse complement strand
ATTAGTTTAATTAAAGTATGAACGCAAGGCTCCTTGTTCTCGGCGTGCTGCATCGCGGCGACCTTCATCCCTATGAGATCAAGCGTCGGCTCGAGGCGGCCATGATCGAATGCTACACCGATGTGGACGTCGGCACGCTCTATTACGCTGTTCGCCAGCTCGAGAAGGAAGGTCTGATCGAGGCTGTCGCCCAGGAACGCGTCACCCGTGGCGGTATAAGAACGATCTACACAATCACGGCCAAGGGTCGGTCCGAATTCCGGAAGGGCTTGCGCCGCCAGCTGGACGCAGAAGGGCCAGTTTCACAGACGCTCTACGGCGCGATGCTGTTCCTTCATCTTGCCGACCCGGGGGTCGTCAAGAAGAGCCTTAGACGGCGATTGGCACTGCTCGATGAACTCATCTCCAAGCTCGAGCCCATTCGCGAAGAGCTGGCCCCGAGGCTCTCGACCGGGGGGAGGCATCTGCTCGGCCATATCGAACGCCAGCGCCAGCTCGACCGAGACTGGGTGAAATCCATACTCGCCGACATCGAGAGGAACGGAATTCGCGACGTTACCGACCCGGAACGGCTCGCCACGACCTAGCTGTTCGGAATCCGCCCGTGGGCGAGGTCCTCATAATCCTTGTCGAGTTGCCGGGTAAGCTCTCCGACCTCGAACTTATACGGGCCGATCGACTGGATCGAAGTGACCTCTGCAGCGGTACCGGTGAGGAACGCCTGCTGGAAGGACTCCATTTCCTCCGGCCATATTGCCCGCTCAACAACCTCGACACCGCGCCGGCGAGCGAGATCCATCACCGTGCGCCGGGTAATGCCATCGAGGAAGCAATCGGGGACCGGCGTGTGGAGCGCGCCGTCCTTCACGAAGAAGATATTCGCGCCAGTCCCCTCGGCGACGCGGCCACGCCAGTCGAGCATCAGCGCGTCGTGAAAGCCGCGATTTTCGGCATGCTGCTTCGAAAGCGTGCAGATCATGTAAAGGCCGGACGCTTTGGACTCGCAGGGCGCGGTGTAGGGCGCCGGACGCCGCCACGGTGCGATGTCGAGCCTGATTCCGTCCTTGGCGATCTCGGGATCGAAATATTTGCCCCATTGCCAGGCGGCGATCGCGAGATGCGGCTTGGTCCTGCCGGGCGACACACCCATGGATTCCGATCCGCGCCAGGCCACGGGCCGCATATAGGCGTCGCTCCACCCGTTGGCCTTGAGCACCTCGTAACAAGCAGCATCGATCTCCTCGACGCTCCAGGGAAGTTCGAAACCGAGCAGGCTCGCACTCTTGCGAAGTCGCACGCTATGCTCCCGAAGCTTGAAGATCACTCCGTTATAGGCGCGCTGCCCTTCGAATACGGACGAGGCATAATGGAGGGCGTGAGTGAGCACATGGATCCGCGCGTCGCGCCAGGGGACCAGCTCGCCATCGAACCAGATCCAGCCGTCACGATCATCGAACGGCGGTTGTTGCGCAGCTGCCATGAAGCGCGCCTAGGGCAGGAGGGTTCCGGCAGCAAGCGCGCGCGATACCCTGCCCTTTCAGGTAAGAGATCGATGCTCGCTGACGCTAGCACCCTTCGCCTCGTTGGCAAGCTCCGCCCCTCGGCTTGAGGAAGCGTCGATTGCGCGTGCGACAAGCTCATCAAGAACATCGTCATGGTCGAGCACCGCGAGGCCCGCTTCGGTCGTACCATTGGGGCTGGCGACGCGTTTTGCGATCCTATCCATGGTCTCTCCGCTGGTCACAGCCATCCAGGCGGTCCCGAGCGCCGTTTCGAGCGCGAGTGTGGATGCAATCTCTTCGGTGAGGCCGCGCTTGACCGCTGCTTTCGTGAGCGCAGCGATGAAACGCGCGACATAAGCAGTTCCCGCTCCGGCCACTGAGCCGAGCGCCGAGAGCTTGCCTTCGTCGGCCATCCACATGGCAAAGCCGAGTGCGACGAACAGCTCGCCGATCTGCTGCCTCAAAGGTCCCTCGCCGGCATCGCCATAAAGTCCGGTGACTCCCCGGCGAACTGCAACCGGCAGGTTGGGCATGGCGCGAATGATGCCTCGCGCTTCGGGGAAATGGCTCCGAAGAGTCGAAACCTCGACGCCCGCAAGGATTGACACGACCATCGTCTCCGGTCCGAGGTAAGGCCTGAGCAGCGCCGCGATTTCCTGAAGCGTCTGCGGCTTGAACGCGAGCAGGGCCATTTGCGGCCGAGCCGCGCCGATCTCCAGTGGAGACTGGACGACCTGCACGCCCTCGATCGGCTTCCCGCTCGGGCGAATTACGCTGATCGGCGAAAGATCGAGCCCGCCGGCGCGCCAGCCCTCGAGCAGGGCTCTGCCCATATTGCCGCAGCCGACAAACCAGGTCGGCTGAGGAAGCTGAAGTGTGCCGCTCATGCCTCGCCGTGCGTGTCGATCAGCGCAGCGGCGATCGCCTCGCCGGGCGACTTGCCGCCCCAGAGGACGAACTGGAACACGGGATAGAAGCGCTCGCACTCCTCGACAGCCGCTTCGGCAATCGCCTCGGCCTGCTCGAGCGAAAGCCCTTCGTCTTCGCGGGCGTCGAGAATGGTCGAGTGGCGGAACACGACGAGGCCCGAACCCGACCATATTTCGAAATGGCCAAGCCACAGCTGCTCGTTGATGAGGCTCAGCGACTCATAAATAGCGGTCCGCTTTTCGGGAGCGACCTTGATGTCGGGAAAGGCAAGAAACTGAAGGACCTGGTCCTCGGGACGCCACACTCCACGCAATTCGTACTGCGCCCAGCTTCCTGTCGCCGACGCGACGATTTCGCCCTCGCCGGTGCGTTCGCACGCCCAGCCGCGCGCCTCGAAATATTGTTCGAGGATCTCGATTGGCGCGCCGTCGTCGCGCTCGTCCTGGATTTCTTCCTCGCTCAGGTTCACGCTCCCGGGCCGGACTTCCTGCCGCCGCGCTTGCTCGCGCCTGCGCTTGCACCGGCGAGCTTCGTCTCGAGGTCGGCAATTCGAGCTTTCAGGGCCTCGTTCTCGTCGCGCGCTGCCGCAGCCATCGCCTTTACCGCTTCGAACTCGTCGCGGCCGACGAAATCAGCCCCGCCCATCCAGTCTCTGAATTTTTCACGCGCGTTTGCCTCCGCCTCGCGGCCCATGCCCGCGAACGTGCCGGCAAAGCCGTTCACCATCTTCACAAAGTCGTCGAACATCTTGTTCTCGGACTGCATCGGATATTCTCCCTTTCGGCGCGGGAAATAGGAGGTCGGCTCGGATTTCGCCACCCTGGCGAGAGGAGCTATCCCCAAATGCATCAACTATCCCCAATTTTCTCGGCCGCGAGAAGGAACTCGATATTGCCCTCCGGACCGGTGATCGGGCTTGGCGTGACACCCAGCGCCTTCCAGCCTTGCGATTGCACCCACGCGGCGGCTCCAGCGCAGACCCGTTCATGGACTACAGGGTCGCGAACGACGCCGCCCTTGCCGACTTCCTCTCTGCCTGCCTCGAACTGTGGCTTGACGAGCGCAATGAGCTTGGCCCCCGGCCTTCCAAGCTTCAGGGGCGCCTCAAGGACTTTGGCAAGGCCGATGAAGCTCGCATCGCAGACCAGGATGTCGACAGGCTCCGGGACGATGCTCCTGTCGAGAGATCGAGCGTTGGTCCTCTCGTGGACGATGACCCTCGGGTCCTGCCGCAGCTTCCAGGCAAGCTGGTTGGTGCCCACATCCACGGCATAGACCCGCAGAGCTCCCCGTGAGAGCAGCACATCCGTGAACCCACCAGTCGAGCTGCCGATGTCGAGGGCCACCGCGCCGGTCACGTCAAAGCCGAAGTGGCTAAGCCCGTGGTTGAGCTTGATCCCGCCGCGAGAGACCCAGGGATGGTCCTTTCCCCGAACCTCGAGCGGTGCATCCTCGGCAAGCATGTCGCCGGCCTTGGAGAGCTTCTTCTCTCCGCAGAACACGGACCCGGCCATGATCATCGCCTGCGCACGAGTGCGGCTCTCGGCAAGCCCGCGGCTCACCAAGAGCTGGTCAGCGCGAACCTTCGCTACGCCCGCACCTCTTCGACTCCAGCGCTGTTGACGCGCAGGGCCTTCAGCACCGTCGCGACGATGTGCGGGGCATTGAGACGAGCTTCGTCATATTGCTTCTCGGGCTTGTCCTGATCCTGGAACCGGTCGGGCAGCCGCATGGTGCGGATCTTGAGGCCCGAATCGATCAGGCCCTCGTCGCTGGCGAACGTCAGGACGTGGGCACCGAGGCCTCCGATCGAGGCATCCTCGATCGTCACTGCAACCTCATGCGATACAAGCAGCCGGCGGATCAGCTCGCTGTCGAGAGGCTTGGCGAATCGGAGATCTGCAATCGTCGTTGAGAGGCCCCGAGCCTCAAGCTCGTCAGCCGCTTTCTCAGCTTCCTCGAGCCGCGTCCCGAGGGAGAGGATTGCGACCGCCTTGCCTTCGCGAACGACCCGGCCCTTGCCGATTTCAAGCTCGAGCGGCTGATGGGGAAGCGGTACGCCCCTGCCCTCGCCCCGAGGATAGCGCACCGCGATCGGCCCGCTGTCGTGCAGCGCCATGGTATGCACCATGTGGCAAAGCTCGGCCTCGTCAGCCGCCGCCATCACGACAAAATTGGGCAAAGTGCACAGATAGGCGAGATCGAAGCTGCCGGCGTGTGTCGCTCCGTCAGCGCCAACTAAGCCCGCCCGGTCCATTGCAAACCTGACCGGTAAATTCTGGATCGCGACATCGTGGACCACCTGGTCATAGGCGCGCTGAAGGAAGGTTGAATAGATGGTTGCGAAAGGTCTGTAGCCCTGCGCTGCAAGACCGGCAGCGAACGTCACCGCATGCTGCTCGGCGATGCCCACATCAAACGTCCGTTCTGGAAACTTCTCGGCGACCTTGTCGAGGCCGGTGCCCGAGGGCATCGCGGCAGTGATCGCTACGACCTTATCATCGCGGTCCATCTCGACCGTCAGCGCCTTCGCATAGACACTGGTGTAACTGGGAGCGCCCGCCGCCGACTTGGCCTGAACGCCCGATACGACGTCGAACTTGACGACGCCGTGATATTTGTCCGCCGCATTCTCGGCCGGCGCATAGCCTTTGCCCTTCTTGGTCACGACATGGACCAGCATCGGGCCGACTTCGGCGTCGCGGACATTCTCGAGAACTTCGACCAGCGCTCGAACGTCATGACCGTCGACCGGGCCGACATAATAGAAGCCGAGCTCCTCGAAGAGCGTTCCACCGGTGACCCACCCTCGGGTATATTCCTCGGCTTTGCGTGCCCAGTCGTGGATCGGATCCGGCATCATCCGAGCGATCTTCTGCGCAACCTTGCGCGGGCCAAGATATTTGCTGGAGCTGACCAGCCGCGCGAGGGCGTTTCGCATCGAGCCGACCGGCGGAGCGATCGACATGTCATTGTCGTTGAGAATGACGATCAGCCGGTTGCCGGCGGCTGCGGCGTTGTTCATGGCCTCATAGGCCATTCCGGCCGAAAGCGCTCCATCGCCAGTGACGGCGATTGCCTTGGAGGACGCACCCGAAAGCTTGTTAGCCATCGCAAAGCCGAGTGCGGCGGAAATCGAGGTCGAGCTGTGCGCAGCGCCGAACGGGTCGTAGTCGCTTTCGCTTCGCTTGGTGAAGCCGCTGAGGCCCCCGCCCTGGCGAAGCGTTCGAATTCTATCGCGCCGGCCGGTCATGATCTTGTGCGGATAGGCCTGGTGGCCAACATCCCACACCAGTCGGTCGCCAGGCGTATCGAACACATAGTGAAGTGCGACCGTCAGCTCGACCACTCCGAGACCGGCTCCGAGATGACCGCCGGTCACCGAAACCGCCGAAATCGTCTCCAGCCTGAGCTCGTCGGCCAGCTGTGGGAGCTGGTCCTTGCTGAGGTTGCGGATATCGGCCGGAAACTTGACCGTATCCAAGAGGGGAGTGTCGGGGGGATCGCTCATCTGGGCGCCGCCTTACGCGGATGCCTTTGACATGTCACGATTATGACGAGCTGCGCCGCCGATTTCAGCGATTGCTCACCAAAAGCTCATCGCGTTCAATCGTCCTCGCACTCGCCGCAAGTGCCGCGAACCTCGATCACCGGCCGCGGAGCCGAAAAGCCTGCGTTCGCCGCCGCCCTGCGGATACTCGCGGAAAGCGCATCGTCGTCGATGTGCACTGTCTGCCCGCAAGTGTCGCAAATGAGGAAGATGCAATCGTGAAGGCACTCGGGATGCTGGTTGGCGACATAGGCGTTGGCACTCTCGACGCGCCGGGCAAGATTTGCGCCGACGAACAGGTCGAGGATCCGATAAACGCTGTTGGCCGCGATGCGGCGCCCCTCCGTTTTCGAGACGGCTTCGGCAATGTCGTAGGCGCTCGCGGGCTTGTCGAAACTCGCGAGCGCGTCGAACACTGCCGCGCGCATTCCGGTCCATTGTTCGCCCTGCTTGGTCAGCCGCTCACGCGCCGCTGACTTGAGCGATTCTCCTTCGTGAAGCTGATGATCGTGACGGGCCATGTCGCTACGCAAATGAGATAGGCCTCGCCCGCCGCCGCGACAAGGAATCAGACGCTTGGTCGCTTCGCGAGAATGTTGAGGCGGTGACCGAGCGCGAGCACCAAAACGCCCAGAATCGTGAACGCCGGCTCGTATCCGCTTTCATGAAGGCTCATCGCGTAGGCCATTAGCCCGAGCCCAGTCACTCCAACGGCACTTGGGAGGAAAAAGCCGTGTTCGCGAATGCCGCGGCCAAGCGCGATCGCTCCAAGAACCATCGCGAGACTGAGCCCAACCTCATGGATGATCGGTTTGCCCAGCAGGCCCCCGGCGGAGGCGACGAGGCCGAGCAGAACTGCGGTCGCGACGCAATGGACTGCGCAGAGGCCGGAAAGGCCCATTGCGAGGCGGTCGAGGCGGCCGTTCGAGAGTGGTCTGGTTGCCATTCGTGTCGAGGGACATAAAGCAGCAGCGGAAGAGATACAATATATCATCGATGGCAGTTCGACCCCCTTGCTCCTCTGCCTATCGCATGGGCATAGGCACTAACCGCCTCATGAACCTTTTCGCTGCTCATCAAACCGCTGCCGAATCGGGCAGCCGCGGACGCCCCCGCCCGCTTTCAAACCTTCTGCTGGTCGTCGCCGCGCTGGTTTTCGCCATGGTCGTGGTCGGCGGCATCACGCGTCTCACCGAAAGCGGGCTGTCGATCACCCAGTGGAACCCGATCAGCGGCGCAATCCCGCCGCTGAGCCATGCGGACTGGGTCCGCGCCTTCGACCTCTACCGGCGGACGCCGCAGTTCAAGGAGGTCGCAGGTCCGGCCGGAATGACTCTTTCCGGATTCAAATTCATCTTTTTCTGGGAGTGGGTCCATCGACTGCTGGGGCGGATCATCGGCCTCGTCTTCTTCGTCGGCGTCGGCTGGTTCGCGCTGCGGCGCGAGATTCCCGGCGGCTTTGCCTGGCGCCTGGTGGCCCTTTTCATTCTGGGCGGTCTTCAAGGGGCCGTCGGCTGGTTCATGGTCATCTCCGGTCTCGAGGGGCGAACCGAGGTCAGCCCCTACCGCTTGTCCGCCCATCTCTTGTTTGCGCTCTTCCTGTTGTCGGCACTTATCTGGACTGCGCTGGATCTTCGTCAGCTCGAGCGGGATCCCGGGGCGCGTCCGGCCCGGCTCACCGGCTGGAGCGCCTTCACGCTCGTCATTCTCTTCGTTCAGCTGATGCTCGGCGCGTGGGTCGCCGGTTTCCGGGCAGGTTATGTCTCGAACACCTGGCCGCTGATGAACGGAAGATTCGTTCCCGATGGCATCGACTGGTCGCGCGGGGCTCTCTTCGCGATGACCCACGACCTCTACCTGCTGCATTTCATGCACCGCTGGTGGGCATGGATCGTGGTGGCAGTGCTCGTCGCTTTTGCTCGGCAGGTCCGCAAGCTGTCCGGAGCACGGTCGGCTTCGATTGCAATCCACTGCGCCGTTGGAGCGCAGATCATTCTTGGAATTATGACAGTGCTTTCGGGTATCGCGATCTGGCTCGCGGTCCTCCACCAGGCGACCGGCGCGCTGGTCGTCGCATCGACTGTCTGGGGGGCTCATCTTCTGGGCGAACCGAAGGTCGCAAGGGGCGCATGACAGCCCCTGGCCGAACGTGCATGATCGCGGGGAAGGTTTACAAGAGACAGCGATGAGCGTCGTTTCCGTGTACGCCGTTTTTGCGAATGCCGAGGAAGCCGAGCGGATCGGCCGCTCGGTCGTCGAGGAACGGCTCGCAGCCTGCGTCAACATCCTGCCGCCAGTGCGCTCGATCTATCGCTGGAAAGGCCACGTCGAGACGGCGAACGAAGTCGCAGCGATCTTCAAAACGCATCATTGGCGCAGCGACGCCCTGATGGAACGAATTGCCGAACTCCACAGCTACGAAATCCCGTGCGTAGTCGCCTGGGCGGTCGAGAAGATCGTCGGAAGCTACGCGGATTGGGTCGAAGACATGGTCATCCGTGATCGTTAGCGCTTTTTCTGCTTGAGCTGCCTCCGGGCAGCGAACATGCCGGGAATGAGCGGAACCCACAAAGTATAGCCGCGGAACAAGAGCGTCGCAGAGAGCGCCGCCTCGAACGGCACTCCCATGGTCCGAAGCATTCCAATGCTGACCGCCTCGAACGAACCAAGGCCCATCGGGATCGGCCCCAGAGTGACGACGATCGATGCAATGATGAAAGCGCTGAAAACGGCGCTGAACGAGACGTGGAGTCCGAGCGCGAACAGGCACAATTGCATGGTCAGGCCATCGAGCAGGAATCCGACGCCGTTGAGTAGGGTCAAGAAGCCGATCAGTCGCACATTGCGAACGAGGCCGGTCGGAGCCTCCTTGATCATTTCGAAGAGTTCGCAAACCGTTCTGATCTTCCGGAGCCATCTGGGAATGGCCTTCGCGCCCTTGCGCTGCAGCCACAAAGCAAGGGCGGGCACCGCTGCCGAAAGACCGAGCGAGGCTGCGACCAGTCCGTCGACGATCCAGTTCGAATGACCCCGGATCCAGATAAGGACGAGCGCGATCAGGGAAACAACGCCGTAGGATGCGTAATAAGCGATAATCGTCATGATGAGCGCCGCGAGCGCCACCGGTCGGGACGCTCCGATCGCCCGCAGCCGGTCGACGACGACGACGTTGCCGCTCATACCGGCAGTCGGAACCATCTGATCGGCGAAATGCTTGGCGACGGTGAGGCCGAGCAGCTTGCCGAAAGGAGCGCGGCACTTTCCCGCGTGAAGTACAATCCTCCATTCTGCGGCAAGGGCGACATAAGTAAGAAGCTGCGCTGCCACTGCGGCAAGCAGCCAGAGCGGCCTCGAGTGGCCGACCAGATCCGCGAACTTCTTGACATCGCCCCAATGCAGGACCGCGATGACGACGCCGGCGACGAGAAGGACTGCCAGTAGCCACGAGCGCCAGTTGGTCGTGAAGGCCAAGCTTTGACCATCGCCGCTGCCCGCGTGCTTTGCTTCGTCAGTCTTGCTTGCGCTCGCCACCACAGGCCAACGCCCCTGCAGGGCAGCTGTGCCATTGCCGCTGATTTTCCAACCCAGCTGATGCTCGTCGAGGTGGAAGTAATTGGGGATCGAACTCAGCGACCCCTTCCAGACCTGAGCGGTTGCCGATCGCCAGGTGCCGATTTTCCAATTCGACGAGGTCCCTGCGCCCGCAATTCCTGCAAGGTCCGGTTCGCATGGACAACGGTCAACCCAAGACATTCCAAGAGCTCGCGCTGCCTCAGCGGAAAATTCGTAGCCGTCGTGGCTGACGCGACCGACGACATCGAGCCGGATCTAGAGTTTGCGGAGCCTGAGTTACGAGGACCGCAACATTCTAAAAAAACCTAGGCTTTACAACCACAAAGCCCCATCACTTAGGTGAATCTGGGGCAGCAGGGAAAATGCGGGTCTTCGTGCGGCTAGTCGTCCGCTTCGCGCCAATAGGGACCGGCACCGCGCAAATGATCGAGCGACCGTCCGGCATCGTGAAGCAAAGCCCGTTCAGCTTCGTCCGGCTCGTGCAATTCGATCGGCCACGCGTCCGCTGCCACGAGCGTTCTGGCCACTGCGAGGTCGTTCAGCTGCCCCAGCGTCTCCTGGAGATCCTCAATGCCTTTCGCGAACTTTCTCTGGCGTTCTCGCTGGTTCACATGCAGGGCCGCGACGAACTCGAGCGCATAGCGCAGCTTCTTCGCCTTAATGCGCAGCCGGTGCCGTTCTTCCTCACTCATGTGCGCGAGCTGCCGGGCGTGCCCGAACTTTGCCCACAAACGGTCGATTCGGCGACTGACGTAAGGCTCGATCGGCCTGTCGGCGATGGCTTGCTTAGCCCACTCGCCGAGTGAACTCCAGCCGATGATATCGAGCATCAGCAGCCGGCAGCGCCTCGAGTCCATCGCCTCGACAACTCGGTCGTACGCCTCGTCGCGGTGGCGCTCGAGCCGGCGTCGTTCGCTTTGAGGATGTTCCCGTTGAAGAAAGACGTCCAAATTTCGGGCATCGCCTAATTTCCTCGTGAACCACCGCAGCTCGTCGCGCAGCAAAACGAACTCGGAGTCCGATATTGCAGTCCTGAACAGCCAGAAGGCAGCGCGAAGGCGGCGTAGAGCGACCCGCGACTGATGAAGCGCCTGCGGACTCCGTTCGGAAATCACGAATGGCTCATTCAGGCGGAAGTGCCGGACGCAAGCCGCAACAATGGTGGCGAAGCCTTCGGCAATCGCCATTCCAGGCCGAATAGCGACAGGTTCGGCCTTGAAGACCTTTCCGAGCCGACCGTCTGCAAGCGCGAATCCACGCTCGGCCTTGCTCATCACTCCGAGCCTCACCGGCTCACGGTCGCCAATTCTGCGCGCGAGCCTCAGCGCTATTGATGGATCTCCATCGAGCAGCTCCAGCTCCAGCTCGGAAATGGGCTCGCTTCGCCCACCGGCACTGACCTCGCCGTCGTCATAGTCGAGCTGAATTTCGGACCCGTCCGAAACGACCCGGCAGGAGCGCCTGGTCACCTTCGAACGAATGATCCGCTCGAGCTCGGCTGATTCGAAGTGGGCAAGCGGGGTTCGGCTCAAGCATTGCCGATCGAGCTCGATCCCGCCGATCTCATATTCCCACTCGCCGCGCTCGAACAGGCCAGCGCCTGCGGCAAGTGTCTTCACCGTCTGGACGTAACGATCGCCGACCGAGCGGACCCGGAGCGTGAAGCCGCGCCGCCGAATTTCGCCGTCGGGCGTGTCATAATGGACAGAGAGCTGCGGCTGAGCCTCGCAGCGACCATCGCACAGCCAGGATTGAACCAGAAGGCGCTCGGCCGCTTCGGGATCGATCTCCAGCTTGAGTTCAATTTCGCGCGGCACCCGGAGCCGTTACACCCAAGTCGATGATCAGGCGAACCTACCGGGCGACCAATCGTTCCGATCTGTCATGGTACTGACCGATCTCGTCAGCAATTTCGGCCGCTGGGTCTATAAGCAGGCAGTGAGTCGCGAAGGAGAACGGGCAGTGCCGATCCAGTCTGGAGCGCTGCCGTGGCGGGTCAAACGGAGCAAGAAGAAGCCTGAAGTGCTGCTCGTCACCGGCCGCCGCTCAGGGCGCTGGATGATTCCCAAAGGCTGGCCAATGCCCGGCAAGTCACTCGCTGATTCGGCTGCACAGGAGGCATTCGAGGAGGCGGGCATAAAAGGAAAGATCGAGCCCACTCCCATCGGGAGCTTTCGCCATGTGAAGCAGCATCTGCTCTTCGGCACGCTCGAAGTGGACATTTTCGTCCATGCGCTTGCCGTCGAGCGCGAGCTCGGCAATTGGCCGGAAAAGGGCGAACGCAACCGCAAATGGTTCGCGATCGACGAGGCGGCCGAGCGCGTCGCTTCCCCTGAATTGAAGCTTCTGATTGTCGAGTTCGGCCGAAGCCTCAAGGAACAGAAGGCCGCAGCCAAGCAGCGCTAGCCGTTATTTCTCTTCCTGAGCTTGAACGGCACCTCGTCGAGCTTGCGCCGGAGCTCCTCAATGCTCCCGGAGTCGCGATCGCCTCCGGCATATTTGGACTCGAGTTCGACTTCCTCGGCGGTCTGCTCGCGGAAGTAGCTGATCGTCAGCCTGCGCCCGAAGACGTCGTCGCCACGGATCCTGAGCTCGGCCTGGTGATCGGCCGGTAGATTGTCGTGGATCGTCTGGAGATAGCGGATCAAGTCATCGAGCGAGGTGTACTCGCTGATGTCGATGAAGTCCTTGACGCGTCTCGGCACCTGCAAATGCTCTCCGGCGGAA
>DATATH010000094.1:0-2958 GCA_036268895.1 Sphingomicrobium sp. | reverse complement strand
AAGGGCATCCCTTACGAGGGCAACTATTCCGCCTGGCTCAAGCAGAAGCAGAAGCGGCTTCAGCAGGAAAGAAGCGAGGACATCGCTCGCCAGCGCGCGCTCGCCGAGGAAAGCGAGTGGATCGCCGCTTCCCCAAAGGCGCGGCAGGCCAAATCGAAGGCGCGCATCGCCAAATACGAGGAGCTGGTCCAGAAGCAGAAGCGACTCGAGCAGGAAGGACGCGAGGACGCGTCGCGACAGCGCGCGCTTGCCGAGGAAAGCGAGTGGATCGCCTCATCGCCGAGAGCCCGTCAGACCAAATCCAAGGCGCGCATCGCCAAATATGAGGAACTGGTCCAGAAGCAGAACGACAAGGCGCCGACCACCGCGCAGATCGTCATCCCCGTCGCCGAGCGGCTCGGGCAGAACGTCATCGACTTCGCCGATCTCTCGAAGGGTTTTGGCGACCGCTTGCTGATCGACAAGCTCTCGTTCCGGCTGCCACCGGGCGGCATCGTCGGCGTGATCGGCCCGAACGGCGCGGGCAAGACGACGCTGTTCCGTATGATCACCGGCCAGGAGAAACCGGACTCGGGAGCGATCAAGATCGGCGAATCGGTGGCGCTCGGCTATGTCGACCAGTCGCGCGACGCGCTCGACGCGAAGAAGACGGTCTGGGAGGAAATCTCAGGCGGCTACGACATTCTCTATCTGGGCAAGCGTGAGATCAATTCGCGCGCCTATTGCGGCGCGTTCAACTTCAAGGGCGCGGACCAGCAGAAGAAGGTCGGCATGCTCTCGGGAGGCGAGCGCAACCGCGTGCATCTGGCCAAGATGCTGAAGACCGGCGCCAATCTTTTGCTGCTCGACGAGCCGACCAACGACCTCGATGTCGACACCCTGCGCGCGCTGGAGGAAGCCCTGCTCGATTTCGCTGGCTGCGCGGTCATCATCTCCCACGATCGCTTTTTTCTCGACCGCATCGCCACCCACATGCTCGCCTTCGAGGGCGACTCGCATGTCGAATGGTTCGAGGGGAATTTCGCGGATTACGAGGAAGACAAGAAGCGGCGGCTCGGGATCGACAGCGTGGTGCCGCATCGGCTGAAATATAAGAAGTTCTCGAGGTGATCGTCATTGCGAGCGCAGCGAAGCAACCCAGGGGCCGCGTGACGCTACTTCCCCGGGACGGTCGAGTAGGCGCGAAAGATTACTCCTCCGCGCCTCTCACAGAACCGGACGTGCGGGCCTCGCATCCGGCTCTTTGGATCGATATTTCAGAAGTCCAGCGTGAGCTGAACCGAAACCTGCGGCGGGTGAAGGTCGTTCCACAAGGCTTTGAGCGAGGCCATCCGTCCGGCGAACCATGCCGGCGAATAGGCTCTCGTCATTGCCCCGAGGTTCGATTTCACCCATGCTCCCTTGCCGCAATACGCACAGCCGGCGGCAGCTTTCGCGCTGACGCCTCTGGCCTTCAAGTGCCGGAAGAGAAAGCGCGGACGCTTCCTCTGTCGGACGACGATCGCCCTGACGCGGCGGCGGACATGGGCGTCGATGACGCCCAATCCCTGGACCGCCTCCGGCGTACACAGCCGGAAGTGCGATATCCAGCCCGTCAGGTATCGGCTGACGCCTTCCATGCAGGAAGTGAGGGACCGCCCCCAATTCGGAGGCGTCATTTCCCGCATTTTCGTCCTCAGCCGTCGCACCGCCTTGCCGGAGGGAAACACGGCGACTTGTTCATCGCCGTCCTCCCCCCGCGCGCAGCGGAAGCTGAAGCCCAGGAATTGAACCTCGTCGGGTCGGCGAACGCCACTCTTCTCCTCGTTGACCTGGAGTCGCATGCGCGTCTCCAGAAATCCCCGGATCGATGTCATGACGCGCCGCCCGGCGCGCTCGCTGCGCACGAAAATATTGCAATCATCGGCGTAGCGAACGAACCGCAGGCCCCGCCTCGCCAGTTCGCCGTCCAATTCGTCGAGCACGACGTTGGAAAGCAATGGCGAGAGCGGACCCCCCTGAGGCGTTCCTTCCTGGACTACGATCTTCGTCCCGTCCGGCATGACCACCGCCGCCTTCAGCATCAGGCGAACCAGGGCGAGTATCCGCGGGTCCGTCACGCGTTTCGCAAGCCGGGCCAACAGTCGCTGATGATGAACCCGGTCGAAGAATTTGGCCAGGTCCAGATCAACCACCGTTCGATAGCCGTCCTTCAGATATTCCGTTGCTTCGGCAATGGCGGTATGAGCGCCGCGTCTGGGGCGGAAACCGTGACTGCTGGTGTGGAAAGTGGACTCGAAGATCGGCTCCAATACCTGGAGCAGAGCCTGCTGAACCACCCTATCCACGACGTTGGGAATGCCGAGCCCTCTTTGCCCGCCCCCTGGCTTTGGCAGCCAGACGCGGCGGACTTCGCCGGGCCGGTAGCTTCCCTCCAGCAAGTCTCGGCGCAGACGGGCGATCAGCGCCGGGGCTTGCGCCTCGGCCGCCTCGACCGTCTGACCATCCACTCCTGGCGCTCCCTTGTTGCGCACTACGTTCAACAGCGCCCGGGCCAGATTGGCCTCGTTCGCTGCCGCTTCGAGCAGCCGACTGGTGTCGGCCGCGCCGGCGTCGGGACCGATCGTTTTCTTGCGCTTCGCTTTTTGCAACAGAAAGTTTCGCGGCGCGGATGCGTCCGAGCGCTCAGCCTTTCCGTCCCCCGAAAGGCTGTCGGCAACACGAAGCTCAATGTCGTGGTCCCGTCTTTCTCAATCCATCTCCTCCTTGGCTCCGCTGGCTTTCACCAGCCTCCTCGCTACTATGAGGAGATCCGACTTCTGCGTGGGCGTCGTCCCATCGTCGTTGCCTCCTTCGGGTCTACCGCTCGAGGCGGACCCACGCAGACCTCCCTGGGTAATGACACTGGATGTCCCGCCGCTCCCGCCCCCACTACCACTCCGGCCTCGAATGGATTTTGGGCGTCGCGTTCGAAGACAC
>DATATH010000093.1:0-3182 GCA_036268895.1 Sphingomicrobium sp. | reverse complement strand
TGGCTTTGCAATCATCGCTACCGGTGGAACCGCCGCGCACCTGGAATCGAAGGGACTTCCCGTCGAAGTAGTGAACAAGGTCGCTCAGGGGCGTCCGTATATCGTCGACAAGCTTCTCGACGGGGATGTCGATTTAGTCTTCAACACAACCGAAGGCTGGCAGTCCCTCAAGGACAGCCATTCGATCCGTGCAACGGCTCTTGCCCGCAAGGTCCCTTATTTCACGACCGCCGCGGCGAGCCTCGCCGCGGCACGGTCGATCGAGGCGGTCCGGAGCCATGCGCTTGAAGTCGCCTCGCTCCAATCCTATTATTCGGCGGCTTAAGAGACAGCTTCCAACGACAATCTGCGACTGGTCCCGCGCGCTCCATGACGGCGCGCCCAGGCAGAGCATTGAAAAGGGTTCGACATGGCGACTGCCGAAAAGGTGCCGATGCTGGCCGAGGGCCATCGCAAGCTCGAGGACGAGCTGAGACGCCTTCGGACGGAGGAACGGCCTGCGATCGTGGAAGCGATCGAGGCGGCCCGTGCTCACGGCGATCTCAGCGAGAATGCGGAATATCATGCGGCCAAGGAGCGCCAGGGCCACGTTGAGGCGACGATCGCCGATCTCGAGGACCGGCTCAGCCGTGCGATGGTGATCGACCCGACGACGCTGTCGGGCGACAAGGTCTTGTTCGGGGCAACCGTCACCCTGCTCGACGAGGACCAGAAGAAGGTGAGATACCAGCTCGTCGGCCAGGCCGAGGCGGACGCCGGACATGGCCGAATCAGCTACAATTCGCCACTCGGACGGGCGCTGATCGGCCGCCAGGTCGGAGACGAGGTCGAGGTCTCGACCCCTTCGGGCGATCGCTATTACGAGATCAAGAAGATCGAGTTCCTCTGAGTCTCGTGGATCGCCCCGGCCGCAGCGCCACCAACATCATCACCGCGATCACTGCGCTCGCGTGGGTGATCGCAGTCTTTGCGGGCCAGTCGGACCGCGCAGCCTATGCGATGGGTTTCATTCCGGCGCGATTGAGCGGCGCCGGGGTACCTTTTGCTGCAACCCCGGCCATCCTTACGCCGCTCACTGCGACCCTGGTTCATTCGGGCCTCATCCACCTCGGTTTCAACTTGCTGGTCTTCGTTTGGTGCGGGACCGCGGTCGAGCGGGTACTCGGCAGGTCAGGCCTCATCGTTCTCTATCTGATTGGAGCCTATGCATCCGCGCTCGCACAGTGGGCAGTTGATCCGATGGGGATCGTTCCGATGGTCGGCGCGAGTGGTGCCATCAGCGCCGTTGTAGGCGCCTTTGCACTGAGCTTCGGGCGCGCGAAGCAGGTCAGCAGGTCACCGACGCTCAACCGTTGGGTCAATGTCATCTGGCTGCTCGCCGCCTGGATCGTGCTTCAGATGATGATGGGCTGGCTGGCGGGCGGGCAGGGATATTTGCTCGCTACTCCCGCTCACGTCGGCGGCTTCGCCGCAGGGCTGCTGCTCCAGCGGCCGCTGCTCTTGTGGAGGTACAGGAAAGCCTAGCCGGCCGGCAGTTTCGGCCGCTCGATTCCGCTGATCATGCCCTCCATGTCCGGCTCGAGCAGCCGGTGAAGGTGGACGACGACATATTTCATTTCTGCATCATCGACCGTGCGCTGCGCCGCGCCGCGCCAAGCGTCCTCCGCGGCAGCGTAACTGTCGTAGATGCCGACGACGTCGATCGTGTTGAGGTCGAAATCGAGAGTGCGCGGATCCCTAACCCGGCCGCCGAAGACCAAATGAAGCCTGCTCATAAAAGCTCGCTATCCGATTTGGTGCGTTGCGTCAGCCTTTCTCGGGATTGCGCGCGGCCTCGAGGGCCGCATTGGCTGAAGCCTTGGCGGCATCCGCGACGCCCTCGAGGAGGTTGCGGACCGTTTCTTCGGCCCTGTCGCGCGTGAGACCGAGCTCGTCGAGCCGCTGCGTACCCGTGTCCTTCGCTGCATCGAATGCCGCTCGCGCCGAATTCTTCAGTCGGCGCGCGGTCGGTCGGATTGCTCGTGCTTCCGCTTCGGTACGCGGCAGGAGTGCCGCAATCAGCGCGCCAGCGGCGATGCCGCCGGCAAGCGCCAGCAATGGTGCCTGGCCGAGCGTGTCGACGGCACGCTCACGAGCGCCTTCGTAGGCTTCGATCGCGCGCAGGCGAGCACCTGTGCTCTCTGTCTCGTCACTGGTTCGGCCTGTGGTGCCTTGGTCGATCATTCGGCTACCTCCGTACTTTCTTTCTGAGGCGCCTTGCGGCGCTTTCGCGATTTTCCTTTCGCTCGGGTAGCGAGCTTTCCGACTGCGTTCATCAATGAGTCCCGGGCGAGAAATGCCACGATGCCCGCAATCACGGCGCCCGTCGTAAGAGGGCGCTTTGATACTGCATCGACCGCGTCTTCGGCGAGATCGGCACCCTTATCCTTGGCCTTCTCCCAAGCCTCCTGCATCAGCAGATGCGGCTCGAACTGACGCAAAAGCTCGCGTAGTGAACCGATCAGCTTGCTGCGGGCGCGATCGACCTCGAATTCGGCGGTCCTGACGGGATCGTCGCTCATTGCTTTTCCTTCAGGTCGCGCACCGCAAGCCAAGCAAAAAGTCCTGCGATCGCGGCCGCGAGCAGCATCGATGCGATTGCTCCACCCAACGGTCCGATCCACCGCCCAAGAGCCACTGCGATTCCAACGAACAATGTGATGACGCCTGCGAGCGCGAGTACGACAGCAACTCCGAAGAGTATCGCTGCACGGACATAGTCTTCGGCAATTTCTGTCGCGCGCGCCTTAAGCAGCTCAACTTCCGTCCGGCCATAGTCGAGCGCATCATCAAGGACTTGTTCGATCAGGTCGCCGATCGAGCGATCAGGTCCCGGCGGCGGATTCTGCTCAGGTGGCTTCAGCATCAATCCTCTTCGTCTTCGTCCCTGGCGAGGCCCGTCTTCAATAGCCGAGCAATGACGAATCCGACGACCGCTGCGCCGGCAAGAGCGATCCCTGGACTATTGCGGACAAAGGTGCGCGTATCCTCAATCAGCTCGTCCGGATCCTTGTCAGCGATCGCACTGGCAACATTTTCGATCGCTCCGGCAGCGCGTCGAGCAAATTCGCCATATTCCTCGCCGAGGCGCTCATCGATCCCTGGCGCGGTGTCGCCGACCATCTTGGCGACATTGGCAAGAG
>DATATH010000092.1:0-16386 GCA_036268895.1 Sphingomicrobium sp. | reverse complement strand
TCGGGGACATAGGTCGACGCAATGTGCCTCTTTGATCCGTCCCCTCCTAGGATGTCGACTTGAGTAGTCCATTTCCCGGCAGCAGACTCGCCGAACTCGATCGTCACGCTCTTCGGCCGCGCCTGAGGCGGCACAGGCAAGCGTGACACCTCGACCGCCCAAGTGCCTAGCAAGGGAGAACGCGGAGAGGCTTCGGACTGCGCCGCACCGAGTGATGTTGAACTTGCGATCAGCAGGAACGCCAGCGCGGTTTTCATGTTTCCCCCGAATTTACCATGGTGGAGGCTAGCACCTGCTTGAATGTCTGCATGGTCGAACCTAGACGGCAGGTTTGGGGTCGATAGTTGCCGCTAGCACTGATCCCCTCACGACCTGTATCCGGGATGCTTATACGAAGGGGCTTATATATAACAAAAATCTGGGCTCGCCCCCGTAGGGTATTATTTTCGGCTGGCCCCACAAAAGGACGTTTCCGGGCAAGGCATACCTCTCAACTGCATATCGCCACGGCGACAGCCCTGTTCCGGATGATCGGCCTGAGCCGGGGAGGGACCACCATTCGGGTGTAATAGACCCCGCCATTACGGGGCTTGAGGTAGGAACACATATCGGGCTTCCTAACTGATACATTTGTAGCAGTCACTTGCAAGAAAGCCTTTGATTTCCATTGTTTTATAAGCCGACCAATGGCTTATGAGAGGTTGGTGGAGCCGAGGGGGATCGAACCCCTGACCTTCGCAATGCCATTGCGACGCTCTCCCAGCTGAGCTACGGCCCCACGTCTTTTCGGGAAGCGCCCCTTAAGCGAACTTCTCCCGCATGGAAAAGAGGAAAATAATTTTCCGCTGTTCGATTTTCCAGCGAGCACATCCGATTTCATCCGGCGCCATCTCTTCAACCGAGTTTCATTTGGCTATCGTAATTTTGCGATAAAGAATTGATCCGGAACTGCTCCTACTTTCGAGTGATGGCTCGGAACCAGATTCTTCGGCGGCGCTGAAGTTGGCGCAAACTCCCGTCTATTTGATCGACGACGATGAGGCGACGCTCGCCTCGACGCAATTCCTGCTGGGAGCGCTTGGGATTCCTGCCATCTCCTTCGCGGACCCGTTCGCATTTCTCCACGCGCTGGCCTCGCTCAAGCCTGGCTGCGTTCTTACTGACTTGCGCATGCCGTCCATGAGCGGGCTCGAACTCCATGCTGCGCTCAAGAAAAAGGGTGTTGGCTGGCCCGTCATCCTGATGAGCGGCCATTCCGCGCTTGAGTCCAACTCGGACTCGCTCGATCGCGGGATCTTCGGGACGCTCGAGAAGCCGTTCACACTCGATGGCCTCATGAAGGTCCTCGAGCGCGCTTTTGTCGAACTGAGCGAAAGTGAGTCCACCTAGGCTTCTGTTGGTCCGGGTATGGGAAGGAGGATGAAAAAGGACGCCCCTCCCTCGGGGTTATTGTGCGCGGAGATCACTCCGCCATGCGCTTCGATGATCGTCCGGCAAATCGAGAGGCCAATTCCAAGGCCCTTTTTGGTCGATGTCGGGGCGGCGGTGAACAAGGTTGGAAGAACCTCCCGGCGAATCCCCGGCCCATTGTCCGTAATCCGCACCAGCGTTCCCCTCTCGGTTGCGCTCGAACCGATCTTGATCTCGGCCGCTTCGTCGAGGTTTCTCGTCGCCTCGCACGCATTGCGAAGGACGTTGAGAAACACCTGTTCAATCTGAACGGCATTGACGAGGACATTGTCGGCATCAGGCTCGACGTTGACGGTGAACTTCACGTGGCCGCCCGCATCGGTTGCTTCGATGAGCTCGATGACGCGTCCGAACATCTTTCTTACGGACGAGGGTTTCCGGTCAGTCGAGACGTTTCGGACCAGCGATCGGGCGCTCCGGATGATCGATCCCGCCCGCTGGATCTGCGCTTCCGCCTGACCCAGGCCCTTGGCGAGCGCGGCACGCCTTTCGTCGGACACTTGCTCGGCGAGCTGGCCGCAAGCCGCGACATAATTGGACGCGGCCGTGAGCGGCTGGTTGAGTTCGTGCGCCAGGGTGGCGGCCATCGTACCCATGGCCGCGGTCGCCTGCGCTTGGATCAGCTCGAATTCGAGCCGTTCTGATTTGCTTCTGGCTTCACGAAGGTGATTGGCAAAGATCAGCATGGACGCGCTGGTCACGAGGAAGACGGCAATGCTCGCGACCTGGTCGATCGACAGATTTCCGTTGCCTGCAGCGACGAATACCGAGCTCGCCAGCGCGGCGCTGAGAACTATTGCGAGCAGTCCCGCTCCGACGCCGTAGAGACCGGCAGCAACTACAACAACGGCGATGAAGGGGAGGAGAGGGGAACGGTTCGAAAGCCAGGGACCGACTGCAAGTCTCGCAACGAAGGTAAGGAGAACCAGCCCGGCCGACACCACATAGGGCGTGAACCGACCGCGCAGCAATGCTTCGCCGAAACCACCATTGTTCAAGTAGCGCATAACTCAATCATCAGCGATTCGGCTAAGGAAAGCTCATTGCAGAAGCATTGGTGTCCTGTACAGGGTCAACTTGGTCGAATTGATCTGTTTTTCCGATGTTGTGGCGTTGCACCGACGTAATAATGAGACTAGCGTTAACTCTGCTCGGTCCTGTTTACGCGTAGACTGCGTGGCAGAGGGCCGGGGTGTGACTGAAGCTAATTTAGAAAAGAAGCCGAAAGGCCGCCGGATTGTCGTCGTTGACGATGATTCCGCTGTGCGCGAATCCACCGTCGCCCTGCTCGAAAGCGCGGGGCACAGCGTGGTCACCTTCGAAAGCGGCACGGCGCTCGTGGCCGCCGGTGTCCCTTCGGGGATCGACGTCATCCTTCTCGACATGATGATGCCTGGCCTGACCGGACTGGATACGCTCCGCGCGCTTCAATCAATGCCCGGCGAATTGCCCCCCGTCGTGGTTCTGACCGGTCATGGCGACATCCCGCTCGCGGTTGAGGCGATGAAGCTCGGCGCTGCCGAATTTCTCGAAAAGCCCTATCCGATGAAGGATCTGCTCGAACTCGTCGCCACGCTCGAGAAAGGACGGGCGCCGTCCACCGATGCCGATCCGCAAAGGGCTTCTGCCAAGGACAAGGTTGCACAATTGACCTCCCGCCAGGCCGAAGTCCTCAAGGGCATGGCGATGGGCGAGCCGAGCAAGGTCACCGCCCATCGGCTGGGTCTTAGCGTTAGAACGGTGGAAGCCTACCGTGGTCATCTGTTCGGCCGTCTCGGCGTTCGGGGAATGGCTGAAGCCGTGCGGATCGCAGTGCTCGCTGGGCTGGTGGGATCGTGAAGGACCTTGGCCTTCAGTCGTTAATCGTCTGTGTGCCCTTCGCTCGCTGAAAGCGGCGAATAATGTCGCCTGCGCGAAGGATCTGGATCTCTGCATTGTCGAGGTTCCTGACTGCCCCGTCGTTCGCCTCCTGACCGGATACTGCCAGCAGCAGGCGCGCCGCGCCAATATAATTGCAGGCCGCCGTCAGCGGCTGCTGAAGCTCGTCGCCGAGCTCGACCCTGCCTGCGCCGGCTGTCTCTAGTTTCGAGTTACGCTTAGTCATCGACCTTGGTCCGGCTTTTTAGCCTCGGACTCCTTCAAGTTGGCCGGCGACAATATTGCTGCCTGGTCGGCGAAAGTCATGAGAGCAATTCTACTGTAGTCGTCGAAGTGATCGCACATCACCGAGCTGGTTGGCTCAGCAACTGAAGAACGGTCTCACAGGAAATGCGGTCCTTGTGATCTCGCTTTTGTCTTCGAGGCTGCCAACCCGAATATCGGGGAACTACGTAGTAATATCGCTATCTTTTGATCTGTGGCCCGCAGCCTCATTATTGTTGGCGAAGCAGACGAGGGCACCGAAATGATGAATTCGGGAGATGAACTGGGGAACGTCCAGGAGACCGGTCCGGCGATCGGCGAGAAGGGTTCGAGCGCCGCTTTGGCAATGCCTCGCCTGCGGAGCATTGATGGGGGAACGGGAGGGGCGATCGCGCACGCCATTCCGGACGGTTTCGACTTCCGGTTTGGCGTGCGTAGCGCCCGCAGCCTTCGCAGGCTCCGTCGGCAGCTGTTCGGCTATGACATGTACTCCGGGCCGGCCTGGGAAATCCTGCTGCACCTGTTCGAATCCCATGTGCTCGAACGCCGCGACACGGTCGGTAACGTCACCGATGGTACCGAACTTCCCGGCGCGACTTCGCTGCGTTGGATAACTCGCTTGGAGCAAGAAGGACTGATCAGGCTGCGCGACGACCATCTCGACCGTCGCCGACGCTATGTCGAGCTGACCGACGCGGGCGCAGGCCTCATGACCCGATATTTTTCCGGGGTCTCACCGCACCCCATGGCGGCCTAGCAGTTTAGGAACTTTGGTTCGAAAGTCACAAGCGATGTCGAATTATTGGCATTCTCGCTATCTTCAGGCCCTCGCTAAGGCCGACACAGCGATGAGCCTTCAAACCCGCAACGCCTATCTTGACCTTGCCGTTCATTATGGCGCGATGCTCCACCTCTGCGGACGTCCGCTCCAATGCCCGGACGCAAACAGGCTTCGCCGCACAGCCTGAGCTTCTCTTTTAGAGCACCACAAATTCCTTGCGCGACCTTCCGTTTCGCGCACAGACCACGCCATTATCGTGGGACGGGGATGAGGATGCGACGGCTTGTTGCCTTTGGAGCTCTCTGGCTGGCGGCAGCTCAACCGGCCGCGGCCGATCCGGTTGAAGTTCCGGTCCAGCTCGCCGTTCCTTCGCAAACACCGATGTCCGGGCGCCTGATCATATTCGCCGAGCCCGCCAAGCCCGACGAGAAGAGGCCAGACTCGGTCGACGCCAATCCCTTTGCCGGAACACCGACCGCTGTTGCGGCTCGCGATGTCGCTTCGCTTTCGACCGGAGAGGTCGCAACGGTCGATGGGGACAGCGATTCAGTTCCCCAAGCCTGGTCCAGCCTCCCGCCCGGCCGGTATTACCTCCAGGCCGTTCTCGATGTGAAGGGCAATTACAATTATTCGGGGCGAGACGCAGGCGATGTCGTCTCCGAGGTGGCGGACGTGTCACTTCCGGGCCCGATCGCGCCGCTGCGGCTCTCGAGGATCGTTCAAGCGACAGATCCCTACGCGCCGCGCAACGAGCAAATGAAGTCGATCGCGCCTTACCTCGCCAGGACCCTCCCGATCGACTTCGTCAGCCCGAAGCTCAGTGCATTCTGGGGCCGTCCAGTCCACATGCGAGGCTGGATCGCACTGCCGCCTGATTACGCGTCTGCCAGCTCGAAGACCTGGCCGACCGTCTACCAGACGCACGGTTTTGGCGGCGGCAACACGTCGAGCCGGTGGACTGCCGCGGCGCGCCTCAAGCTGATGAGCGATGGCAAGATCCCGCCGATGATCTGGGTCGCGCTCGACGAAAGTTCGCCGACCGGAACTCATGAATTCGCGGACTCCGTCAACAACGGCCCATGGGGCGAGGCTCTAACCACCGAGCTGATCCCCTCGCTCGAGCACAGGTACCGGATGGATTCGAGGGCCTCGGGACGGTTCCTCACTGGGCACTCCTCGGGTGGCTGGGCTACCTTGTGGCTACAGACACGCTATTCGAAGATCTTCGGCGGAACCTGGTCGACCTCCCCCGACCCCAGCGACTTCCACGACTTTACCGGCGCCGACCTCTATCGGCCCAATGCCAACGTCTATCTGGACGCGAGCGGGAAGCCGATCCCGCTGGTTCGAATGAACGGCAAGGAAGTTGCGAATTTTGAGGATTTCGCACGGCTCGAAGCCGTGCTCGGCCCGGTCGGTGGACAGATGGCCTCGTTCGACTGGGTCTTCTCGCCCAAGGGTCCCGATGGCCGACCGATGCAGATGTTCGACCGGCGCACGGGTTCGGTGAACCCACAGGTGGTCGCTTACTGGCGCGATCATTACGACATCGCCTACCGACTCGAGCGGAACTGGCCTTCGCTAAAGAAGGATCTCGATGGCAAGATTCATGTCATCGTCGGCACGGCCGACACCTTTCACCTCGACGGTGCGGCTCACCGGCTGCACGACGTGCTCCAGAGGCTCGGCGGCAAGGCCGACGTGCGCTTCCTTCCCGGCAAGACGCACATGAACCTTTATGAGGCGGACGGCGATCCGGACGCGCTCACCGAGGAAATCGCGACGGAAATGTATGCCGTGGCCCGACCGGCCGCGGCGAGCGGCAAGCGCTAGGCTTCGTCGTCCTCGCCAGCGGTTTCGACGCCAAGGTCGGAATCGCCAGTCTCGAGGTCGACTTCCTCGTCCGCGCTGGCCTCCTCATCCTCGTCGATCGCGAGATCGTCAGCGGCGAGTGCGTCGTCCTGCGCCTCTTCCTTCTGGACCTGAGGGGCCGGCTCGAAGGCCAGCGGCTGCTTCGATTTCAGAACCGGCTCCGGGATCCACTCGGTTCCGCAATTGATGCAGTGGACGGGATCCTCGTTGCCGAGGTCATAGAAGCGGGTCGAGCACTTGGGGCAAGTGCGCTTGGCGCCCCATTCGGGCTTCACCATTGTGGGTCTCAACTCCAGTAGAAGTGCAGGTCTTGCCGGCCAGGCCGGGCGTTCGGCGGCGCGCCTTGCCATAGGGATATGCCCCTGTCAAAGCACCGCGCGTGAGCGTCGAACGGGGACCGATCTGGTATCGAGCGGTAGCTGAAGCAAGTCCCCTCGAGCGAAGAGAAGCTATCCGTGTCCCCATGCCCTTGCTGAACGAACGGGACCGCGCCTGATGCCGGTGATCGCTGTCGACGGCCCGGCGGCCAGCGGGAAGGGGACGATCGCTCGTGCGCTCGCCGGGCATTTCGGACTGCCGCATATGGATACGGGCCTTCTCTATCGCGCGGTTGCACTGAACCTGTGGCGCTGGGGCGGAGTGGGCGGCAACGAGTTCGAGGCGCTTCGCGCCTGTGATGAACTCGGCCTCGATCCCGACGATCCGGAGCTGAGGAGTGAGCCCGTCTCGAGGATAGCCTCGGCGATCTCTGCCTTCGCGTCGGTGAGGTCCGCCTTGCTGAAGCGTCAGCAGGATTTCGCGCAGCAGGAAGGCGGCGCCGTCCTCGACGGCCGCGACATCGGCACCGTCATTGCTCCTGATGCCGATGTGAAGCTGTTTGTCAGCGCTTCGCCCGAGGTTCGGGCCGGGCGCCGCCTCAAGGAGCTCGAGGCGAGGGGCATGCAGGTCCATCTCGACGACGTGCTCGCCGACATCCGAGCGCGTGACCGGCGCGATTCCACCCGCGAAGTCGCGCCCTTGAGGCCGGCTCCGGATGCCATTCGGCTCGACACGAGCGACCTTGATGTCGATGCCGCGATTGCCGAGGCCATCCGGCTCGTTGAGGAACGTCTACCTGACCTAAGGTCGATGTAGGACAATATTCACTTGTTTCTGCGACGCTTCTGCCGGGCAAGAAGTGGATCAAGGTGTGAAGCGCGTCAAAAGCAAGGCCGTTCGCATGGCGAGCAGCCACGTTATCACTAGTTGCGCAACGATCGCGGCGATCCTTCTGTTCGTCGCGCTCGGAAGCAAGATTGTGCCCGCGGCGGTCGCCGGAGTGCAGCTTGGCGAATCGTCGAGCACGCTCGAGGTCGCCTTCCTGCTCAACATCGCCATCATCCTGTTCGGCTGGCGCAGATCCAAGGACCTCAAGGAAGCGCTCGACGCCTATGAAACGGCCGAGCGGCTCGCCCAGCGCAATGCAAATACAGATCCCGGGACCGGACTTGCCAACCGCCGCGAGCTGATGCGCGCGATGAGCGAGATGCTCGAATCGAAAACCCCGGGCGTTCTGCTCCTCCTCGATCTCGATCACTTCAAGCGGGTCAATGACCTTTATGGCCACGCGGCAGGCGACCGGCTGCTTCGGAGCGTTGCGGAGTCGCTTATCAAGAGCGCTCCTACCGGCGCGTGCAGCGCGCGAACGGGAGGCGACGAATTCGCGATGCTCTTCCCAGCAGCCCACGATTCCGAAGCGGAGGAGGTGGCCGAGCGATTGCAGCAATGCCTCTCCGCGCCGGTCTTTGCCGAAGGCGCGCAGCTTCAGGTATCGGCTTCGATCGGCCTTGCTCGGCTCGAGGCTCGCGACAATGAGGAAGGCGCACTTCGCCGAAGCGATGTCGCGCTCTACGCAGCTAAGCGGGCGGGCCGGAACGCCTTCGCCTGGTTCGACGAGCAGCTCGAGATCGAGCTTTCCGATCGGCTGAAGCTTGAAGAGAATATTCGCGTCGGAATCCGACGCGGCGACTTCGTGCCCTATTTCCAGCCGCTGATCGACCTTTCCTCGCAGGAGATCGTCGGTTTCGAGGCGCTCGCCCGCTGGCGGGGAGCTGACGGCACGATGATGGATGCCGAGCATTTCATCGAGGCTGCCGAACGCACTGGACTCATCGCTCCAATGACGATGACCATCATCGAACAGGCGATGCGAGAATCGCGCGACTGGCCGCCGCATCTCAAGCTTGCTGTCAACATCTCTCCCATTCAGTTTCGCGAAGCGACTCTCGCCGAGCAGATCCTGAAGCTTCTGTCGGCCACCGGCTTTCCGGCAAATCGCCTGGAAATCGAAATTACCGAAGCTTCTCTGCTCGAGGATCGCGAGCAGGTGCTGACGATCATCGCGAGCCTCAAGAATGTGGGAGTTCGAATCTCGCTCGACGATTTCGGCACCGGCTATGCGAGCCTCGCGCAGGTCAATCGACTTCCGCTCGACCGGATCAAGATCGACAAGAGCTTCATCACGACGATCGTGCGCAGCCAGCGAACAGCGGAGATCGTCAATACGATCGCGGCGCTCGGACATACGCTCGACGTGCCGATCAGCGCGGAAGGCGTGGAGTCGGAGCAGATCCGTGCCGCACTCGAGCGCTTCGGCTGCTCGGAGGCCCAGGGCTGGCTGTTCGGTCGCGCAGTTTCGGCCGATGCCGTACGCACCTTCCTCAGGATGAGCGAAGCCGGAGTCGGGCCCGAAGAGGGCCAGGCCGGAGCACTTCCGTCAAAGGCGCGCCGAAGGGGCTGACCTCAAAGGCGAGGCCCGCTTCCAAGCCGGGGCTCACGTCAATTTGCCTTTTACGAGCCGGTCCGCATTATTCGGCGGCAGGCTGAAGCTCCATCAAGACAGTCTGCTCGTTCGCAGCCAGATATTTGTGGATCGCGGCAACGACCTGTGCACCGTCGCCGACCGAGGCCGCGACGCGCTTCACCGAAATCGAACGCACGTCGCCAACCGCAAAGACTCCGCGGCGGCTGGTCTCGAGCGGCAATCGGTCGCTGCCGGCCTCTTCGCCGGTCAGCACGAAGCCCCGCTGGTCGAGCCTGATCCCCGAAGGCTGCAGCCAGTCGGTGTTCGGCTCCGCTCCAATGAACGAGAAGAGGAAACGAGCCGGCAGCTTATTAGTCTTGCCGGAGGAGCGGTCGCGTATCATCACTGCATCGAGCGCTCCGGCGTGGCCTTCGAGCTCACTGACCTCGCATCCGAAAACAACGTCGACGTTGGGGAGGCTCTCGATCCGTTCGACGAGATATTGCGACATCGTTTCGGCCAGTGGTCGTCGCGCAACGACGGTGACGTGGCGAGCCCGGCTGGCGAGAAAGACGGTCGCCTGGCCTGCGCTATTGCCGCCGCCGACGAGCACCACGTCCTCGTTCGCGCACAGGTCCCCCTCAAGCGGAGACGCCCAATAGTGGATGGCCGATCCTTCGAACTCCTCCAGTCTTTCGACCCCGAGCCGTCGGTAACGGGCGCCGGTCGCGATCACGATGGCGCGCGCCTGGACTTTTTCGCCGGTCGCAAGCTCTACCCGGCACGGCTCGTTGCCGCAGTTGAGCCTGATGGCCTCGTCGGGGATCGCCATCTCGACCCCGAACTTCTGAGCCTGGCTGAACGCCCGGCCCATCAGTGCCATGCCCGAAATGCCGGTCGGGAAGCCAAGATAGTTCTCGATCCGCGCCGAAGCTCCGGCCTGTCCGCCGAAGGAACGGCAATCGATGGCGAGCACCGACAGACCTTCGGAACCCGCGTAAACCGAGGTCGCGAGTCCGGCCGGACCGGCACCGATGACGATCACGTCGTAAAGTCGCTCAGAATCGAGCGCTCCGACGAGTCCAACGCAGCGCGCGAGCTGATCCTCGCTGGGATTATTGAGCAGCTGTCCGCCGGGACAGAGCACGATCGGAAGCTGTTCCGGCTCGACATGGAACCGCTCGACGAGCGTCCGCGCACAAGAATCCGTCGCCGGGTCGAGGCTCTCGTAAGGGTGACCATTGCGGCGAAGGAAGTTGGTCAGACGAAGAACATCGGGATGATGCTCGTCACCAACGACAATCGGGCCGGCCCCGACTTCGATCAGGCCGACCCGGCGAAGGATCAGCGCGCGCATGATCCGCTCCCCAAGATCGGCTTCGGCGACCAGCAGGGCCCGCAACTTGGCCGGAGGGATGACGAGCGCTTCGACATCGCTTAGCGCTCGCACCTCGGTCAGCGAGGGACGCCCGGAGAGATTGGCGAGCTCGCCCGAGAAATTGCCGCGCTCGTGGGTAACGATGTGAGTGCCTGCTCCGCTGTCGGTTCGAATGACCTCGAGCTTGCCCGACAGGATGAGGAGCAAGCCCGGACTGACTTTGCCCGGGCTGGCGACGAGGTCTCCGGACCGGAAGCTGCGCGGCTCCCCGAAGCGGGTGAGCCGCGCAATCTCCTCTTCGCCGAGGCGCGGAAACATCTGCGCCGCGCGCGTGGCAAAGGTCGGACCGAGGTCGTCCGTCATTCGACCGGCATCGGCTCCGCTATGGTCGCTGGAGCTTGTTCGGCCGGCTCGCCGACCTGATCGCCGCGAATGAACGCGAGGATATCTGCATTGATGAGGTCAGGATGCGTCGAATGGCACCCGTGCGGCAAGCCCTTGTAGGTCTTGAGCCTGCCGTTCTTCAGCAATCGCACGCTGAGCGGCGCCGAATCCGCAAAAGGCACGATCTGATCGTCCTCGCTATGGATGACCAGCACGGGAACATCGATCTTCTTCAGGTCCTCGGTGAAATCGGTTTCCGAAAATGCCTTGATGCATTCGTAGCCGGCCTTGACGCTCCCCATCATGCCCTGGCGCCACCAGTTGCGGATCAGGCCCTCGATCGGAGTAACGCCGGTCCGGTTGAAATTGTAGAAGGGCCCACTCGGAATATCGAGATAGAGCTGGGCACGGTCGTTGGCCAAGGCGGTGCGGTAGCCGTCGAACACCTCGATCGGAGTTCCCCCCGGGTTTGACTCCTTCTTGACCATGACGGGCGGCACCGCATCGAGGAGAACGGCCCCGGCGACCCTGCCCGGCTGAGCGCGGGCAACATAATGAGCGACCTCGCCGCCACCGGTCGAATGGCCGACGTGGACCGCGTTCCTGAGATCCAGCGCCGCAACCAGGTCCGAAACGTCGGACGCATAGGTGTCCATCTCGTTGCCGGCGTCGGTCTGGGCCGAACGGCCGTGACCACGCCGGTCGTGGGCGACTACCCGATAACCCTGGTGGAGGAAGAACATCAGCTGGTTGTCCCAGTCGTCGGCGCTGAGCGGCCAGCCATGATGGAAGACGATCGGCTGGGCATCTTTGGGCCCCCAGTCCTTGTAGAAAATCTCGGTACCGTCTTTGGCTGTGATGAATGACATGGGGGAGTGCCCTTCCGGGGGAGAATGCCGGCCGTCAGGACCGGCGCCGGTCTCGAATGGCCGAGGGGCGGTCTGATACTATCCGTCGAGTCGGACCTGTTCGTTGCGACGGGAGGCCGATACTGCTTTCGGATTAGTGCTGGAAGAGGGCGACTCGCGCGAAGCTTCCCAACCAATTGCTCATTGTGAATAGCCGGGACGCCGGCCACGCTCGCCGAATTGAAATCGGCCGAGCGAAATTTGCCTATTTGGCAGCGGCTGCCGAAGCCGTCGCCGCCCCTTTGCCGCCGGCGGTCTCGCCGTCGAGTTTGTAGACGTCGTCGGCAAAGGCGATGCTGGTCCCGTCGGGGCGCGCCGTCAGATAGCTGATGTAGATAGGCACTCCATCATCGCCGATGCGCACATTCTCTTCGGCATCGTCGCCAGGTATCGGCGGTTCGTGTCCGAACAGCCATTGAGCGAGTTTCTCGGGATGCTCGACCCGTACGCAGCCCAGGCTGAGGTTGCGCTTGTCCTTCTCGAACAAATCCTTGTGCGGAGTGTCGTGGAGGAAAATGCCATCGTCGTTGACGAAGCCGAACTTCATCTTGCCCATCATGTTGTAAGGCCCGGTAAGCTGCCGGATGTGCACTTCGACATCGCCGGCGGCGACCCCCTTCCAGTCGATTTTCGTGGGGTCGATCGGCTCTTCCTTGTCGCCGCCGAACGCTGCGACGGTCTGGTAGCGCGCAGCCTTTAGATAAGCGACGCCGCGTTTGAGAACGATCGGGGCGACTTTCCTTTTCGCGACGTCCTGCGGGATGTGCCAATAGGGATTGAAGGTCACGTACCAGACCTTGCCGGCGAGAAGCGGCGTCGGGAAGTCGGGTTTGCCCACGATCACCTTCATCGTGTCGACGACCTTGCCGTCGTCGAGCATCATCAGCTCGGCGTTGGCGGCATCGACCAGGATTGCGCGTCCCTTGGCGGGAATGAGGCGAAGCCGGTCGAGGGTCGCTCGAACGTGGGGATCGTCCTGCTGTCCGCCAGCAATCGCATCGTCGCGCAGCGCCGCATAGAAGGGATTGACGTTAGCGAGGGAATCGATGTGCTGCGCAAGGGATGGCGCTGCGAGCGCCTCGGCAAGAATATCGCTTGCCGAGGGGGGCTGGAGCTGAAGTGTCGGATCGCCGAAGCTGATGTTCTGGACCGGCCGCTTCAGCGCCTGGACGTAGCGGACCCATGCCGTGGAAATGATCTGGTCGTCCGCCGCCGTTCCGCTGGCAATCGCAGCTTCCACCGAGGATGCAAGTGCCGGACCCTGCGCCAGGCCATCGATCGGAGCGCGCTTGAAGATGTCGACCAGTTTCGCCGCCGCCACGCGGCTATTGACGTCGCGCAGCCAGACGAGCGTTCCCGGATGTGCCGCATAGAAAGGAAGTACGTCGCTGTCGGCAACCGGCGCGGGGGCGGGTGGGGGAGCAGGCCTTGTCACGGCCGTCGGAGCGACGTCCGCTTCCTGTGCCAGTGCCGGCGCGGCAAGCCCGAACGCGGCCGCCGTTGCCAACAAGCTCAAGCGTACCATTCCCCTTTGCCCCTGCTGTTCTGATCGAGAAATTTCTGTTCTGGCAATTAGCCCAACAAGTCCTTGCATGGGAGGGCAAATTTCTTGGCGCCGAGGAATTGACGAGGATTAGGACCTTCTATCGCGATCCCGATCTGGCGCCGGTCGCGGAGGCCGTGACGAAGACCGGTTTGCCGTCCTTGTTGCCCGGCGGCGAATAGCGGCAGATGAGATAATCCCAATCGGCCGCAAAAATGGCGCAGCCGAGGTGCGTGGTCGTCGGCCAGACCATCTGCGTATAATGGGCGACGTCCTCCCAGTTACCGGTGCGGCTGACAGCGGGGAAAAGCCCGGGTTCGAGAAGCCGTTTTTCCCGGCTCCACAAGTCGACCAGTTGCTCGGGGGTGAGGGTTCCGTGCCACGCCATTGCGAGGTTTTCGCGCTCGTTCGGCCTCGTGTCCCGCGGCGAGTGGACAAGGTGCCTCAGCGTTGCGAGCGCCGGGCCATAGGAGGCGGCGTCGGAGGCAAGCTTTGCATCCCATTCGAGCGGCGGCGCACCGACCAGCGCCCGCTCCTGGTTGTGCGCGGCAAGGAGACGTGTCGCAAGATCACCGGTTGCCCCCTCGAACTGCTGGGCCGCCGCCGGGCTCGCACCGAGAAGGGCGGTTGCGGCGAGAAGAATATATCGCGGCGTCATGCGCCCAATCCTCGCCCGAAGAGGCTAAGTTTGGGTCATCAGCGATGGTTAACGTTGCGCTGCCGTGCCGGCGCTGCGAGAAGTTGAAGCAATGACCGCAACCGTGACCGTGCGCCGCGCCCGGGCCGATGATGAAAGAGCGATGGGCAGGCTCGGGGCGATGCTCGTTAGTGAACACCATCGCTTTGATCCAAAGCGCTTCATCGCGCCGCTGCCACAGCTTCCGGAGCGTTACGGCGAGTTTCTCATCTCGCGGATCAGCCGACCCGAGATGGTTGTGCTCGTCGCCGTTCGAGGCAGCGACGTCATCGGCTATTCCTATGCCGGCATGGAAGGGAATGATTACATGACGCTGCGCGGTCCGGCTGGAGTCATCTACGACCTCGTCGTCGACCCGGCCGAGCGGCGGAAGGGGATCGGAAGTTCGCTGATGGACGCCACGTTCGCCGCGCTTGGAAAACTCGGCGCTCCGCGGGTGCTGCTTTTCACCGCCGAGAAGAACCATGTCGCTCAGGCGATGTTCGAGCGCGCGGGTTTCCGACGCACGATGATCGAGATGACGCGCGAGCTCGTCTGAAATTGCTCTATCAAGGCTTGCGGCGAACGGCCCAGACAAACGCCGACAGGCTACTGATGAGCGCAGCAAGAGCGATCAGCAATGCAGGATCGAGGACAAGCATGACAGGCGACTCCAGGCGCGCACAGCAGTCATGTTCCCTATTTGTTCCTATAGCGCAATAGGAATATTCCTATTTTCCGGCGACAGGTTCCAGCTGGACGGTCGCTTCCTCTCGCCGCATGTCGATCAGTGCTGCGAGCGTTCGCCGGGCAGCCTTTACATCGGCCTCGCCGACCCGCTCAAGGAGCTGCCCATCGATCCGACCGCGTACCTCGGACTGGACCGTTGCCGCGGCGCGGCCGCGTTCGGTAAGAGTGAGGATAAGCTGTCGGCGGTCGTTCTCGTCGACGGCGCGCGTAAGGTAGCCGCGCATCACCAGGGCATCGACGAGCTGGCCGGCGCCCTGCTTGGTGATTCCCAGCTCCCTGACCAGCCGCCGAAGCGGAATGTCGCGGTTCTCGAGCGCCAGTCCACCGATGATGTAGAGGCCGTTGCCGGGGATGTCGTCGAAGCCGGCTTCATCAAGGGCGACCCGCATCGCCTTGCCATAGGTCGTCCGCGCGTGCCTCAGCAGCGCCGGGAATACCACGTCATCATACCAAGGTGCGTCTTCCATGCCCTCGCCGCTAGCCGGGTAGCGAAACAAAAGTCAAGTTAATTGACTATCACGACTGTTGACTTGTTCGTGACAATCGCCAACCCGAAACTTGCTGTCGAGGGCGCTTTTGAGCTAAGGGCGCCGCCGTCCGGCGGGCGATGATCCCCTCTGGACAGCCCGTCACTTCGGCGAGCGCGTGCGGTGAACCGGCAGCGGCCGGCACCGGGACGCGCTTTTTGTCGTCGGGTTGTCCTTGGTTCAAGGCCCGGGAGACGCTTCCGGCGCATGGTGCGCTGGCGGCACAGAATTGAACCAGGTCCGCATGCGGAAGCCTTGCCATGGTGGCGGGCGCGGCAAGCGAATTTGAAGTTACAGGAAGACAATCTTCTTATGGCGACGACCACATTCCCGACCCGCGACGATTTTGCGGCCCTCCTCAACGAAAGCCTCGGCGGCGAGAACGAAGCCTTCGAAGGCAAGGTGGTGAAGGGCACCGTCACCGGGATCGAGAATGACATGGCGGTCATCGACGTCGGCTTGAAGAGCGAAGGCCGGGTTGCGCTGCGTGAGTTCGCCGCGCCTGGCCAGAAGGCCGAACTCAAGATCGGCGATGAGGTCGAGGTCTATGTCGACCGGGTCGAAAATTCGGCCGGCGAGGCGATGCTGTCGCGCGATCGCGCTCGCCGCGAAGCTGCCTGGGACAAGCTCGAAAAGGAATTCGAGGCCGGCAACCGCGTCGAGGGCGCGATCTTCGGCCGGGTGAAGGGCGGATTCACGGTCGACCTCGGCGGCGCCGTGGCGTTCCTTCCGGGTTCGCAGGTCGATATCCGACCGGTCCGTGACGTGCAGCCGCTGATGGATGTTCCGCAGCCCTTCCAGATCCTCAAGATGGACCGCCGCCGCGGCAATATCGTGGTTTCGCGCCGCGCAATCCTCGAGGAAACTCGGGCCGAGCAGCGAAGCGGCCTCATTCAGTCTCTCCACGAGGGCCAGGTGATCGAGGGCATCGTCAAGAACATCACCGACTACGGCGCGTTCGTCGATCTCGGAGGCATCGACGGCCTGCTTCACGTCACCGACATTTCCTACAAGCGCGTCAATCACCCGTCCGAGGTTCTGAATATCGGCGACACGGTGAAGGTTCAGATCATCCGCATCAACCGCGAAACGCAGCGCATCTCGCTTGGCATGAAGCAGCTCGAGAGCGACCCGTGGGAGGGTGCGGAGGCCAAATATCCGGTCGACGGAGTG
>DATATH010000091.1:0-10111 GCA_036268895.1 Sphingomicrobium sp. | reverse complement strand
CCAGGCGACGAGGAAGAGCGTGGCGACCGCCGGGACCATGATGATGACCGAGACCAGGGATAACGGCGGAACGAGAGCGAAGATCGCCAGGAGCTGAGCGAACACGCCTCCCGCTTTGCTGCACGCCGCCACCGTTCCCGTCGTTCGCCCGCGGATTCGCAGCGGAAAGCTCTCGGACGTGTAGGGCAGGAGCATGGCAATCAGCGCATTGATCCCGACGATGAGAAGCGCGACTGGAAGAACGGGACTTCCCCTCCCGGTAAACTCGAGTTGCAGGACTCCCAAGAGCCCCGCGGCGGTGACGGCGATCGAGGTCACCACCGACCATTTGCTGCTCCAGGCGCTGTAGGCGAAAGCGACGATGAAGACCGTCGGAAAGGCAATCAGCGCAGATTCGGCGAGGAGCTTGCTCGAAAGGCCGACGCTATAGCCTTTCGAGACCAGATCGGCGGGCAGCCACAAAAGCAGGCCGAAGTTGATCAGGCCATAGCAGATGCCGGCAAGGCTCAGCGCGAAGAGTTTGCCGAAAAACGCTCGTCCGGTGAGCGCGACGGAAGGGCCGCGCTCGAACGCGATCTGCTCGGCTGGACGGGTATGGCGGGCGCGGGATCCGAACCGCTCCATCACCTCCCTCGCCTCCTCCTTGCGGCCGCGAGCGAGGAGGAATTTGGCCGATTCCGGAATGAGCGCGCCAAGGAGGACGAGCGAGAGACCGGTGGGCAGGTTCAATAGCCACAGGATTCGCCAGCTGAAGATCGGCTGGAGCAGAGCGGAAAAGCCGCTCGCGGCAAAATAACCTACCGTGGCGCCGAGGCCACCGACCAGTACCAGGCTCCAGCCGCGGTGCTTGCTCGGCATCATCTCGGCGAGCAGGGCGTAGGTAACCGGGAGCATCCCGCCAGCAGCGGCGCCCATCATGAAGCACATGCCGACGTTCCAGGCGAGCGACGGCATGGCCCCGCAGATCGAAGTCCCGACGAACATTACAGCGGAGAGCAGGATCGTTGCCTTGCGGCCGTAGATGTCTGCAAGAGCGCCCCAGACGATCGATCCGAGCGCCGTCCCGACGAGTGCGAAGAACGGCACCAGGGACACTGTCGCCTTCGTCTGGTGGTATTCGTCCACCATTCCGGGAATCGTGAATCCGAGGCTTGCCGGCTTCATGATGTCGATGCCGAGCGCGACGACGAGAACCAGCATGAGCGTCCAGTGCCGAACCGAGAGCGGCGCATCCTCGGGGGGCGTGACGACGATCTCCTGGCTCGCGCTCAGTTGCTCGGAGATGTTCCTTGGCAACAATCCATAGGCGGCGATCGCTACCCCGAGGATTATGAACGCCATGCCGGCGTACATCTCGCTGCCCATCGGCATTCCGTAGAGCCGGTAATGCGACCCCCGTCCCATCAGGAACATCGGAATGTGGAGCAGCACCCCTCCCGTGACCGCGACCACGCCGAGGGCGAACGCCCACATCCCGCGGCGGTCCGATAGAGTGCTTCTGCTGATCACGGGGGGCCCGGATAGCAGCAGTGCTTCGGCTGTCATCCTATAAAAAGTCAGGAGCGCCAGGCCACCCGTCCTCCACAGCTTTGTGCAGCTGCGAAGGTTGCGGGGCCAAGCCTGCGATGCTAACTCAGATTTCGATCTTCGGCGCAATGCCGAGGAACTCATGCCGCGGACGGTGCGAAAGACCGCGGTTCGACAAGGTTGAAGCTCGAATGACGTCACAGACTGCCCTTCATCCGCTCTTCGATGAAGCGGCGTCCCCCGCGCAACGGCGCGGGATGGCGCATGGAGCAGACACGCTTTCCAGTCATCCTGCCATCGCAGTTCGCCAGTACGCGCTCCGCGAGGCCCCAATCATCGCGCGACGGAGCGTTAGAACGCTGAACCGGCGCGCCTGGAGAATTTTCAATGTCCATGCGCATGCTTATCGATGCGCGCCACCCGGAGGAGACCCGGGTCGCGGTCGTCAAAGGCAACCGGATCGAAGAGTTTGACTTCGAATCCGTTGAGCACAAGCAGCTCAAAGGGAATATCTATCTAGCCAAGGTCACGAGGGTCGAACCGTCGCTCCAGGCGGCGTTCGTCGACTATGGCGGCAACCGCCACGGCTTCCTTGCCTTCAGCGAAATCCATCCCGACTATTATCAGATCCCGAAGGCCGACCGCGACGCGCTGCTGCGCGAGGAGGCCGAGCATGCCGCCGAGGAAGAGCGGCTGCGCTCGTTCGAGTTCGAGGCCGACGAGGACGACGCACCGGCCGAGGAGGACGCGGCCGAGGACATCGATATCGCCGACGCCACGGGGACGACCACCGAGGCCGGGACCGGATCGGCGCGCTCGCCGGTCGACGAGTCCGCCGCCGACGAGCTGCGCAAGAAACGCCAGGCTCTTCGCCGCCGCTACAAGATCCAGGACGTGATCCAGCGCCGCCAGGTACTGCTCGTCCAGGTGGTCAAGGAGGAACGCGGCAACAAGGGTGCTGCGCTCACCACCTATCTGTCGCTCGCCGGCCGCTATTGCGTGCTGATGCCCAACACCAGCCACGGCGGCGGGATTTCGCGCAAGATCTCGAACGGGGCCGACCGCAAGCGCCTCAAATCGATCATGTCGGACCTGAAGCTGCCCTCGACCATGGGCCTCATTGTCCGAACCGCCGGACTTCAGCGCACCAAGACCGAGATCAAGCGCGACTTCGACTATCTCGCGCGTCTTTGGGACGAGATCCGCGAGCGTACGCTCGGGAGCACCGCCCCGGCGCTGATCTACCGCGACAGCGACCTCATCAAGCGGGCGATCCGCGATCTTTATCACCGCGAGATCGAGGAAGTGATCGTCGAGGGCGAGGAAGGCTACAAGGCGGCTCGCGGCTTCATGAAGCTCTTGATGCCGAGCCATGTGCGCCGGGTGAAGCTGCACAGCGAGACGACGCCCTTGTTCCAGCGCTCCGGCGTCGAGGACCAGCTTTCCGCCATGTACCAGCCGATCGTTCAGCTGAAGTCTGGTGGCTATCTCGTCATCAATCCGACCGAGGCCCTGGTTTCGATCGACATCAACTCGGGCCGCTCGACCCGCGAGCACAATATCGAGCAAACGGCCTACAACACGAACCTCGAAGCCGCGCAGGAGATCGCAAGGCAGCTGAGGCTGCGCGACATGGCGGGCCTCATTGTCATCGACTTCATCGACATGGAGCAGTCGAGCCATGTCCGGAAGGTCGAAAAAGCAATGAAGGACGCGCTGAAGAACGATCGGGCGCGCATCCAGGTCGGCCGGATTTCAAGCTTCGGGTTGATGGAAATGAGCCGTCAGCGGCTTCGCACGGGCGTGCTCGAAGCCTCGACCAAGCCCTGTCAGCATTGCGACGGCACCGGGCTGATGCGCACCGCTGCTTCGGCGGGCCTGTCTGCGCTCCGGATCATCGAAGACGAGGCGGCTCGCGGCCGCGGCGACCGGATCCTGCTCCGTGCCGGCAAGGAAGCGGCCGTTTATGTGCTGAACAAGAAACGCGCCGAGCTTGCCGATATCGAGGAACGCTACGGAGTTTTCATCGAAATCCTGATCGACGAGGGTTTCGAAGGCGCTCGAATGACGGTCGAGAGTTCCGGTGGCCGCCCGATCGCCGCTCCCCGTCTCGAAGCCGCGCCGATCGAGGGTGAAGAGCCGGAAGACGAGGAAGGCGAGGAAGACGAGGAAGACGAGGAAGACGAGGAAGAAACTCTCGAGATTTCTCTCGAGGGCGAGGAAGAAGAGGAAGACGCCGAGCCAATCGGCGAAGAGCGCGAAGGCGACCGCCAGCCACGCCGCCGCCGCCGTCGCCGCCGTGGCGGTCGCGGACGTGGCCGGCGCGAGGGTGCCGAAGGCGAGGCTGAGCAGCCCGAAGGGCAGCCCCCGGTTGCTGCTGATGAGCTGCCCTCGAGCCAAGTGGAAGTCGCCCCCGAGTTGAAGGAGGAAGGGGGCAAGCGCCGACGACGGCGGCGTGGCCGGAAGGCCGCGGACGCGGGCGGTGAAGCCTTGCCGGGCGAAGAGATTGTCGAGCCGGAGAGTTCGCCGATGATCGAGCGGCCGATCGACGAGGAGCTGCCGATCGGCAAGACTGGACCCGCCGAAGAACCCCAGCCCAAGTCGAAGCGTCGCCGTTCGAAGAAGGCGGCTGCCGAAGCCCCGGCCGAAGCAGAGATTGCGGTTCCCGAGCCGGCCCCGGCCAGCGCTCCGCCGGCCGCGACCGCCGACGAGGCTGGAGAGCCGGCAAAGCCGGCACGCAAGCGCCGGACGAGAGCCAAGGACGCGATCGAGCCGGCGGCTGAAGAGCCAACTAGCGTTCCTGCTGCGAACAACGATACGGCGGCGGAAGCTGGCGAACCCCGCCGGGGATGGTGGCAACGCACCTTCGGATAAGAAGCGGCGGAGGACCAGTTTTCATCCCGCGTTCAGTCAGGAAAGTGGTAATCGGCCGCGCATGAAGTTGCCGGTCTCCCGCTTCGCGCGCATGTTCATGCTTGCGCTGACCCTCGCCTTTGCCGGCTGGCAGCCGGTCGCGGCGCAGGATGATTCGGGGCCGCAGATCCTTCGCGACACCGAGGCCGAGGCGATGTTTCGTGAGATGTCGGTGCCGCTGATCAAGGCCGGCAAGCTCGATCCCAACAGCGTCAAGGTTATCCTGTTGAACGACCCCGAGATCAACGCGTTCGTGGCGCAGGGTCAGACCGTCTATGTCCAGTCCGGCCTCCTCGAGGCGACCGACAATGTGAACCAGCTGCAAGGCGTCGTCGCGCATGAGCTCGGACACGTGATTGCCGGCGATTCTATCCGCAGCGGCGAGGGCCAGAAGCAGGCGATGGGAATTACCATTCTGTCGCTCCTGTTGGGTGTTGCGGCTGCCGCAGCGGGTGCCGGGGATGCCGGCATGGGCGTGATGATGGCCGGCCAGCGCGCGGCTCTCGGCGAGTTCATGGCTTTCACGAGGGCACAGGAAGCGACCGCTGACGCGACCGGTTCGCGCCTGCTTTCGCAGGCGGGGATCAGCGGCAAGGGAATGCTCGATTTCTTCGCCAAGCTGCAGAACGAGGAATACCGGCTCGCAATCTACAACAAGGATAGTTTCGACAGCGATCACCCGATCACCGCCGAGCGCATCCAGGCGCTTCAGCAGAAGCTCAAAGGCGATCCCGCCTGGAACAAGCCGACCGACCCCAAGCTCGAGGCTGAGTTCGAGCGTGTGAAGGCGAAGCTGTTAGGCTACGTCAATCCCAAGCAGGCGGTGCTTCGCTATCCCGAGACCGACCAGAGCATTCCGGCGCATTATGCCAGGGCTTACGCCTATCACCTCGGCGGCTATCCCAATAAGGCCGAAGCGGAGGCCAACGCCCTTCTCGCGGCCGATCCGCACGATCCATACTTCCTCGAGCTCAAGGGTCAGATCCTGCTCGAGGACGGAAAGCCCAAGGAAGCCATTCCGGCGTTGAGGGAGGCGACCGAGCGATCCGGCAATGCACCGATGATCGCGGCGCTTCTGGGTCATGCGCTCGTCGCGACCGAGGACCCGAAGAATTTCGACGAGGCCAAGCAGATCCTCAAGGTCGCGGTCGATCGCGACAACGAGGACCCCTTCGCCTGGTACCAGCTCGGGATCATCTACGACCGCGAAGGCGACCAGGCGCGCGCGAGCCTCGCGACCGCCGAGAGGAGCAATCTCGAAGGCAACCCCAAGATGGCGCTCGCAAGCGCTCAGATGGCCATGAAGGGGATCGCTCCGGGAAGCCCTGACTATCTTCGGGCGCAGGATATCGCCATGGTGTCGAAGGCCGAGCTGGCCAAGAAAGACAAGAAATACAGGAATGACAAAGAGTGACTGACGTCAGGGGGGCGGCGCCGACACGCTGGATATTGGGAGCAGCGATAGCGGGCGGTGTCGTCGGCTCGCTTCTGACCGCGGCGGCCCTCTTCTTCGCGCTTCCCAACGTGCTCAGCAGCCGGATCGTTCGCCAGGGCCTGATCTCCGATCCCAAGATCCTGCCCGACGCGGTCGATGCGCTCCGTGACGCTCAATATGCGCCGGTCCTTGCCGGGAATCGGGCGGCGATCGAGACCCCGTTCGAAAGTTCCTGGAAGGGCTCGGCCAAGCCCGAGGTGACGCTGGTCGAATTCTACGATTACGCCTGCCCTTACTGCAAGGCGAGCAACCCTGTCGTCGACCGCCTTCTTCAGGAGGACAAGGGCCTGCGCGTCGTCTACCGCGACCTTCCGATCCTCGGCCCCGACAGCGTGACCGCAGCGCGGCTCTCGCTCGAAGCATCGAGGCTCGGGCGTTTTGCCAAGTTTCACGACACCTTGTGGGCGACCGGCCGGCCCGCTCCGGCGACGAACGCAACCGCGGCTCAAGCGGCGGGGATCCCGCCTCAGCCCAAGGACGATCCCGAGATCGAAGCCGAGCTCAAGAAGAATTTCCAGCTCGCGGGCCAGCTCGGCGCAACGGGCACTCCGCTCTTCGTGATCGGCGACCGGGTCATGAATGGCGCAGTGGGCTACAATGCGCTCAAACAGGCGATTGACGTCGCACGGTCGAAGAAGAGCTGAGCGGCGCGTCCGTCGCTCGTCGAAGGGCGTGTTGACTCGATCTTCAATCCCCCGCCATTTCAACCCCCTGTGAGCGGGAGGGTTTGTTCATCATGCACAAGGGATTGCTTTTGGCGGCGGTCGCGATCGCGGGTTGCGCAATGAGCGCGGCACGCGCCGAGGACGCGAGCAATGATCCGTACCTGTGGCTGGAGGACGTCTCCTCGCCCAAGGCGATGGCCTGGGTCGATGCCCATAATGCGCGGAGCACCGCCATCCTCGAATCCGACCCGCGCTACCAGCAATATTACAAGGAAGCGCTCGAGATCGCGCAGGCCAAGGACAGGATTCCCTACGGTTCCTTCATCGCCGGCCAGGTCTACAATTTCTGGCAGGATGCCGATCATGTTCGTGGAATCTGGCGCCGAGCAAGCCTTGCGAGCTACGCCAGCGGCGATCCGCAATGGGAAACGGTTCTCGACCTCGATGCGCTGGCTTCGGCCGAGAAGGCCAATTGGGTGTGGAAAGGCGCTCAGTGCGCACGCCCTCTCGAGCGTCGCTGTCTCATAAGCCTCTCCGATGGCGGCGAGGACGCGGTCACGGTCCGCGAATTCGACCTCAAGACGGGCAAGTTCGTGAAAGGCGGCTTTAGCCTTCCCAAGGGGAAGCAGGATGTCAGCTGGCAGGACGAGAACAGCTTGCTCGTCAGCCGTGAATGGAAGCCGGGCGAACTGACAAGCTCCGGCTATCCCTATATCGTCAAGCGCCTCAAGCGAGGACAGGCGCTAGCTTCAGCGACCGAGATCTTCCGCGGCACGAAGAAGGACGTGCAGGCCGGCGGCGGAGTGCTTCGCGACGCTGAGAACCGAACCCTTCCGGTCGTCGTCGAGGGGACCGACTTCTGGCACTCGAAGACCTTCCTGATCGGCCCCAAGGGCGTGAAGCGGATTTCAATCCCTGAGAAATCGCAGCTCGTCGACATGGTCGATGGCCGCGTCATCATCCAGTCTCAGGAAGCCTGGTCGCCGTCCGCAACGGGCAAGAAATATCCGGCAGGCAGCCTCCTGTCGGTCGATCTGGCACAGCTCCGCGCCAGCCCCCGGCACCTCAAGCCGAGCTTGATCTATTCGCCAGGCCCGCGGGAAGCTCTGGAGGGCGCGTCTGCGGCCAAGGGCGCCCTTCTCGTCTCGATCCTCGACAATGTCCGCGGCCGGACCCTTGTCTTCAAACCCAAAGCGAACGGCGGCTGGACGCGCTCGTCGCTCGAGCTTCCCGACAATTCGACGATCGCGATTGTGGATACCAGCCACGCCAACAACCAGGCGTTCCTCGCGGTCACGAACTTCCTCACCCCGCCTTCGCTTTACCTCGCTGATGCGGGAACGGGCGAGGTCCGGGAGATCATGAGCCAGCCAGCCAAGTTCGATGCGTCGAACCTCGTCGCCGAGCAGCGCGAGGCGGTATCGAGCGACGGGACCAGGATCCCCTACTTCCTCGTCCACCGGAAGGACATGAAACTCGACGGGAACAATCCGACCTTGCTCTATGCCTATGGCGGGTTCGAAGTGAGCCAGACGCCCAATTATTCCGCGACGACGGGCAAGCTGTGGCTGGAAAAAGGCGGCGTCTATGCGCTCGCGAACATTCGCGGCGGCGGCGAGTTCGGGCCGGCGTGGCACGAAGCTGGTCTCGGGGCCAAGCGGCAGATCATCTATGACGATTTCGCAGCTGTCGCGAAGGACCTCATTGCAACGAAGGTCACGAGCCCGCGGCGCCTTGGAATTCGCGGCGGGTCGAACGGCGGGCTGCTGATGGGCGTCGAATTCATCCAGCATCCCGAGCTCTGGAACGCGGTCGACATCGAAGTTCCGCTGCTCGACATGATCCGAATCTCCAAGATCGCTGCCGGCGCATCATGGGAAGGCGAATATGGGAGCATCGACGACCCGTCGGTCCGCGCCTTCTGGGAGAAGACCTCGCCCTATCAGAATCTCCGGCGCGACGGGAAATACCCAGTCCCCTTCATCTTCACCACGACCAAGGACGACCGGGTCGGACCGCAGCATGCGCGAAAGTTCGCCGCACGGATGGAAGAATATGGGCTGCCCTTCCTTTATTATGAGAACACCGAAGGCGGCCATGCCGCGGGTGCGAACCTCAAGGAGGCAGCGCACACCAGCGCTCTGGAGATGATCTATCTGACCCGGCGCCTGATGGATCCCGAGGAGCCGCAGGCACCGAAATAGGGCTGCGGTGATCGCATGAATCTCGGCCGATCCACTTTCCGGATGGAATTGGACCGGCCGACCGCCTCAGCAGGGACGATCAATCGCCCTGGTGGAAGTAGCGCACGCATTCGGAAAAACTGAGGCCCTCGGTTTGGAGTTCGCCGATGTTTTCGAGATACTGGCAATATTGAGTGAGATAGCCTTCTTCGCCTGAAAGCAGGTAGCTCATGCACTCTCCCAGCGTCAGCGACGGATTGAGACTGATCTGATACTCACAAAATGCTCGGGCATCCGCCGCTGAGCCTCGGCCTGGCGGGTCGGCCCGGAGTGCAGCTGGCATCGCCGTTGCCATCGTGCCTGCGGCACAGAGCAGGATCAACTTGCGCATTTCACCCTCCATCGGAACGAGAAGCTGCCCCCATTGGCGTTCCTCGAACGAGCAGGGACGTGCTGCGCAGCTTGTGGCCGCTTATCCATGGGCGAAAGCTGATTTATTTCTGATTTCTAGGCCTCGAGCCCGAATGGAGGAGCTTTCCTGATTCTGTTAGGATGGCACGCGGAGGGGCGTGCGCATGGATCTCGGCCTACTGGAACGCAGGATCGAGTTGGCGACAGAGATTCCATTTGAGATCGGGTGCGCCAGCATCGATCCGCTCTCGCGCGAAGCCGAGTTCGAAAACGGCAGAGAGAGGCTGCAGCCGCAGAATCTCAAAGTCCTGATTGCTTTGGTCCGGCGAAAGGGGAGCGTCGTCACCCGCGACCAGCTCGTCGAGCAATGCTGGGGCACCCGCTTTGTCGGCGACGATGTCATAAATCGCTCGATTTCGGCGTTGCGCCGGTTCGCGCAGCGTGCCGGCGGCTTCGAGATCGAAACGGTCCCGCGTTCCGGCTACCGCCTGGTCGAGGCGGCGAAGACTGAATCGAAGAGAGCCCGGTGGGCTATTGCAGCGATTAGCGCTGCCCTGCTGATCTCCGCCGCGGGCTGGTTCGTGCGATATGACGGCGGCCGCGGCGAGGAGAGCCTCCCGACGGTCGCAATATTGCCCATTTCCGCGGATTCTTCGGACCAGAATATTCGTGGTCTTGCGCAGGCGACCCGCGCATCATTGTCCTATGCGCTGACTGAAGGCGGTTATCCGGTAGCATTGATTGAGGCGCGCACTGCAAGACGCCCCCCGGACCTACTGATTTCCGGCGACGTGCAACGCGCGCCCTCATCAATTAAGGCCTTTGTGCAGGTCGAAGACATGCGCCACGGCGTGATTGTCTATTCACACCGGTTCGAGATGCAGGAAAATTTAGCAGCCGGGCTGTCGGACCAGATC
>DATATH010000090.1:0-4029 GCA_036268895.1 Sphingomicrobium sp. | reverse complement strand
CCTATAGGGGTTTGCGACGTCGTGGCTGAGATGGTTGAGCAGGAGCACGCTCTCGCCGATGTCGCGGTCGGTCAGGCTGACCCGGCACGGAAAGCTCGGCTTCTGAGTGACGGGCATGCGGACGATCCCCCGCTTGGCGAGCTCCTCGTCGGTCATTCCAAAGAACGGCTCGTAAGGCGCCGGATCCAGCCCTGTGATTCGGTAGGTCATGGGAGAAGTCGTACATGGAGCGAAGATTTCTTGCTTCCTGCGACTTGCGCTCAAAGCTGGCCACCTTTCATTCCGCCCATGAATCGAGACGAACCTCGAAACGCTCGTTGTTTCTGGAGCGAGCTCGCATTAGGGCGAAATCAGGACGGCGCAGCAGCCGCCTTGCATCGCTGCTGGCCCCTTGCTAGTGGCCGCGCCAACCGATGGGGGTGTCCGGCGCAAGCCGTTTTGGCGCCCCGTTTTTCGCATCGGGGCAATATTCCGTTTCTGGAGCTTTTCGCGCGTGGAGACATCCGGCGGCATTCGGGCCAGCTTAGAGGGGCGATACGCGTCCGCGCTTTTCGACCTTGCTCGCGATCAGCGGCAAATCGAGAGCGTCGGCAGGAGCCTCGAGGCACTAAGCCAGACGCTGCTCGATTCGAAGGATTTCCAGGAGCTCGTCGCGAGCCCTCTCGTGTCGCGACCGGAGGCCGGAAGGGCATTCGCCGCACTTGCTCCGCAGCTCGGTCTCGATCCGGTCACGACGAACTTTCTCGGCGTGCTCGCGCGGAACGGCCGAAAGGAAGCCCTCCTCTCCATCATCCGCGCATTTCGCCGCCTCGCCGCCGAGCATCGCGGCGAAGCGACCGCGGACGTGGTGACGGCGCGCCCGCTGAACGGTGAACAGCTTGCAAGCCTCCGGCAACAGCTCCGAGCTCGCGCCGGACGCGACGTCAACATCGAAGCCTCGGTCGATCCCTCGCTCCTTGGCGGAATTGTCGTGAAGCTCGGAAGCCAGCAGATCGACGCCTCGATCCGAACCAAACTCAACCGTCTCGCTCAGGCGATGAAAGGCTAAGCAAGAACCATGGACATCCGCGCCGCTGAAATCTCCCGCGTCATCCGCGATCAGATCGCGAATTTCGACGCCGAAGCGCAGGTCTCCGAAATCGGGACCGTGCTCTCGGTCGGCGACGGAATCGCCCGAATCTACGGCCTCGACAATGTCCAGGCGGGCGAAATGGTCGAGTTCGACAGCGGCGCCAAGGGCATGGCGCTCAACCTCGAGGCCGACAATGTCGGCGTAGTCATCTTCGGCTCGGATGCCGAGATCGAGGAAGGCTCGACGGTCAAGCGGACCGGCACGATCGTCGACGTTCCGATCGGCAAGGGCCTGCTCGGACGCGTCGTCGATGCGCTTGGCAATCCGATCGATGGCAAGGGACCGATTGAGTTTTCCGAGCGCCGCCGTGTCGAAGTGAAGGCCCCCGGCATCATCCCGCGCAAGTCGGTCCACGAGCCGGTGCAGACCGGCCTCAAGGCCCTCGACGCGCTCGTTCCGATTGGACGCGGGCAACGCGAGCTGATCATCGGGGACCGCCAGACGGGCAAGACCGCAGTCGCCCTCGACACCTTCATCAACCAGAAGGAAGTCAACAAGTCGGGAGACGAAAGCCAGAAGCTCTACTGCATCTACGTCGCGGTTGGGCAGAAGCGCTCGACCGTCGCGCAGATCGTCCGCGCACTCGAGGAAAACGGCGCGATGGAATATTCGATCGTCGTCGCCGCGACTGCATCGGAACCGGCGCCGCTCCAATTCCTCGCGCCCTATACCGGCTGCGCGATGGGCGAATATTTCCGCGACAACGGAATGCATGCAGTGATCGTCTATGACGATCTGTCCAAGCAGGCCGTCGCCTACCGCCAGATGTCGCTGCTCCTTCGTCGGCCGCCGGGCCGTGAAGCCTATCCGGGCGATGTTTTCTATCTTCACAGCCGGCTGCTCGAGCGCGCCGCGAAAATGAACGACGATCATGGAAACGGCTCGCTGACCGCTCTTCCGGTCATCGAAACCCAGGCAGGAGACGTGTCGGCCTACATCCCCACCAACGTGATTTCGATCACGGACGGCCAGATCTTCCTCGAGACCGACCTTTTCTATCAGGGCATTCGCCCGGCGATCAACGTCGGCCTCTCGGTGAGCCGCGTCGGATCAGCCGCACAGACCAAGGCGATGAAGAAGGTCGCCGGCTCGATCAAGCTCGAGCTCGCCCAGTACCGCGAGATGGCGGCGTTCGCGCAGTTCGGATCGGATCTCGACGCCGCGACGCAGCGGCTTCTCGCCCGCGGCGCTCGCCTCACCGAACTCCTCAAGCAGCCGCAGTTCAATCCGATGCCCGTCGAGGAGCAGGTTGTCTCGATTTTCTCGGGTACCCAGGGCTTTCTCGACAGCGTCGATGTCAAGGACATCGTTCGCTACGAGGCTGCGATGCTGAGCTATCTGCGCTCCGACAAGCCGGAGATCCTCGCCAAGATCCGCGACACCAAGGAGCTTGACGACGAGACTTCCGCCTCGCTCAAGGACGCGCTCACCGGCTTTGGGAAGACCTTCGCCTAAATGGCTTCGCTCAAGGCCCTCAAGATCCGCATCGGCTCGGTGAAGTCGACGCAGAAGATCACCAAGGCGCTGAACATGGTCGCGGCATCCAAGCTTCGCCGCGCCCAGCAGAATGCGACTGCGGCGCGTCCATATTCGACGCGCATGACACAAGTGGTGGCGAACCTTGCCTCGCGCATCACTCCAGGGCCGCAGAGTCCCAAACTCCTGATCGGCACGGGCAAGGATGAGGTTCACCTATTCATCGTCGTGACGGGCGACCGCGGCCTTGCCGGAGCATTCAATACCAATATCGTTCGGGCCGTTCGCAGAAGTGCCGACGAGCTGATCGCCAAGGGCAAGACGGTCCTCTTTTACATCGTCGGACGCAAGGGACGGCCCGTCATCCAGCGGCTTTATCCGCGCTCGATCATCGCCCAATATGATACTAGCGAGATGAAAAACCCGTCCTATGCAAACGCCCAGGCGATCGCGAAGGACCTCATCGACCGCTATATCACCGACGGTATCGACGTCGTCCACCTGGCTTACGCGAACTTCCGCTCGATCCTCGTCCAGGAACCGACGGTCGGGCAGATCATCCCGGTCACCCCGCGCGCTGCGCAAGAGCCCGAGCATGCCGTCGCCGGGCACAAGACGGCCGCGCCCGCCGCGGTCGAATATGAGCCGGACGAAGAGGAAATCCTCGCCGATCTGCTTCCGCGCAACATCGCGGTGCAGATCTATCGCGCCCTGCTTGAGAACCAGGCCGGTTTCTACGGCTCGCAGATGACCGCAATGGACAGCGCGACCCGCAACGCCGGAGACATGATCAACCGCCTGACGATCCAGTACAATCGCACCCGCCAGGCGGCGATCACCACCGAACTCATTGAAATCATTTCGGGCGCCGAAGCGCTCTAAACGCACGCAGTTGAACGCAAGGAAGAGAGACATGGCCACCGCCGCCGAGACGAAATCCCGCAGCCGAACCCGCAAGACGACCGCGACTTCCGCGACCGGCGGGGTTCGGGCGAAGACAACGTCCCCGAGCAACCTTGTCGGCCGGATCAGCCAGGTCATCGGCGCGGTCGTCGACGTCGCGTTCGAAGGCGACCTCCCGCCGATCCTCACGGCGCTCGAGACCGACAATGGCGGCAACCGTCTCATCCTCGAGGTCGCTCAGCACCTTGGCGAAGGCGTGGTTCGAACGATCGCGATGGATTCGACCGACGGCCTTACGCGCGGTCAGGAAGTCCGTTCGACCGGCTCTCAAATCCGGGTTCCGGTGGGCCCCAAGACGCTCGGACGGATCATGAAGGTCGTCGGCGATCCGATCGACGAGCTTGGCCCCATCGGCGCCGACCAGAGCGCTCCGATCCACGCTTCCGCCCCGCCCTTCGTCGATCAGTCCACCGAAGCGTCAATTCTCGTTACCGGGATCAAGGTCATCGACCTGCTCG
>DATATH010000089.1:0-6723 GCA_036268895.1 Sphingomicrobium sp. | reverse complement strand
GCCGCTCTTTGCGTGGAGATATGACTGCAACTTTCCGGCCGTGACCAGGGTTAGCCGGTTACGACTGAGGTGACGGCGGAAGATGCGCTTCCGACTGCTGCAAGCTGTGCCAGCGCTCAAAGCGGCGGTCCGGAATCAGCCACATGAGAGAGACCGCGATGTAAAGCGCAATAGCGATCCATGGCGAAATGAAGGCCCCAGGGACGCCAAGACCGTAGAGACAGAAACTGACCCATTCCTTCTTCCGTGAACCGACCACGGCCCTAATCCGCGATTCGGTGCCTTCGGCCAGGATCAGCTCGCGCTCGAGCAAGATGTAGCCGGAAGCCGCCATCACTGTCACTATCCCGTATGCTGCAACGGGCTGCGATGTGATTCCGGCAAGGCCGATCCAGCGGATCACGAACGGCATCAAGGTCAGCCAGAAGAGGAGGAAGAGATTGGCCCAGAGCGCCCGTCCATTCACTCGGCTGGCAGTCGCAAGCATATGGTGGTGGTTGGTCCAGAAGATGCCGATATTGATGTAGGCCAGCCCATAAGCGACCAGCAGCGGCATCACGGGCTCAAGAGCCTGCCACCCGGGAGTGGCGGGAACGCGCAGATCCAGAACCATGATGGTGATGGCGATCGCAAGCACCGCGTCGGTGAACGCCATCAGCCGGTCGGTTTTCATGTCCGGCACCGCCATGGAACCGGCGGTTGCCGCATTCGTGAAAGGCACATCTTTCCTTCCTCGCGAACGTCCCGGTTCAAAAAGCTCAGTGCGAGAGGAAGAGCGGGCGCGAGCTCTTCTCCATCAGCTGCCGGGTGACGCTGCCGAGCAGCATTTCGCGAAGGTGGTTGTGGCCGAATGCCCCGGCCACGATGATGCCAGACTCCATTTCCCCGGCGCGCTCGACGATCGCCTCAGCGACCGCCTTGCCGTCTGAGGGTCGCCAGTGAATGTCGCTCTCGATGTGATGCTCGAGGAGATATTGCTGGACCAATGAAGCTGGAAATCGCTCATCCTCGTGGTCGACGCACAGGACGTGCACCGGCTGCCTGTCATCGAACAGGGGCATCGCGCCGTGCACGGCATTGGCGGCGGGTGCGGATCCGTTCCATGCTATGAGGGCGGAGCGCCCAGGAATGAAATTTGGATTGTGCGGCACGGCGAGGAACGGCGTGCGCGTGTGCAGGGCTACGCTCGAGATCGGTGGGAATGAACTGTCAGTGCTCATGACGATCACGTCTGCGAAGCGCGACCGTTCGATCAGGATCGTCGCCGGATCGCCATAGAAGCGCTGCCAGGTCCAGCCGACACCGGAGCCTTCGAGCGCGGCTTCGACACTCCTTTGAAATTCGCGCGCCACGTCCTCCATCTCGATGAGCATCTCGGCTTCGGTTGTCGGGTCGCCCGGATCGGTGGTCGCCGGAATGTCGCTCATCATTTGGACGCAGGTGATGTGGCCGCCCCGTGCTCTCACCAGGGCGATCGCCGCCTGCAGCCGGGATTCATGGCCCTCATCTGGCGCGATGTTCACGAGCGCCGAAATCATGGTCCCGCCGCCTCGCTCGGCGCGGGCAGAGCCAGCGGGTCCCTGAACCTGGCAATCTGCTGGTTTCCGTCGGAGTCGACCATGTCGATTGCGACGATCCCGCCGACGCCATAGTCAATGAAGAGCTGGCGCGGAGAGCGGATCAGATGATCGAGCTCGTGGAGTGCGACTTCGATCAGGTCGTCCTTGGCGTCATAGCTGATCCCGATCAGCGGAGCCCACTCGGCTTCGATTTGGTCACCGAGGTCCAGCGACGCAATTTCGATTTCCGCCTGCTTGCCGATTAGGCTGGTCGTAAGGGTTTCAAGGAACGGCGCCCATTGGCTCCGCTCGATCTGTGTTGCAGCCATGAGTCGTCCTCCGCAATGCCATGCGATGATCTGGCTGCTTGCCCGCAGATAGCCTTGACGCCCGTCAACGCCGCGCCGGTGGACGGTCCGTTGCCCACAACAAAACTGTCCCAATTAGGGACATTCCCTATAGGGGAACCCACGAATAGCGCCGCCCTTGCGGGCCATGCGAGGACTTAGCTCCGGGACGGGGTCCGAGGAGCGTCATGCAAGAGTGCCCCGAATTCGTAGAATTGTTCCAATCACTCCTGAATCCAGAGAATCCGCTGAGCGAAGCCGAGGCCGCCGCAGCGATGATCGCGGCCGCGCGCGAAACGAGTTGGCGCAGGAACCAGGCATGCGACTCGGTAATTGCGCGGGGCGCTGTGGCCTGCGTGCTTGCGGGCGTCGTCCGCAAGTTTGCGCTTCAAGAGAGCGGCCAAAGGCAGATCATCGATCTGATCGTTGCCGGGGACTTCCTTGGATTTGCGCCGCCCGATCCCGCCTTTTTCTTGGAAGCCGTCTCAAACGACACCCGCATTGCGGCGTTCACGAGCGAGCAAGTCGAGTCGCTGGGCGCCTGCTTCCCGGCCGTTTCGACGATGATGCAGAACTGCGCGGCCGACGCGATTCGGCGGCTCGAACATCACCTGCTCGTGCAAAGCCGGATCACTGCAACGGAGAAGGTCCGCGCTTATCTCGCGGAAATGAGCCGGCGGATGAAGCCGGGCCCGACCAATGCGATCATCCTCCCGATAACCCGCTACGACATCGCCGATCATCTCGGCATCGCCGTCGAGACGGTAAGCCGCACGATGACCGCGCTTCGTCGCCGCGGATCGATCGCGCTCAGGACCCCGCGCGACCTCGAGATCCGCGATCCGTCGATGCTCTCCGACAGTTGATGGAGACCAAACCGCCGATTTCCAGCTCACTCAGCCGCAAGTTCGGCAAGCACGGCGAGACGGATCGCGTCGGCGAGATGCGGTGTTCCGAGGCGATGGAGCATCCGCGTCCGGTGAAGCTCGACGGTCCGCACGCTGATGCCGAGCCGGTGCGCAATTTGCTTGTGCGGCTCTCCCCGGACCAGCCCGTCAAGCACCTGCCGCTCGCGAGGCGAGAGGTCGGCAACCTTCCGGGCCGCTTCGGCTACCCGGCGGTGCGTTCCCGAAGAAGGTACCTCCTGCCGATTTTCGATCGCCGCAAACAAGCCGCGCGACAGTTCCGACTGGAGTAGCTCCAGGCGTTCGCTGACCCGCTCATGCGCTTTCGCCTGGGCTTCTAGACTTGCGCTCACTTCCTTCAGCTCGCTGTCGCGCAGCTCGATGACGAGCTCGAGACCATGATCGACCATCTTTCGGTCCGTGACGTCGAGCGCGACTCCGAGGAAGGAGACGGGCTGTCCATGCTCGAACCGCGCTTCGCCGCGCGTGGCGACCCAGCGCTCGACTCCGTCTGCGCCGAGCACGCGATATTCGACGTCATACACGCCGTTCGCCGGGTCGAAAGCCAGTGCGACGGCCGTCTGAACCCGATCGCGGTCGTCGGGGTGAATGCCGTCGAGCCAGACCTGATGAGTAACCTTCGTGCCGGGCGGCAATCCCCACATCTTGCGGACCCTGTCGTCCCAGTTCAGGCGGCTTTCACCGGCGTCGATCTCGATCGAATAGAGCCCAAGGCCGGCGAGGTCGACGGCTGACTTCAGCTTCTCCTGGCTTAGCCGCAGGCGCTCCTCGGCGCGCTTCTCCTTGTCGATGTCCTCGATGTAAGCCACCGCCCCGCCGACCTCGTCGTTTTGGTGGAAAGGCGCTGCGCTGACCCGGAACCAGCGCCCCTCGCCGCGGTCGTCGGTGTGCAGAAAATCAAGGCCGGGCGTGACAACTTCGCCTCTAAGCGCCCTTTGACCGGGACAGTCGGAGCTCGCGATGGGCCTGCCGTCGGCATAATATCCCTGCCACCATTTCGCCGAGGCCGGATCGAGCGAGGGCAGGACGTCACCCCACAGCGTGCCCAGCGGCCCACCGCGGAGCAGGAGTTCGCCGTCTCTGTCGAACAGGCTGATACCGCCTGGAACCTGGTCGAGGATCGCGGCCAGCCAGTCCTGATGCGTACACAGCGCCTTTTCGCGCTTCTTGCGTTCCGTGATGTCGTAGCTGATGCCAGTGATGCTGTCCGATCCGTCGTGGTGGCCGCGTCCGCGAATGGAAATCCAGCGCGTCTTTCCGTTCGGCAGATGGACTCGCAACTCAAGCTCGATGTCGCGGCCTTGTTCCAAAGCCTCGCGGGCGCGCTCCGAGCCGGCCTCCTTCTCATCAGGAGCGATGCGCTCCCAATAGGCATCGGCAGGGACAGGCCGTTCTTCGGGGGGCATTTCGAAAAAGGCCTGGTGAGTCGCATCCGCCCTGATCAGCCGCGTCGCCAGATCCCACTCCCAGGTACCCATCCGGCCGCCTTCCAGCGCGAGGCGGAAAAACTCTTCGCTTTCTCGGAGCTTCTGCTGGGTGCGGCTGCAGCTCACCAGCTCAGCCGCGTGGGCGGCAAACATATCGGATAATCGCAACCGCGCTTCATCAGGCCGGTAAGGATCGCGGAACAAGGTGTTAAACATGCCGAGGAGCAGGCCGGATCCGCGCTCCGTCAGCGGCGTGCAATTCACGCCGCGATAGCGGGTACTCGCAGCGACACCGAGGTGCGGCGCATAGGGCGCATATTTCGTCACGTCCTCGATTACGACGCGCTGCCCGAGCTTCAGCGCGGCGCCCGAGGCAGACGTATCGTTCGCGTCGACGCACGCGAAGTGCTTCAGAAAGTCCTCGCCAACACCCCGGTGCGCGGCGATTCGAAGCGTGCCATTCCTGGCGTCATATAGCTGGACGTCGCCGAAGTCGGCGCCCTGAACCCTGATCGCCGCGTCGAGCACCTGCTCGAGCAACGGGGTGAGATCGGCATCTTCCGCAGGTCGCATGCGCGCACCTCGGCTGTCGAGGCGATCGTGAAGTTCCGACCCCCGGCAGCGAGTATTTTCCGGAAACGCCTTCAACAGGATCAGACTTCCGCAATGCGGGGACGCACGAGTAGTTCCCCACATCATCACGCAAACAGCAATATGAATCCGATTGTCATCGCATCGTCGGCAACTGCCCGCCGCGATTTTCTGACAACGATCAATGCGCCGCACTGAGCGCGGACGCATTGCCTTCGTTCCACGAATAAGCGGATGGAGACAGCCATGCGGACTGACGATGACATCAAGCGCGACGTCGAGCTCGAGCTGGAATGGGAGCCTGACATCGATTCGAAGAATATCGCCGTCAAGGTAGCGGACGGCGTGGTGACCCTTACCGGCTTCGTCCCTAGCTACTCGGACAAATATGAAGCGGAGCGGGTCGCCAAGCGCCTGCGCGGCGTCAAGGCCGTTGCCAACGACCTCGAAGTGAAGCTGGCCACCGGGTCCGAGCGACCCGACCCGGACATTGCGCGTGACGTGGTCGACAAGCTCAAGCGGGATCTTCCGTACAGCTCCCAGAACATCAAGGCGACCGTCCGGCAGGCCTGGATCACCCTCGAGGGCAATGTCGACTGGGATTTTCAGCGCCGCTCGGCGGAGGCCGCCGTGCGAAACGTCAAGGGCGTCAAGGGCGTGATCAACTTGATCCGGATCGAGGAACGGGTGAGCGCGACCGACGTCAAGGAGAAGATCGAGGAGGCGCTCAAGCGCAGCGCCGAGATCGACGCCAGCCGAATCACCGTCATGACCGAGGGCGGCACAGTCACACTGCGCGGCCGCGTTCGCTCCTGGGCCGAGAAGGAACAGGCGGAGAAGGCGGCGTGGCGTGCGCCCGGCGTGTTCGAGGTCAAGAACCAGATCCAGGTCGATCCGGCGCTGCAGGAAACCCGGGAACTGGAGGAAGCATGAGACGAGCGGCCTGAAGCTGAGCTCAGGCGCCGACAGCGGCGCGCCCTGTCTCCCCAGGGGGCGCCGCGATCTCCCGCAGACCACTTGGAAATTGACGGTCATCAACGACCCGCGGTGAGCCAAATGGGAGCCGGCGCGGACAATAGCGGAGACGTGACATGGCAACGATGTTCGGTCCCAGGGGCCTGCATGCGCGGGCGAGGGAAGCGGTTCTCGCAAGCAATTGGTGGGTGGCCGCGCTTCGCGGAGTCTGCGCCATCCTGATTGGATCCATCGCGATTTTCGCGCCGGCGGTGACGCTCATCGCCCTGGTGATGATCTTCGCCGCATATTCGCTCGTCGATGGCGTGTTCTCCATCGTCCTCGCAATCCGCGGCGCACGGCGGCACGAGCGATGGGGCTGGCTCGCACTCAATGGCATCGTCTCGATCGCGGCAGCGGCAGTCGCGCTGTTCTATCCCGCGCTCACCGTGATCGCCTTCGGCATTCTTTTCGCCGTGTGGGCACTCATCTCCGGAATCACTTCAATCGTCGCAGCCTTGCAGCTCAGCAGCAATCACGGTCGTTGGTGGCTGCTGATCACGGGTCTCATCGCCCTGTTCTTCGGTTTCTGGGCAGTGTGGGACGTCAATCTTGGAATGCTCGCCCTGTCCTATCTCGTCGGCTTCCAGGCCTTCCTCGCCGGGTTCGCCCTGCTCGCGCTTGCGTACCGGTTGCGGATGCGCAACGTCGACGGTCGCGCCGGCGCCTCGCCGGCAACGGAATTTTCGGGAGCCCGCCCGCAGGAGGCGCATCATGGGTGAGATCCTGCAACCCGGAACCAAGGCTCCCGACTTCAATGCGCCCGTCACTCCGGATCAGAAGCTTTCGCTCAGCGACCTTAGCGGCCGCCGAGTAATCCTCGCCTTCTACCCGGCCGACTGGAGTCCCGTCTGCAGCG
>DATATH010000088.1:0-2981 GCA_036268895.1 Sphingomicrobium sp. | reverse complement strand
CGCAGCATGCGCGAAAGTTCGCCGCACGGATGGAGGAATATGGCCTCCCCTTCCTCTATTACGAGAACACCGAGGGCGGCCATGCCGCGGGCGCCAATCTCAAGGAGGCCGCGCACACCAGCGCGCTGGAGATGATCTATCTGACCCGGCGATTGATGGACCCGCAGGAGCAGCAGGCACCCATAGGTGCGCAAACTGCGCAATAGCCAGGGCACTCAGAAGGGCTGCGCAACAGGACATTGCGCTCAGCTGTTCGATCCAAGACCGTATTAGATTTCGGAAGTCTTCTCCGCCTTTCGAAACGCCTCAGCGACCTTCAGCTGCTCAGACCGTTCCGCGCGGTCGGCGAGGGCCATCCATGCGGCCTCCGACCGCCGGCAACGCTCGCGGACATGCTCAAGCGTTGCCGTATTCGCCTCCGCCCGCGCCTGTTCAGCGCGGGCGAGGAAGAATTGAAGGTTCGTTCCGCGGTTGTTCGCGCTAGCCATTCCTATTCGGCTTGAGGGTCACCGGCTTCGTCGTTGGCCGCTTCAGGAACGCTCGACGAATCTTCGACAGACTTCAAATTCACGGCACTGACCTTGCCGCGGTTATCCTTCTCAAGGTCGTAGCTGACCCGCTGATTTTCGCGCAGCGTCCGCATCCCCGAATTCTCGACCGCGCTGATGTGGACGAAGGCGTCATTGCCGCCCTCGTCGGGCCGGATGAAACCATAACCCTTGTGTTCGTTGAAAAACTTCACCGTTCCGCTGGTCATTTCATTTTTCCTTCATTCGCGGGACCGAAGTGCCGGTCTGCTTCGTGCTAGGAGAGCCAAAAGAAGGAAAATGGGAGCCTTGGAAAAAGGCGCCTGTAGACCGTCAATTCGCGACTAGTAGCGATCTCTCCCATAGGCCTTTTGCGGTGCAAGCGTAATAGTTCAGATGGCTGCTGGCCAAACATCCCGTTCGTCACGTGTGGTCGCGGCCCGGAGCAGCTCCCTTGAAGCCTTGCGCGACGACGTACCACTCGCTCGAATCCTTGCGGCTCGCTGGCGGCTTCGCATGCTTCACGATGGTGAAGCTGCGTTTGAGTTCGGCGACGAGCCGGTTGTCGGCGCCCCCAGCAAGCACCTTGGCGACATAGGCGCCGCCGGGTCGGAGTATTTCGCGTGCGAACTCCAGGCCCGCCTCGACCAGCGCCATGGTGCGCAGATGGTCCGTCTGCTGATGGCCGACGGTGTTGGCGGCCATATCGGAGAGGACAAGGTCGGCGGCGGCGCCGAGAACTTCCTTCAGGCGGGCGGGCGCATTTTCGTCCATGAAGTCCATCTGGAGGATTGTGACCCCCTCGATCGGGTCGGTCGGCAGGAGGTCGATACCGACGATCTTCGCCTGCGGGGTCTTGCGGCGAACGACCTGACTCCAGCCACCCGGTGCGATGCCGAGATCGACCACCGACTTGACGCCTCGCAAGAATTCGAACCGCTCATCCAGTTCGATCAGTTTGTAGGCTGCGCGGCTGCGATAATTCTCGGCCTTGGCGCGCTTGACGTAAGGGTCGTTGAGCTGCCGTTCGAGCCAGCGAGTGGAGGAGACTTTGCGGCCCTTGGCGGTCTTCAGTCGCTTCACAATTTCCAGCCGTCGCGCGCCATCAGCGAGCGAAGGATGCCCTCGCGAATGCCGCGATCGGCGACGCCGAGGTTTTTGGCCGGCCAGATTTCCATGATCGCTTCGAGGATCGCGCAGCCCGCGACGACGAGGTCGGCGCGCTCGTTGCCGATGCACGGCAGCAACGAACGCTCCTCATAATCCATTCCGGCAATCATCCCGCTGATCTTCTGCATAGCCTCGATCGGCACGTGGAGGCCGTCGACCGCGCGGCGATCGTAGAAGGGAAGCGCAAGGTGGACGCTGGCCAGCGTCGTCACCGTCCCGCTCGTTCCGAGAAGGCGGATCCCCTCACGTTTTTCAGGGAGCATCTTTGAGAAATTGGCGAAGGCGCGGCGCGCGCGCTCGCGCATGCGGCTATAGGCCTTGAGCCGGTCTGGACCCTCGAGCGCTTCCTTGCCCTCGCTTTCGGTCAGAGACACAACGCCCCAGGGAGCGCTCCACCAGGCACGGATCCTCGACGTTTCCTCCTCCTGATCGATCAGTACGAGCTCGGTCGAGCCTCCGCCGATATCGAAGATGAGCGCGGGTCCATCGCCTGGCTCGAGCAACTTGTGGCAACCGAGCACGGCAAGGCGGGCTTCCTCGACCGGCTCGATGATGTCGAGCGCGATACCCGTCTTGTCCCTCACCCGCTCGGCGAATTCGAAGCCATTGGTTGCACGGCGGCACGCCTCGGTCGCAACCGAGCGCGAGAGCGACACATTGCGCCGGCGGAGCTTGTCGGCACAGACCGAGAGGGCTCCAATCGCCCGGTCCATCGCCTCGTCCGACAGCTCGCCGGAGTGCGACAGGCCCTCGCCGAGGCGAACGATGCGTGAGAATGCGTCGATGACGGTAAAGGCGCCATTGCTCGGGCGGGCGATCAGCAGCCGACAATTGTTGGTGCCGAGATCGATCGCTCCATAGGTGTGTCGATGAGGCTCCCGCCTTTGCGGGCCCTGGTCCGACGGCCCACCCTGCTCGCGATACTCATGCTGCAGAGCGGGCGTACTGGCGGCACCTTGCGCCATGACACCCATTTCTTTCCTTCACCGCTGTTGCCCGAGCGGCTGACCTGATCGGGTTTTAATCACAATTTTATGGGGTTGGGCAAGTGCGCAGCGGCATCTTGGGCGGCGTTGACAGCGCAAATCGCGCTTTCTATCCCGCCGCATTCCAAGCTGCCCCGTCGTCTAATGGTAAGACTACGGACTCTGACTCCGTCAATCGTGGTTCGAATCCACGCGGGGCATCCACCGACATAGTCTAGAGAATTGATTTGATTAAATTTCTATTACGTAACTTGCGTTCTGCTCCCACACTTACTCCCGCAAGGCAGTGCAAAATCCC
>DATATH010000087.1:0-3095 GCA_036268895.1 Sphingomicrobium sp. | reverse complement strand
CACGACGCTTGGCGCGCACGGCTCTTACGCCTTGCCGTCGGGTCTCACGGCGCAAGCGACGCTGGGCTGGCGGTATGCATTCGGCGACGTCACGCCGCTATCGACCCTCGCCTTCCAGTCGGGCGGAGCCGCCTTCGCCCTCGCCGGCTCGCCCGTTGCGCGCAACGCGCTCGTCACCGAACTCGGCGTCAGTTACGCCATCGGCCCGATGGCCACGATTGGCGTCGCCTATTCCGGCCAATATTCCGGCGGGGCCAACGAAAACTCGGGCAAGGCGAATCTCACCGTGCGGTTTTGAGAAGGGAACGGGGCAGCACGGTATCGCCTCCGATCGTCCTAAACCGCGTGGGCTGGAATGTCCGCTTGACGTCGACACGAGACGTCGCCCCATGTCTCAAATGCGCAAAAAGCGATCATTCACCGACGACTTGTCGAACGGGTCAAATTGACCCCGAGCGGAGCTGAGCGCGTCCGCTGACCGACTGTAGCCGACGCAAGCCGACAAACCGCTCCGATTGCTGTCTTTTTTCATGGAATAGGGACCCCGCTACGGGGTTGATTTTCATCCAATCGGGACCCCGTGGCGTCGGGTCCACACTGGCCTTCCGAGTTCTGGGAGGCCTGGATTGGAATGCTGGTTGTGGAGACGATTGCCAAGATACGCCGCGCCTATTTCACGCTGGGCAAGCCGATAAAGGAGATCTGCCGAGAGTTGCGGATCTCGCGCAAGGTGGTGCGGAAGGTCATCCGCTCGAACGCGACCGAGTTCCATTACGAACGATCGCGGCAACCTCAGCCTCGGATTGGTCCCTGGCGAGAGCGGCTTGAAGCGCTGCTTGAGGAAAACGAGAGCAAGGCGCCCCGAGAACGGCTGACGCTCATCCGGATATACGAGGACCTGCGCGACCTCGGGTACGAAGGCAGCTATGCCGCCGTTCGTCGCTATGCAATCGCTTGGCGAGAAAAGCGCGCGAGCGCGACGGCGGACGCCTATGTGCCGCTCACGTTCGCGCCGGGCGAGGCTTACCAGTTTGATTGGAGCCACGAGATTGTCGTGATGGACGGGGTGACGACGACCGTGAAGGTCGCGCATGTCCGCCTCTGCCACAGCCGGATGATGTTCGTGCGCGCCTATCCGCGCGAGACGCAGGAGATGGTGTTCGACGCCCACGAGCGGGCTTTTGCTTTCTTCAAGGGCGCCTGCGGGCGCGGCGTATACGATAACATGAAGACGGCGGTTGAGACGGTCTTCGTCGGCAAGGATCGCCAATACAATCGCCGCTTCCTTCAGATGTGCTCGCACCACCTCGTCGAGCCCGTCGCCTGCACTCCGGCGTCTGGATGGGAAAAGGGCCAAGTCGAGAACCAGGTCGGCCTTGTCCGCGAACGCTTCTTCACGCCGCGGCTGCGATTCCAGAGCTACGACGAACTCAACGCCTGGCTCTTCGACAAGTGTCTGGCCTGGACGAAAGCGCACGCCCATCCCGAGCGCCCCGATCAGACGATCTGGGAGGTGTTCGAGGAGGAGCGGCCGAAGCTCACTCCCTATCGCGGCCGCTTCGACGGCTTCCATGCGTTGCCGGCTTCGGTGTCGAAGACCTGTCTCGTTCGGTTCGACAACAACAAATACTCGGTGAGCGCGAGCGCCGTCGGCCGCCCCGTCGACATCCACGCCTACGCCGATCGGATCGTCATCCGCCAAGATGGACGCACGGTGGCCGAACACCGCCGCTGCTACGGCCGGGGCGAGACGATCTACGATCCCTGGCATTATGTGCCGGTTCTGGCGCGCAAGCCGGGCGCGCTGCGCAATGGGGCGCCGTTCAAGGACTGGGTGCTGCCGGCGGCGCTCGATCGCGTCCGGCGCAAGCTCGCCGGTTCCAACGACGGCGACCGGCAGATGGTCAAAATCCTCGCCGCGGTGCTCACCGACGGATTGGCCGCGGTCGAGGCGGCTTGCGTTCAGGCACTCGCCGAGGGCGTCCATTCCGCCGACGTCGTCATCAACATTCTGGCGCGCCAGCGCGATCCGAGCCCATTGGAGCCGATTCCAACCCCAGCCTCGCTGCGCCTGCTTCATGCGCCGACGGCCGACTGCGCCCGCTACGATCAACTCAGGAGCGCTTGACCCATGGAACGAACCGAAGTCCTCGACATGATGAGCGGCCTCAAGCTCTACGGGATGAGGAGCGCCTACGACGAGACGCTCACAACTGCGCTTAAGCGCAAGCATGAGCCGCAGCGCTTCGTCGGCGATCTCCTGAAGGCCGAGATCTCGGAGAAGCAGGCGCGCTCAATCAAATACCAGCTCACAGTCGCCAAGCTTCCGCTGGCCAAGGACGTCGACGACTTCGCGTTCAAGAACACACCGATCAACGAGGCGCTCGTGCGCGATCTCGCGGCCGGTGGCTTCATCGCCCAGCAGCGCAACGTCGTCCTGGTCGGTGGAACCGGCACCGGCAAGACGCATCTGGCCATCGCCATCGCGCGAAGCTGCATTCGCGCCGGATCACGAGGACGATTCTTCACCACCGTCGATCTCGTCAACCAGCTCGAGGCTCAAGCCCGCGCCGGTCGCCAGGGACGACTTGCCGATTATCTCACTCGACTCGACTTCGTCATCCTCGACGAACTCGGCTATCTCCCTTTCGCTCAGGCCGGCGGGCAATTGTTATTCCACCTGATCAGCCGTCTCTATGAGCGGACCTCGATTATCGTCACGACCAACCTTGCTTTCGGCGAATGGCCGAGCGTGTTCGGCGATCCCAAGATGACGACGGCGCTGCTCGATCGCCTCACGCACCACTGCGACATTGTCGAAACCGGAAACGAAAGCTGGCGCTTCAAAAATCGCGCCTGACTTCAAACCATCCGAGCCTAAAGTCACCGCGCTCGCCCCGGCTGCGCAACCCCGACCAGCTCCGCCGGGGCGAATGCTACTGTCGCACGCGACACCTTCAAGGGGTCCCTATTCGCTGCAAATCTGGGGTCCCGTTTCTGTGCTCATTGACACCGATTGCGGCCGACGGCGGCAGAGAGGCAGGTCAATTCGCGCCGATGAGCAGGCGGTAACGAGTCTGGTCGACGATGACGGC
>DATATH010000086.1:0-3629 GCA_036268895.1 Sphingomicrobium sp. | reverse complement strand
GCCGCTCGAGGCCGCGAGGATGCGCCCGGCCGAATCCTGTTCGACGAGGGCCACCGTCTGTTCGATGCCGCCGATTCGACCTTCGCAATCACCTTCGGAGGCCAGGATTCGATCGAGCTCAGGCGTTGGATCGTTGGTCCGGAGGGCCGCTCGCGCGGGCGCCGTCGCGGGCTCGCGGCTCGGCTGATGGATGTCGCGTCATATGATGAGGAAGGCGGTCTCGCCCTCGAGGCTGCGATCGATGCCGCCAAGGCGCTCCCCTCGGAAGGCTGGCTTCAGCGGCTGATTGAAGACGCGGCCTTCGGGCCGGTCGAAGCGCTGCTCGCAGAGGTGCGGGGCGTCGTTTACGCGCGATCCAAGGCGCAGGAGGCGGGCTACGGACTGGAGACGGAACTTGCCGAGCCCGACGGCGCGCTCGTCTCACAGGCTGCCGCTTCGATGCAGGCGCTCGAAGCGCTCCAGAAGCCGCTCGCGGCGCTTGCTCGAAGATTGGAAGCCGTCCTTGAAGATTCCCCGGACTGGCTCGACAGCCAGGCTCGAGCGCGCGTCGAAGGGGCGATCCGCGGCCTGTCCTGGCGGCGCGAGACGCTTGCAGCCTGGATCGCGCTCCTCGCTCGGATCGGCGGCGAGGCCGACCCGGAATTTGTCGACTGGCTCGCCGTCGAGCGCGTCGACGGGCGCGAGCTCGATGTTGCGATCCACCGCCGCTGGCTCGACCCGACCAAGCCGCTGGCCGCGGCGGTGCTGGGTCCTGCCGATGGCGTCCTCGTCACGTCGGCCACTTTGCGCGGCGGCGAAGACTGGACGTCGGCGGAAGCTCGGACCGGTGCTTTGCACCTTGCGCTTCCTCCCCGGCATTTTGAGGCTGACAGTCCGTTCGACTACGCTGCCTGCTCCGAAGTCTTGATCGTCAACGACCTCCGCCAGGGCGACATTGCTTCACTCTCCGGCGCCTATGCACGGCTGATCGAGGCCGCCGAGGGAGGGACGCTCGGCCTGTTCACCGCGATTCAACGACTGAAAGGCGTGCATGCGCGCATCGCCGATCGCCTTGCGAGGGCCGGCCTGCCTTTGCTTGCCCAGCATGTCGATCCGATCGACGCCGGCACACTCGTCGACATCTTCCGCGACGATCCGCGCGCTTCACTGCTCGGGACGGATGCGCTTCGCGACGGCGTCGATGTGCCGGGTGAATCACTGCGTCTCGTCGTAATGGAACGCGTGCCCTGGCCGCGACCGACGGTACTTCATGGCGCACGTCGGATGGCGGGTGGCGGAAGCGCCCATGACGATCGCATGGTGCGCGCCCGCCTCGCTCAGGCGTTCGGACGGCTCATCCGCCGGGAGGGCGATTGCGGGTTGTTCGTGATATTGTCGGCAGCCATGCCGTCACGACTGCTCAAGGCTTTTCCGCAAGGAGTCCCAATTCGACGCCTGCCGCTTGACGAGGCAATCGCACGCGTCGAGCAGCGGCTCTCCTCGAGCGTTGCAGCGCGATTCGAGGCGGTGACGTGAAGCATCTCGCCATTCTTCGGCACGCCAAATCGAGCTGGGATGATCCGCATCTCGAGGACTTCAATCGGCCGCTCAACGATAGCGGGTGGAAGGCGGCTCGGCGCATGGGGCGCGAGCTCGAGAAGCGAGACATGAAGTTCGACCTCGTCATCGCCAGCCCCGCGGCGCGGGTTCGAGAGACGATCGACGGGCTCACTCATAGGCTCCGGCTCAACGTCGAGATCCGTTTCGAGCCGCGGATGTATGCGGCATGCGAGGAGATGCTGCTGAAGATCGTTCGCGATATTCGCGAAGGCGCCCATGCGCCTTTGTTGGTCGGCCACAATCCCGGTCTTCAGCAATTGCTCGTCGCGCTAACGCACAAGGATCCGGATGACCTGCGCAGCCGCGTTCAAGAGAAGTTTCCGACCGCTGCGCTCGCGACAATCGAATTGCCCACGCATCGCTGGAGCGAGGTGATGCCCGCCACCGGCAAGATCACCGAACTGATCCTTCCAAAAGAGCTCGATTAACGTTCGAGCGCGTCGGCGAGCCGGTTGCGCAGAGCAATCAGACGGAACACGTCGACGCCGATCGGCTCTTCGTGCTCTGGCAGTTCGGAGCTTGTCTCCAACAACGATGGAGCGGCAGGATAGTCGGGCCGATCGTCGGGTTCGCTTCGAACACTAAGCAGTTTCTGAACGCCGCGCACCGTATAGCCTTCCTGGTTGAGAAGGCGATTGATCCGCCGGGCGAGCTCGACATCTGCCGGACGGTAATAGCGGCGATTGCCGGCTCGCTGCATGGGTCTCAGCTGTGGGAAGCGGTTTTCCCAATAACGCAGGATGTGCTGGGCGACGCCGAGCTCCTGCGACAGTTCACCAATCGTCAGAAGAGCGCCGGGGTCCTTCTGTCCGGCGGCAGGCAAGCCCTAGCCTTTCGAAATCCGGTCGCGCATGATCTGGCTTGCGCGGAATGTCATCACCCGTCGCGGAGCGATCGGCACTTCCACGCCCGTTTTCGGGTTTCGGCCGATGCGTTGTCCCTTGTCGCGCAGGATGAAGGTGCCGAAGCCGGAAATCTTGACGTTCTGTCCCTCGGACAGCGCCTGACACATGTGGTGCAGAACCCGCTCGACGAGTCCCGCCGATTCTGCCCGTGACAAACCAAGACGGCGATGAACGACGTCGGCGAGATCCGCTCGGGTGAGCGTGCCGTTGGCGTTCATGTCATTATTGCTGATCCGCGCGATCCCGAGATCGGCCATAATTTTCTCCCGAGTCGACGGCGTGCTCCCCCCGCCGTTTCAATTACACTTTCGTAACGGACTTCCGCGCCGTCGGCAACTCGACTTGTCAACGGATATTCCAAATTTTTCAATACCTGAGCACTGCTGCCCCCCATGTGAAGCCGCCGCCCATCGCTTCGAGGACGACGATATCGCCGCGCTTGATTCGCCCGTCCCTGATCGCTGCGTCGAATGCCAGCGGGACAGAAGCGGCGGAGGTATTTGCATGCTCGCCGACGGTGACGATCACCTTTTCTCGGGGAAGTCCCAACTTCTTGGCGGTCGCGTCGAGGATCCGTGCGTTCGCCTGGTGCGGGACGACCCAATCGACATCGTCTGCGAAGAGACCGGCCTCCTCGAGCACCTCGTTGAGCACGTCGGCGAGATTGACGACCGCGTGCCTGAACACCTCCCGTCCCTTCATGCGCAGCTTGCCGACCGTTCCCGTCGTCGACGGCCCCCCGTCGACGAACAGCAGATCGTTGTGCCGGCCATCGGCGTGAAGCTTGGTCGCAAGTACTCCACTGTCGCTCTCACCGGCGCCGAGCACGAGCGCTCCGGCTCCATCGCCGAACAGAACGCAGGTCGCGCGGTCCTCCCAGTCGAGGATTCGGCTGAACGTTTCTGCGCCGATGACGAGAGCTTTGCCGGCATTGCCCGAGCGCAGCATCGAATCGGCGACAGACATCGCATAGAGGAATCCGGTGCATACCGCGTGCACGTCGAAGGCGATGCAGTCCGGAATTTCGAGCGCCGCCTGGACCTTGGTCGCTGACGAGGGAAAGGTCTGATCCGGGGTTGCTGTCGCAAGCACGATGAGGTCGATTTCTGAAGCGGAAATGCCGGC
>DATATH010000085.1:0-16091 GCA_036268895.1 Sphingomicrobium sp. | reverse complement strand
CTGCGGCTTCTGCAGTAGCGCGCCGACCGGGCAGACGTCGGCGAGGTTGCCGGAGAGCTCGCCACCGACCGCATGTTCGAGGTAGGAAGTGATCTGGCTGTCCTCGCCGCGGTACAGCATCCCGATCTCATCGACGCCGGCCACCTCCGACGAGAAGCGCACGCAGCGCGTGCACTGGATGCACCGGGTCATCGACGTTTTGATGACCGGGCCCATATATTTGTCGTCGATCGCTCGCTTGTTCTCCTCGTAACGCGAGAAGCTTCGGCCATAAGCGACCGCCTGGTCCTGAAGGTCGCATTCGCCACCCTGGTCGCAGATCGGGCAGTCGAGCGGATGGTTGATGAGGAGGAACTCCATCACCCCCTCGCGCGCCTTCTTGACCATGGGCGTATCGGTTCGGATTGCCTGGCCGTCAGCGGCAGGAAGGGCACAACTCGCCTGCGGCTTGGGCGGCCCGGGTGCTACCTCGACCAGACACATGCGGCAATTGCCGGCAATCGACAGCCGCTCATGGTAGCAGAAGAGCGGGATTTCCTTGCCAGCGAGCTCGCATGCCTGCAGCACGGTCGCGCCCTGCGGCACTTCGATCTCGATCCCGTCGACGGTGACCTTAGGCATCGCCGCCGTTGTCCTTCTCACGCGTCACAGTGCGGGTGATCTTCGTCACTCGAGGGCCGCGCCGCGAGCGACGCATCGAGAAGATCACTGCAAAGCAGATCACCAGCGTGATGAGCATGATCACGCTCATCAGTCCTCGATCCTTTCGCGCTGCGCTTTCGTGTCTGCGCCAGGCGAGCGGTCGGGCGCGCGCCACCCGATTATTGCGAGAACTGCTAGAACGGCGAGGACGATGACGACGGCGATGACTGTCGTCGACGCCTGAAAGCCGCCTTCCGTATGGGGCGGAGCCGCCAGTCCGACCGAAACGAAGCTCATTCTGCCGCCTCCAGCATGCGCCGACTTGAGCGTTCGGCGATGCGCCGCTCGAGTTCGGGGCGGAAATGACGCACCAGGCCCTGGATCGGCCACGCGGCGGCATCGCCGAGCGCGCAAATGGTGTGGCCCTCGACCTGCTTGGTGACGTCAAGCAGCTTGTCGATGTCCGCGACCTCCGCGTCGCCGACGCGCAGCTTCTCCATCATCCGCCACATCCAGCCGGTTCCCTCGCGACAAGGCGTGCACTGGCCACAGCTCTCGTGCTTGTAAAAATAGCTGATCCGGCTGATCGCCCTGACGATATCGGTCGTTCTGTCCATCACGATGACAGCTGCAGTTCCAAGTCCGGAGCCCAGCGCCTTCAATCCATCAAAGTCCATCGGCGCGTCGATGATCTGCTCAGCCGGGACCAGCGGTACCGACGATCCGCCGGGAATCACGGCGAGAAGATTGTCCCAGCCGCCGCGAATTCCCCCGCCGTGACGCTCTATCAGCTCACGAAAGCCGATCCCCATCGACTCCTCGACGACGCAAGGCGTGTTGACGTGACCGGAGAGCTGGAAGAGCTTCGTTCCTTCGTTCTTCGGGTTTCCGATGCTCGCGAACCACTCCGCACCCCGACGAAGAATTGTCGGCGTGACTGCGATGCTTTCGACATTGTTGACAGTCGTCGGGCAGCCGTAGAGGCCTGCGCCGGCCGGGAACGGTGGTTTGAGACGCGGCTTGCCCTGTTTGCCCTCAAGGCTTTCGAGCATCGCCATCTCTTCGCCGCAGATGTACGCACCGGCACCGCGGTGGACGAAGACGTCGAAGTCATAGCCGCTGCCGGCGGCGTTTTTGCCGAACAGCCCGGCGTCGTAACATTCCTGAACCGCGCGGCGCAGCACCTCGGTCTCGCGGATGAACTCGCCGCGGATGTAAATGTAGGCGGCCCTCGCACGCATCGCGAAGCCCGCAACGAGCGCGCCTTCCAGGAGCTTGTGCGGATCGTGGCGGATGATCTCCCGGTCCTTGCACGATCCGGGCTCGGATTCATCGGCGTTGATGACCAGAAAGTTGGGCTTACCGGGCTTGGGCTCCTTGGGCATGAAGCTCCACTTCATCCCGGTCGGGAAACCGGCCCCGCCGCGGCCGCGCAATCCCGATGCCTTGATCGCATCGATGATCGCATCCTCGCCGATCGCCATCAGCGCCTTGGTATTGTCCCAGTCACCACGCTGCTGAGCGGCCTTGAGCCACGGTTCCTGGAACCCATAGACGTTGGTGAAGATGCGGTCCTTGTCCGCGAGCGGCCCGGTGTAGCCCATCAGTGCGCCACTCCGTTGGCGAAGAACCAAATCAGGAAGACGACGATGATCGCGAGCAAGCCGAGCTTGATCACACCCTTCACGAACCGGAAGGCGAGCAGCGCCAGAACGACCGCAACGATGACGGCTATCAGCGTCATTTGATCTGCTTCGTCCCAAACTTGTTCTGAGCGAACATCACGATCCCAACGCAAAGCGCGAGAATGACGGCGATTTTAATGATCTTGAGGAGCAGCCCAATGAGCAGAATGGCAAGGATGACGGCGATAATGATTCCAATCATTGCGGTGTCTCCCCGGCTGGCCCTGCGGTCGGTGTCCATTGCGGCCGATAGTCGTAGTTGCGCTCGGCCATCTTCTTGAGCGTCGTGGGTCCGCCGACCGGGCAGCTCGTCTGCCGATCGATCTGTGGACCTGGCTTGGGCGTTTTGCCGAGTGCCAGAGCATCGAGGATCGCACCCATGCTCACCTCAGTCAGGTCCTCGTAATTGTCATCGTTGATCTGGACCATCGGCGCATTGGCGCAAGCGCCCAGACATTCGACCTCGGTCAGGGTGAACAGTCCATCCTCGGTCGTGTGACCTATCCTGAGCCCACGCCTGTAACAGGCCTCGAATACGTCGTCCGACCCGGCCAGCATGCACGGTGTCGTCCCGCAGACCTGGACGTGGAAACGGCCGACCGGCTCGAGATTGAACATCGTGTAGAAGGTCGCGACCTCGAGCAGCTGGACATAGGGCATTTCGAGCTCGCGCGCGACGAACTCCATGACCGGAATCGGAAGCCATCCTTGCGTGCTCGTCTCCGCCCCAATCTGCCGTTGGGCGAGGTCAAGCAGCGGAATGGAGGCGGACATCTGCCTCCCTGGAGGATAGCGGGCGATGATCTCTCTCGCCTTGTTTCCATTCTCTCCGGTCCACTGGAACCCTTCCCAGCGGGCGCGCACTTCGGCGTTGTCGAGAATTCCTGCCTGGCCGGCCATCACGCCTTCTCCCGGCCGCCGAGAGTCGAGCGTGACATTCTTGGCTTTCCTGCGAGGGTCAGCTCGATCACCGATCGATCTCCCCAAATACCGGATCGATCGCCGACAGGACGGCGGTCGTGTCGGCCAGCATGTGGCCACGCATCATCATGTCCATCGCCTGAAGATGACTCATCATCGTCGGCCGGATCTTGCATCGATACGGTCGATTGGTCCCATCGGCGACCAGGTAGACGCCGAACTCGCCCTTCGGACTCTCGGTCGCGACGTACACTTCACCCGCGGGCACGTGATATCCCTCGGTGTACAGCTTGAAGTGGTGGATCAGGGCCTCCATCGACGTCTTCATCGACGATCGGCTTGGCGGGAAGACCTTGCTGTCGGCGCCAACCGGGCCCGGCGGCAGCTCCTTGAGGCACTGGCGCGCGATTTTCCAGCTCTGGCGAACTTCCTCCACGCGCACCATGAAGCGGTCGTAGCAGTCACCGTTGGTCCCGATCGGGATTTCGAAATCCATCCGATCATAAACCTCGTAGGGTTGGGATTTGCGGATGTCCCAGGGGACACCCGAGGCGCGGATCATCGGACCGGAAAATCCCCAGGCGATCGCGTCGTCCCTGTGGACGATGGCAATATCGACATTGCGCTGCTTGAATATCCGGTTGTCGGCAACCAGCGAAATCGAATCTTCGAACAATTGCACTCGGTTGTCGAGGAACTCTCCAATCTTGTCGAGCACTGCTGGAGGAATGTCCTCGCGAACTCCACCGGCCCGGAAATAATTGGCGTGCATCCGAGCGCCCGACACATGCTCGTAAAGCTGCATCAGGTCTTCGCGGATCTCGAACAGCCAGAGGTTGGGCGTCATCGCGCCCACATCCATGATGTGGCTGCCAAGGTTGAGGACGTGGTTCTTTATCCGGGTCAGCTCCGCCATCATCGTCCGGATGTATTGGGCGCGAAGCGGGATCTCGAGGCCGAGCAACTTCTCGATCGCGAGCACGAAGCCGTGCTCCATGCACATCGGGGAGCAATAATCGAGGCGGTCGAAATAAGGCAGCGCCTGGGCGTAGGTCTTGTACTCGATCAGCTTCTCTGTGCCGCGATGGAGCAGACCGACGTGCGGGTCGACGCGCTCGACTATCTCGCCGTCCAATTCCATGATCAACCGAAGCACTCCGTGAGCCGCCGGATGCTGAGGACCGAAGTTGATCGTATAGTTGTTGAGCTTCTCGTCCCCCGGATCCCGTGGCCGGATCGCCCCGGAGCGATCGGGAAGCGGCGATCCTTCCCCGACAGGACCGACCGAAAGCTCGATCGTGCGCGAGTTCTTGGGCCGAGGTTCAGGGCGGCCGCTCTTTGGCATCAGATCGTCGCGGGTGTCGGTCATTGCTCGTCGCGGCCAGTGCGCGGTTTGCGGGCCCTCTTCGGCTCGGGTCCGCGACCTGCCGCAGTTTTGCCGGTTTCCCCGGCGGATTTCTTCGCTCGAGGCTTGCGCGCCTCTTCATTCGCCGGTGTGTCCGCGGGCTTGCCGGCGCCCGTCTGTGCCGGCGTATCTGTCGTTTTCGTCGTCTCTGCCGAAGTTTTCTTAGTCTGCGGCGCGAGACCTCCCGGTGCGGGCGCGGTCGTCGGCGCGCCCGGCCCCTCGCCGGTCGCCTTCTCATCACCCGGGAGGTGATATTCCGGGCCCTCCCATGGCATCAGGAAGTCGAAGTTTCGGAAATCCTGTGGGAGAGAAACCGGCTCGTAGACCACGCGCTTCTCCGCCTCCGAGTAGCGCATCTCGACATAGCCGGTGAGCGGGAAGTCCTTCCGGAAGGGGAAGCCTTCGAATCCATAATCGGTGAATATCCGTCGAAGATCAGGATTGCCTTCGAAGTAGACACCGTAGAAATCGAAGACCTCACGCTCGAACCAACCGACCACCGGCCAAAGGGAAACGAGACTGGGAACCGGAGTCTGCTCGTCGGTCAGGACCTTTACCCGGATGCGACGATTCCTGGTGAGCGAGAGCAGGTGGTAATTAACTTCGAAACGCTCAGGGCGCTCCGGATAGTCGACACCGGCAATCTCCATCAGCTGCTGATATTCAAGACCCGCTGTGTCGCGCAGCGCTCGACAGACGTCGATGATGCTTTCGCGGCGCACGGTCAGAGTGATCTCGTCAACAGCTTCCTTGACGTCCAGCAGGGTATCGCCGAGCGCTGTCCTGACCGCATCGACGACGCCCTCGTCCGAAGCCATCTTGGGCACATGTGACGCAAATTTGACCGGCATTAGCGCTCGATCGTCCCTTCGCGGCGGATTTTCCGCTGCAGCTGAAGGATTCCGTACAACAAAGCCTCGGCGGTGGGCGGGCAGCCCGGCACGTAGATGTCGACGGGCACGATGCGGTCGCACCCGCGCACCACCGAATAGCTGTAATGATAATAGCCGCCGCCGTTTGCGCAGCTCCCCATCGAGATGACGTAACGCGGCTCGCTCATCTGGTCGTAGACCCGACGGAGCGCCGGCGCCATCTTGTTGCAAAGCGTTCCAGCGACGATCATGACATCCGATTGGCGAGGTGATGCGCGCGGCGCTGCACCAAATCTTTCAAGATCATAGCGCGGCATGTTCACATGGATCATCTCGATCGCGCAGCAGGCGAGACCAAAGGTCATCCACCACAGCGAGCCGGTTCGAGCCCAGGTGAACAGGTCCTCGGCCGTCGTCACCATGAAGCCCTTCTCGTTCAGCGACTGCCGGACCTCGAGGAGCTTCTTCTGGTCGACCTCGCCGGGAATGAGGCCGGAGATACGGGCAAGCTCTTCCTCGCTCGGCATCCGGTCTTCGCCAGGAGAGAGCATCACTCCCATTCAAGTGCTCCCTTCTTCCAAGCATAAGCGAGGCCAAAGCCAAGTTCGATCAGGAAGATCATCATCGCAGTCCAGCCGGTCCAGCGCGTGAAATTGAGGCTGACCGCCCAGGGAAACAGGAATGCCGCCTCGAGGTCGAAGACGATGAAGAGTATCGCGACCAGATAAAAGCGGACGTCGAACTCGGCACGAGCATCCTCGAACGCCGGGAAGCCGCATTCATATTCGCTGAGCTTCGCAGCATCTGGCCGATAAACGCCCGTGAAGCGCGCGACGATCATCGGCAGCACCACGAAGCCCGCGGAGAGACCAAAGGCGATGATCAGGAACAAGAGGATCGGCAGGTAGCCTGCGGCGACGCTTGCCAAGGGGAAAACTCCGGGTGCTTCGAAAACTTGGCGGTTCTCTAGGCCAGCGAACCGGGTGCCGCAACCGTCTGAAGACGCGAACAGCAGCTTCGAGGCAGGGAAGCATGGCGAGCGAGAAGGATCAGAATTAGCTCATCCGTCAATGCCGAGTGTGAGAAGCCTTCATCCTCTCGTGAAAGGCCAGTAACTCCTGATAGGTGACGGAGCCATCTGAATTCGCATCGAGCTCGGCGAAGTGTGAACGAAGCATTTGATCGGACGCCTTGTCATGTGCCGCCCGCATCATTTCGCCATGCATTGCCGCCATCCCGTGGTGGCCCGCGGCATCCTTCATGTGAGCGTGATGCATTGTTTCAATGGTCGGATCCGACGCATCGCGAAGAAATTCATCGATGGTAATTGCGCCATCGTGATTTCGATCGAGCGTCTCGAACACGCTCTTGAGGTCGGGCTTGGCTTGGGACGGCGTTGCCGAAATCGAAGACAAGATGAGCGCGAGAGACCCGGCGCCAATCAGCGCGGCGGGTTTCAACAGGGTGATGAGCATCGAACGTGCCTCCTTTGGCTCCCCCGTCAGGTAGGAATCGATCGACTGCCGGATGACTTCGCTTGCAGATCTCCCTTCGGCGCGCGCCTTGTTCATCAAGGCACTCTTCACCTTGTGGGGAAGGCGAACTTCAATCGTTTCGCTCTTCTTGGGCTCGCGTGGTCCGTTCATCATCGTCCCTGACGGCTGCTGGATGAGTGCGCCCTGATTTCGCCTATCGCCAGTCCGATTGCGTCCGGATGCAAGCGAAATCGTGTCCGGACAGGTCGCTTATCTCAGCGCACCGGCGACAAGCTTCTGGAGCTTGCTGTGGATTGCTGCTGAGCCCGCCACATATTCGCGGCGCTCGAACGAGCGATCCGATCCGCGATAGTCGGTCACGAAGCCGCCGGCTTCCTTCACCAGGAGGACGCCCGCGGCGGCGTCCCAAATGTCGAGGTCATCCTCCAGGAAACCATCCATCCGGCCGGCGGCGACCCAGGCAAAATCAAGCGCTGCCGATCCGAACCGTCTTATGCCCGAAACGTGGGGTCCCACCGCCGAATATATCTTCGCCCACCGCGACGCATCGCCGCGCCCGCAATGGGGAATTCCGGTGCCAATGATCGTATCGGCAAGCTCACGCCGGGCCGAGACACGCAGGCGTGCATCGAAGAGCCAGGCGCCCCTCCCCTTCTCGGCCCAGAAGCACTCGTCCGTGAGCGGCTGATAAACGAGGCCCTGACTGATCTCTGAGCGTCCGTCCGGCCGCCGCTCCTCGACCGCAATCGATACCGAGAAGTGCGGAATTCCGTGTAGAAAGTTGGTGGTGCCGTCGAGCGGATCCACGATCCAGCGCGGCTTGGCGGGATTGCCTTCGACCTCGCCGCCTTCCTCGAGGAGCATGCCCCAATCGGGCCGCGCATTGCGAAGCTCCTCGACGATCGTCTGTTCGGCGCGCCTGTCTGCCACCGAGACGAAATCGGCCGGCCCCTTGCGGCTGACCTGCAGCAGCTCGACTTCACCGAAGTCGCGCCTCAGACGCGGCGCCGCTTTGCGCGCGGCGCGGGTCATGACAGTGATCAGACCAGAATGGGCAACCATGGCTCAGTCCGCGCGGCGGACGTACTCGCGATTGTAAACGTCGACGACGATCCTGGTTCCGGCAGTGATGTGCGGCGGAACGAGCACCTTTACCCCGTTGTCGAGAACAGCCGGCTTGTAGCTCGAGCTTGCCGTCTGGCCCTTCACCACTGCATCGGCCTCGACGATTGTCGCCTCGACCTGCTCCGGGAGCTCAACCGAAATCGGCCTCTCATTGTACATGTCGAGCTTCACCTGCATTCCGTCCTGGAGGAAGGCCGCAGACTCGCCGAGCAGGTCCTCGGAAAGCGACACCTGCTCGTAGGTGTCGGTATCCATGAACACGATCATGTCGCCGTCGTGATAGAGAAATTGGAAGTCCTTGGTGTCTAGCCGGACGCGCTCGACTGTCTCGGCCGAGCGAAAGCGGACGTTGGTCTTGCGGCCGTCGATGAGGTTCTTCATCTCGACCTGCATGTAAGCGCCGCCCTTTCCAGGCTGAGTGTGCTGAATCTTCACGGCTCGCCAGATGCCCCCCTCATATTCGATGATGTTGCCGGGACGGATGTCCACGCCGCTGATCTTCATGTCTTGTCTCGGAGAAAGTGATGGGAAAGAGCCGCGCCGCCGTTTCCCTTGCGGACCGGCAGATTGGAGGCTCCCCTAGCCGTTCGCCTATTTTCCGGCAAGCAGCGGGTATGGATTGATGGGAGTTCCCTGCCACCAGCGCTCACCTGGAGCCATGGAGTTGATTGCAAAATGAAGGTGAGGAGCCGAGGCGACCGCGTCGCCCGTGTGGTCGACCTCGCCGATCACCTGTCCCCGCTTCACCTTTTGCCCCTGGGATAGGCCAGGCGCATAGCCTTTGAGATGGGCGTAATAATAGATCCACTTGGGGTCGGTCGCCCGCTCGTAGATGCTGATCCCTCCGCCGCCGTGGCTGAAGAACAGCTTTTCGATCGTCCCGTCTGCAGCCGCGATCACAGGTGTCCCCTCGGGCGCCATGATATCGATGGCGTCATGACGTCGTCCCTGAGCTCTCGCGGCATCGAAGGTGTCGACGAGATCTGTTGCCTTGACGCCGATGACGGGAATCGCGAGGCCAGCCGGTCCGACCACCACCTGCTGCGCGACTTCGACAGGCGGCGATTTCGAAGGTTTTACGGCGATGATCGTGCCGCTGCGCTCGACCTCGGGCCGAGGCTCCGGCACGAAACTGTAGAACCATATCCAGAACGCGCTCACGACCACCGCAGTGAAAACGGCCGTGAACAAGGCGGTCGCGGCATACTTCAGCGCAACTCTCCACCAACAGCGTTGTTGAGGTGCAACGATGCAACACTCGTTCGTTTCCCTTGAAGTGGCCATTTGCGAACCGCTCGAAGATATGAGGCTGAGCCCTCGGCGCGCATCGGGCAGATGCGATAGATTTGAAACCCGCCCAAATCTTGCGCAAAATAGGCGCATGGCGACGACTGTCGAACCAAAGCCCTATTTCGAATCCACCATCCCCTTTGCCGAGCAGCGATCAGAGCTGCGCGCGAACGTCGGACGCCAAATCGGCGAGAAGCTCGACAACATGCCGGGGATGTGGCGACTGACCAGCAGCCCGGCGCGGCCGATCCAGCTTTATGTAAAGAGCGCCTTTGTGCGGCCCGACGAATGCCTCGCTTTGTGCCGGAAAATCGATTCGAACAGCCACCCTTCGCCGCTCTACGAAAAGGAAAAGCACGAGGGAGTTCGGACAAGCTTCACCTGCAACCTCGATGCCTACGATCCGCTCGTTGCGGAAATCGACGCGCGCATTGCAAACTTCGTCGGGATCGATCGTTCGCACGGCGAGCCTCTTCAGGGACAGCGCTACGAGACCGGCCAGCAGTTCAAGGAGCACGCCGACTTCTTCTACATCGACCAGCCCTATTGGGAGCAGTACGGCAAGCAAGGCGGCCAGCGCACCTGGACCGCGATGATCTACCTCAATGTTCCCGAGCGGGGCGGAGCGACGGCATTCCGCCTCCTCGATCTCGCCGTGGCGCCGCAGCTGGGCCGGTTGCTCGTCTGGAACAATATGGCTTTGGACGGCAGCCCCAACCCCTGGACCGAACATTCAGGACAGCCGGTCGAAGCCGGCACAAAGTACATCGTGACAAAATGGTATCGTGAGAGGACGTTCGTCTAAGAGGCAAGGACGCTTTCGAAGGCGCGAACGGCCCCCGCTGGGTCATCCTTTCCCCACACCGCCTGGCAGACTGCAAGGAAGTCGGCGCCCGCTTCGACGAGCTTCGACGCATTGTCCGGATTAATTCCGCCGATCGCGACGCAGGGGATCTCGAAGAGAGTCGACCACCAGGTCAGGATCGCGGGGTCCGGCCGATAGTCGGATGGCTTCGTAGTAGTCGGATAGAAGGCCCCGAAGGCGACATAGTCAGCGCCCGCCTCGCCTGCCTCCATCGCCAGGTGCCGGCTGTCGTGGCAGGTCTTGCCGATCTGGGCCGAGGGCCCGAGCAGCGCCCGGGCCTCGCGAACGTCGCCGTCGCTTTGACCAAGGTGCACTCCGTCCGCGCCGATCCGCTTTGCAAGCTTCATGCTGTCATTGACGATGAACGCAACTTCCGCATCTGCGCAAATGCGCTGCAGTGGGTCCGCGAGACGCGCAAGCTCGTGCTCGTCGGCATCCTTGACCCGCAGCTGGAAGGCTGCGGCAAGACCCGGCTCAAGCGCCGCTTCGAGGCGCTCGGGAAACGACCCGCCAACCTCCTGCGGGCTGACCAGGTAGAGCCGGCATATGCCCCGCTCGCGCGGAGCGAAGTCGTGGCCGAACTCTCTGGTGACTTCGTCCAAGGTCAGGCCGGCGCCTTCGCGGTCGAGGCTTGGTAGATCTCGTCGATCGCGGTACCGAGCACTCGATCGAATTCCTCGTCGCTCTGCTGCGCTCGAAGATCCGACAGCAGGGCTCGACTGAAGCTTGCGATCATGCCGGGATTCTTCGCCAGCTCGCGGCAGGCCTCCTCGCGCGAGAAGCCGCCCGAGAGTGCGACGACTCGAAGCACTTTTTCGTGGCCGATCAACGGCCCGAACAGACCCGGCTTGGCCGGGATCGAGAGCTTGAGCATCACCCGCCGCCCGTCTGGAATCTCATCCAGCGCCTCGAGGATCGCGGCGAGCAGGAGATCATCGCTGGTCGCCCGGTCCGCGCTCTTGATGTTCACCTCGGGCTCGATGATCGGCATCATGCCGGCGTCCAGCACCTGTCTGGCGACCTGGAATTGCTGGGCGACGACGAGGGCGATGCCGACGGGATCGGCCGAATTGATTATCGAGCGCTCCTTGGTTCCGAAGACTCCGAGCGACTTGGCACGCTCGAGAAGCCTGCCGAGGTCCGGGATCGGCTTCATCAGCTGAACACCGTTCTCTTCCGCTTCCAGCCCCCGGTCGATCTTGATGAAGGGGACGATCCCACGTTCGATCAGGGCCTTCGGCGTCGACTTCCCGTCGACCTGACCGTCCATGGTCCGCTCGAACAAAATCGCACCGATCACTTTCCCGCTGCTAAAGCTGGGCGAAGTGATGATTCTCGCTCGCATCTCGTGGATTAGATCGAACATCTCCCCGTCATTTGACCAGGCATCTTCCTCGATCCCGTAACCCTTGAGCGCCTTGGGCGTGGACCCGCCCGACTGGTCGAGCGCAGCGATGAAGCCGTCGCCCTGTTCGATTTTCGCCGCCATCTCCAATTGGTTCATGACTATCCCTGCTGCTCCAACGCGGCGACGCCCGGAAGCGTACGCCCTTCCATCCATTCGAGGAATGCGCCGCCCGCGGTCGAGACGAAGGTGAAATCCTGAGCCACGCCGGCGTGGTTCAAGGCAGCGACGGTGTCCCCGCCGCCCGCGACCGATACGAGCGAACCTTCCTTCGTCAGCGCCGCCGCGATTTTCGCAAGGGCGATTGTAGCAGCGTCGAACGGGGGCACCTCGAAGGCGCCGAGCGGGCCGTTCCAGACCAGAGTGCGGCAAGTCTTGAGCACGTCCGCAACCGCTTCGACAGCTGCAGGGCCGATGTCGAGGATCATCTCGTCGGGCCGTACCTCATGCACGTTGCAGGTTCGAAGGCTCGGTGGATTGGGAGCGAATTCCGTCGCCACGACCACATCATATGGCAGATGGATCGTGCAGCCGGCCTGCTCCGCTTCGTCAAAGATCGCGCTTGCCTCGCTCGTCAGCTCGTGTTCGCAGAGCGATCTGCCGACGTTGACGCCGCGCGCGGCGAGGAAAGTGTTCGCCATACCTCCGCCGATAATCAGATGATCGACCTTGCCGACCAGATGGCCAAGGACGCCGAGCTTCGTCGACACCTTCGCGCCACCGACAACCGCCGCAACCGGCCGCTCGGGGTTCCCAAGGGCCCGCTCGAGCGCGTTGAGTTCGGCCGCCATTGCTCGTCCTGCGAAACTCGGCAGGAAATGAGTGATTCCCTCGATTGAGGAATGCGCCCGATGTGCCGCCGAGAAGGCGTCATCGACATAATAATCGCCGAGCGCTGCCATCGCCTTGGCGAGCTCGGGATCGTTCTTCTCCTCACCGGCATGAAACCGGCTATTCTCCAGTACCCCGATATTGCCGGGGAGCATGGTCGCTATGGCGCGCTCGGCCTCCGGTCCGCAGCAATCCTCGATGAACCGCACCGATCTGCCCGTGAGGCGATGGATCGGCAGGACCAGCTGTGCAGTTGACATGTCCGGCCGCTTTTCTCCCTTGGGCCGGCCGAAATGCGACAGGAGGAGGACAATCGCCCCGCGGTCGCTCAGCTCGAGCACCGTTGGAAGCATCGCTCGCAGTCGCGTATCGTCGGTCACCTTCGCGCCGTCCATCGGGACGTTGAGGTCGACACGGACGAGCACCTTCTTGCCGGTCAAATCCTCCGGCAGGTCGTCGAGGGTCCTAAATCTCGCTGCCACCTCAGCCGAGCAATCCCATCGCGTGGGCCGTATCGACCATACGATTGGAGAATCCCCATTCATTGTCATACCAGCTGACGACGCGCACCAACTTGCCGTCGAGGACCGCCGTTTCGAGGCTGTCGACAGTCGAGCTCGCCGGCGTGTGGACGATGTCCGCCGAAACGAGCGGGTCCTCGCTATAGTCGAGGACACCCTTCAGACGTGCGGTCCCGCTGGCTGCCTTGAGGATCTGGTTGACCTCGTCGCGGGTGGTGTCGCGTCCCGGAACGAAGGTGAGGTCAACGATGCTTCCGTCCGGCACCGGCACTCTGATCGCCGACCCGTCGAGCTTGCCCTTGAGCTCCGGAAGAACCTCGCCGACCGCGCGTGCCGCGCCGGTCGTGGTCGGGATCATCGACATGGCCGCTGCCCGAGCTCGACGCAGGTCCTTGTGGATCTGATCCAGGATCTTCTGGTCGTTGGTATAGGCATGGATGGTGACCATCAAACCCCGTTCGATGCCCAGCGCATCATTGAGAACCTTGGCCACCGGTGCGAGGCAGTTCGTCGTGCAGGAGGCATTGGAGACGATCCGGTCTTCGGCCTTCAGCTTGTCATCGTTGACACCATATACGACGGTCAGGTCGACGCCTTTTGCGGGCGCCGAGATCAGCACCCTCTTCGCTCCCGCCTCGAGATGCTTTTCGCCGCCTTCGCGGTCGGTAAAGAAACCGGTGCATTCGAGCGCGATCTCTATCCCATTCTGGCGGTGCGGAAGCTGTGCCGGATCCTTCTCTGCCGTGACCTGGATGCGCTTGCCGTCGACGATGATATCGTTGCCATCAGTCGTGACCGTGCCCGGGTATTTGCCGTGAATGCTGTCGTGACTGAAGAGCCACGCGTTCGCCTTCGCGTCGGCGAGGTCGTTCACGCTGACCAGCTCGAGCCCGCAATCGGGGCGCTCGAGGATTGCACGCGCAACCAGGCGGCCGATCCGCCCGAAGCCGTTGATTGCAACTCTGGTCATTGGATTCCTCGCTGTTTCATAAAGTCGGTAACCCGCTGCACGATTTTGTCGCTCGTAAGCCCAAAAAACTCATAGGCGTCCTTGGCCGGCGCAGAGACCCCAAAGCGGTCGATTCCGATCCTCAGGCCGTGCAGTCCCGTGTAGCGCTCCCACCCGAAGGTCGTTCCGGCCTCGATGGAAACGCGAAGGATCTCGCGGTTGCTGACGTCAGGCAGGATCTCCTCGCGGTAATCGCTCGGCTGCGCGTCGAAACGCTCCGTGCATGGCATCGACACAACGTCGGCACCAACCCCCCGCCGTTCAAGCTCGGCAGCGGCATCGAGCGCAATCTCAACTTCGGAGCCCGTGGCAATGAAGATAAGTTTCCTATCGTTTTCAGCTGCCTTTAGTCGATAACCACCACGAGCTGAGAGGTTCTCGCCGGCAGCTTCGGTTCGGACTGGCCGCAGGTTCTGTCGGGTGAGGGCCAGGATCGAGGGGCCTTCGCTCTCAAGCGCAAGCGCCCAGCATTCGGCGGTCTCGACGGCGTCCGCCGGGCGGTAGACATCGATCTGCGGCATTGCGCGAAGGCTCTGCAGGTGCTCGATCGGCTGGTGGGTTGGCCCATCCTCGCCAAGGCCGATGCTGTCGTGCGTCATCACGTAGACCACGCGCGCTTTCTGGAGTGCCGAAAGGCGGATCGCCGGCCGGGCATAGTCGGTGAAAACGAGGAAAGTGCCGCCATAAGGGGCCACTCCGCCATGGAGAGCCATCCCGTTCATCGCCGCGGACATGCCGAACTCGCGGATCCCATAATGGATGTACCGTCCCGCGTAATTATGCTCGGTCAGCGGCTCGAGCCCTTTGGTCAAGGTGTTGTTGGAACCGGTGAGGTCAGCCGATCCACCGATGGTTGAGGGAAAGGCAGAGTTGATCGCCTCCAGAGCCATTTCCGATGCCTTGCGCGTCGCAACGGGCTTCAGGTCGGCGAGCACCCTGGCGAGATAGGGCCCAAGCCAGCTGTCGCCGAACTTTCCGTTCAGGCGCGCGAGAAACTCGTCCTTTCGGGGACTTCGCTCGAGCCTGTCCTTCCACTGCGCGCGATCGACGGAACCACGCTTGCCAACGGTGCGCCAGGCGGTCACGACATCGTCGGGAACGAAGAAATCCTTGTCCTCGAGACCCAGCTCCTTGCGCGCCGCCTCGACTTCATCGTGTCCAAGGGCCGAGCCGTGGGTCGCCGCCGTCCCCTGCTTGTTCGGTGCTCCAAAGCCGATGATCGTCTTGCATCGGACCAGGCTGGGCCGCGGGTCCGCCACCGCGTCCTCGATCGCGCGGCTTACATCATCCGAATTGAGGCCATCGCACTCGCAGGTGTGCCAATGTGCCGCCCGATGTCGCTCCAGAACGTCCTCGTTCCGCGACAAGGCCGTCGATCCGTCGATGGTGATGTTGTTATCATCCCAAAGGACGATCAGACGGCCGAGCTTCAGATGCCCGGCAAGGCCCACGGCTTCGTGGTTGATGCCCTCCATCAAATCGCCGTCACCGGCAATGACGAACGTGCGATGGTCGACGAGCTCGTCTCCGTAGAAGGCATTGAGGTGCCGCTCAGCGATGGCCATTCCGACAGCCATGGCTACGCCCTGGCCAAGCGGTCCTGTAGTGACCTCGATCCCCGGCATCTCGAAATTCTCGGGGTGTCCCGCGGTTGGGCTCCCAAGCTGGCGGAAGCGCTTGATGTCGTCGAGCGTCGGCCGTTCGTATCCTGTCAGATAGAGAAGCGAGTAGAGCAACATCGATCCATGGCCGGCCGACAGGATGAAACGGTCGCGGTCGGGCCAGTGAGGATCCGAGGCATCGAACTTCAGGTGTCGCGTGAACAGCGCAGTCGCTGCATCGGCCATACCCATCGGCATTCCGGGGTGCCCGCTGTTCGCGGCTTCGACCGCGTCCATCGCGAGAGCGCGAATGGCGTTGGCGAGACGGCGGTCGGTCGGCTGCATCGAAGCTCCGTAGAGGCTGCGGCTCCGCGCCGGATGGCCGGGCCGTGCCGCGCCCTTTGTCCGGTGAGCCGTGCAGCG
>DATATH010000084.1:0-21064 GCA_036268895.1 Sphingomicrobium sp. | reverse complement strand
AGCACTGGCGCGACCTGTGGCTTCGCATCGACGGCCCCGAAGCCGCGATGCCCGTGCGCTACTTCGACAGCATCTTCCGCTGGTCGCTCCGGAAGAACCCAAAACTCCGCTCGCTGAGGCGCATCGTTGGCGAATACAGCGAGTGGCGCGGTCCTTTGCAGTGGAAGTTCAGCGGGCCGTTGAGCATGCGCAACAGCTGGTGGCGAAGCATCGGCGCGGACATTCGGAACGCTCGCCGGCTCGACATGATCTTCGCTTATTTCGCGCCGCCAAGCGCGATGCTGAGGCGGATCGGAAGGGTCGGCAGCCGCGGCCGCGCGCGGATCATCACGGCCGCAAGGTCCGACAATGATGCGACGATCGCCGCCGCCCGGAACAGCTACAGCCGACTGCTCCGACGGCATGTCCAGATGTACGAATACCAGCGAGCGAAACTGCACACCAAGCTCGCGATCGTGGACGACATCGTCCACATCGGCTCATCGAACTTCGATTACCGAAGCTTCTACATCAATCTCGAGATCATGCTCCGGATCAAGGATGCAGGGTTCGCCGCGACGATGCGCAGCTATTTCGAGGGTGAGCTTGCCGATTCCCAGTGGATCACGCCGGAGCTCCACAAGAACAGGGCGAACTTCTGGCGGCGCCTCAAATGGGCGATCTCCCACTTCCTCGTGAACATCACCGATTACACGGTGACGAGGAGACTCAACTTCCGCGCGGAGCGCTAGGCCTCGGCCTCGGCCTCGGCCTCGCCCTTATAAGCCCAGAACAGCACTGCGGGGGGGACGTTGATCCACTCGAAGCCGCGCTTGATCGACGCGAAGTGCGGCTTGATGAAATCGCGGACCTTGGGGCTGAACTGATAGACGAGAAACGCGCCGCCGGGACGGATCACTGCTGCAGTCGCCTGCGCGATGTCCTCGCCGACGCCTGGAGGAAGGGTCGAGAAGGGCAGGCCGGAGAGGACGTAATCGGCCGACCCCAGGCCCTGGTCGGCGAGGATCTTCTCGACGTCGGCCGCCGAGCCGTTGACGGCGATCAGCCTGGGATCGTCGATCGAATCCTTGAGATAGTGCGTAAAATCGGGGTTGGTGTCGATCGTTACGAGCTTCGCGTCGGGGCCGAGCTTGTTGAGCACGGGACGAGTGAAAGTGCCGACACCCGGACCATATTCGACGAACAGGTTCGTGTTCGCCCAGTCGACCGGCGCCAGCATCTTCTCGATCAGTATCCGGCTCGAGGGGATGATCGAGCCGACCATCACCGGATTTTTGAGAAAGCCGCGCAGGAAGTGCCACTGGGGGCTTGGGCTTCGGCGGTCGCGGCGGCGCTGAAGGCGTCGTGATCCTTTCAACGTTCGCGCGGGTGAGGTCGACATGGATGCTCCCGTGGGGCCAAGAAGAGCGGAGGGTTGGCAAATGCGCCGCCGCTTGGCAAGTTTCCCAACGTAACTGACGCTTCCTCGAGGAAACAGTGACCGCGAACCGCGCCATTTGCACGACGAAAAGGTTACAGTTGGAAGATTAGCGGCTTCTAAGCTTTGCCGCCCTCCCTCGAACGAAGCATTCCGGGCAGAACGAATCCGATCCCGCCGAGCGGCCGCGTCGCGTCGCTCTTCAGATTCTCCTGGATACGCGAATATTCCTCGAGCATCTCCGGTGTGACGGATGCCCGTGTCTCGCTGAGTGCGACCTCGAAATCCGCCATCGTCACCTTGCCCGTGTCGAGCCCGCGACGAAGCGCGGTGAGGCCCGCCCTTCGAACGAGATCCTCAAGGTCGGCGCCGGTGAATCGGTCGGCACGCTGCGCAACCTTCTCGAGATCGACATCATCCGCGAGCGGCATATGCCGGGTGTGAATGGCAAGGATCCGGCGTCGACCGGCGGTGTCGGGCGTTCCGACGTAGATCAACTCGTCGAAGCGGCTTGGACGAAGCAATGCCGGATCGATCAGGGTCGGTCGATTGGTCGCTCCGATCACGATGACGTTCTGGAGCTCCTCGAGACCATCCATTTCCGCGAGAATCGTGTTGACCACACGCTCGGTTACCTGCGGCTCGCCGAGGCCGCCGCCGCGCATGGGTACGAGACTGTCCAGTTCGTCAATGAAGATGATCGTCGGCGCGACCTGGCGGGCGCGGTTGAACAACCGGGCGATCTGCTGTTCGCTTTCGCCGTACCATTTGCTCAAAAGGTCGGACGATTTGGTGGCAATGAAATTGGCCTCGCTCTCGCGCGCGGCGGCCTTGGCGAGAAGGGTCTTGCCGGTGCCCGGCGGACCGTAGAGCAAGAAGCCCTTGGCTGGACGAATGCCGAGGCGGCGGAAGGCTTCCGGATGCTTCAGTGGGAGCTCGACGCCTTCCTTCAACTGGTCTCGCGCCTTGTCGAGGCCGCCAATGTCGTCCCAGCGGACCTGCGGCGCCTCGACCATCACCTCGCGCATCGCCGAGGGCTGGACTCGCTTTAGCGCATTGTCGAAATCCCGGATCTCGACCGAAAGAGTGTCGAGAATCTCCGTCGGGATGACCTGCTCCGAAAGATTGATCTTCGGCATGATGCGACGGACCGCCTCGAGCGCCGCCTCGCGGCTGAGGGCCGCAATGTCTGCTCCAACGAACCCGTACGTGCGTCGCGCAAGTTCGTCGAGATTGACGTCGGGCGCGAGCGGCATTCCGCGCGTGTGAATTCCGAGGATCTCTCGGCGTCCGGGTTCGTCGGGAACGCCCACGACGATCTCGCGGTCGAAGCGGCCTGGCCGGCGAAGCGCTTCGTCCAGCGCTTCAGGACGGTTTGTTGCCGCGATGACAACGGTATTTTGCCGGGGCTCCATTCCATCGAGCAGCGTGAGCAGCTGGGCGACCAGCCTTTTCTCCGCCTCTCCGGTGACCTGTCCGCGTTTCGGAGCGATCGAATCGATCTCGTCGATGAAGATGATCGACGGAGCGGACTGGGCCGCCTGTTCGAAGACTTCGCGCAGCCGGCGCTCGCTCTCCCCGTAGGCAGACCCCATGATTTCGGGACCCGCAATGTGGAAGAATTTGGCCGAGCTCTCGTTGGCGACCGCCCTTGCGAGCAGCGTCTTGCCGGTGCCGGGCGGACCGTGGAGCAGGACGCCCTTGGGCGGATCGACGCCGAGGCGCTGGAAAAGCTCCGGGTGCCTCAGCGGAAGCTCAACCATCTCGCGCAGCGCATCGATGGTATCGCGCATCCCGCCGAGATCATCATAGGTCACGTCGGCTCGGCGTTGCCCGTCGACGGCGGTATATTCGGGCAAGAGCTCGACGGCGGTCTTCGTGTCGATGTGAACGATGCCTTTTGGGGTCGCGGAGGCGACGACCAGCCGAAGCTCCTGAAGTGCAAAAGCGGGCGCGTTCAGCAGCTGGCGGATGTTGTCCGGCATGTCGGCGTTGATCCGCTGGTGCCCTGTCGTTGCGACCGTATCGCCCTCGACCAGCGGCCGGCCGGCGAAGGTGCGCTTAAGAGCCTCCGCCGAACCCTGCAGCCGCACGTTTGGTTGAGCGGGAGCGAAGACGACGCGGGTTGCGGGCTTCGATTCGGCTTTTCGGACTTCGACGAAATCCCCCGACCCGACTCCGGCATTGGCGCGCTGAAGACCGTCAAGGCGAATGATATCGATATTCTCGTCCTCGCCGTAAGGGCGGATTGCGCGCGCGGCGGTCGAGCGTTTGCCGACAATTTCGATCACGTCGCCTTCGGACAGCCCAAGCTCGTCCATCAGCTTGTCGGGAAGGCGGGCAAAGCCGCGCCCGCTGTCCGCCGGCGGCAGGCTGGCCACCTGGACCTTGCGCGTCGTCACGCGATCGATCGTGTCAACTTCAGGCATCTTGTCTCCTGTCCCGCGCCCATCCTTGTTGCGCAACGGCGCCAAGGCCGCACCGGTTCACTTCTCTCATCAATATCTGATCGCTCCGGTCACTTTGCGAACCACAAAACGTGGAGCGAAACGCGTGCTCGCCGCCGTCACTTTGTTCATCCAGCCGGGGATCACGACAGCGTGGTTCGCCTCTAGTCCCTTGAGCCCGCTCTCGACGACATCCTTCGCATTCATCGCGATCCGATCGAATACCGCGTTGCCCCCGAAACCCGCCACATCCCCGAACTCGGTCCGCGTCGGCCCCGGGCACAGGCAGCTCACTTTCACCCCATGCGGCTTCAGCTCCTCGTGGAGCGCCTCGGTCAGGGACAGGACGAAGGCTTTCGTCGCGAAATAGACCGCCATTTTCGGTCCGGGCTGAAAGGCTGCGATCGAGGCGACGTTGATGATCCCGCCCGATCCTCGCTCGATCATTGCCGGAGCAACCCCGCGGCAAAGATCGCTCAGCGTTCCGACGTTTAGGTCGATCATCTGCCGTTCGCGCCTCGAGTCGAGCTCGGCGAAGCTGCCGATGAGGCCGAAGCCGGCATTGTTGACGAGCAGGTCGACAGTCTCGCCATTGTCCTCAAGGTCGGCCATCAGATTGTCAGCGGACGTCGATTTGGAAAGGTCGATCGCCACTGGCCGCGCATTGCCAAGCTCGCTCGCGAGCTCGTCGAGCCGGTCCTTGCGTCGGGCGGCGAGGACGAGACTGTAGCCGCGGCTCGACAACTGGCGCGCGAACTCGACCCCGAGTCCTGCCGAAGCGCCGGTGACGAGCGCGACCTTCTTCACTCGCCGGCTTGCCCCACGCTCGCCTTGACGATCCGCCCCGGCTCGCGCGGCGGCTCGCCTATGGGGAGTGAATCAATATGTTCCATTCCGCTCTCGACTTCGCCCCAGACCGTATATTGCCCGTCGAGGAAGCTCGCATCGTCGAAGCAAATGAAGAACTGGCTGTTCGCGCTGTCCGGATCGCCCTTGCGCGCCATAGAAGCCGTTCCGCGTACATGTGGAGTCCTGCTAAACTCGGCCTTAAGATCGGGCAGCTCGGACCCGCTCATTCCGGTGCCGGTCGGATCGCCGCCCTGTGCCATGAAGCCCGGGATCACGCGGTGAAACGGCACGTTGTCGTAGAAGCCGCTGCTCACGAGCTCGGTGATGCGCCGAACGTGATTTGGGGCAAGGTCGGGGCGCAGCCTGATGACGACGTCGCCGCCGGTTGAAAGCGAAAGGGTGAGGCGGTCGGCGTCTGCCATTAGCGTGAACTCCGGATGAAAGGTTCGAAAGAAGCGCGATTTAGGGTGGTGAGGGTGGTTGCGCCAGAGCGACGGCGACCATAGGAGTGCGGCACCGGGTCAAGAGAGGGGTCAGGAAATGAGCGAGAGCGAGCCGATCGCCCCGCCGATCCTTGCCGAATCGAACCCGGCACATTCGAGCGCGATCGACGAGGAGGACCGGCTTCGCCCGGAATTCGTCGACATGGTTCTCGACGCGGTCGACGCGGGCGATGACGAGACTGCCCGCCGGCTCGTCGAACCACTCCACCCAGCCGACGTTGCGGATCTGATCGAGCTCGCCGCGCGCGACGAAAGGGAGGGGCTCGTCAAGGCGCTCGCGGGCATCGTCAGCCCGGACGTTCTTGCGGAAATGAACGAATATGTCCGCGACGACCTGCTCGACGAGCTCGAGCCGCAGCAGCTTGCGGACATTGCCGGCCAGCTCGAGACCGACGACGCCGTCGCACTCATCGAGGACCTCGACCGCGACGACCAGCAGGCGGTGCTGCGCGCGATGGAGCCCGACGATCGCGCCGCGGTCGAGGAGGCGCTGGGTTACCCCGAGGAATCGGCCGGTCGCCTCATGCAGCGCGACCTGTGCGCGGTGCCCCAGCATTGGACGGTTGGCCAGGTAATCGATTATCTGCGCTCGAACGCCGACCTGCCGACCGATTTCTGGGAGGTTTTCGTCGTCAGTCCCAATCACCATCCGGTCGGCACTTGCAAGCTCTCGGTAATCCTCAGGACTCCAAGAGCAACGTCGGTAAGCGAGATCATGCAGCGCGAACAAACGCTGATCCCGGTCGACATGGACCAGGAAGACGTCGCTCTTCGATTCCAGAAATATGCACTGGTTTCAGCGGCCGTAATCGACGACTCGGGGCGGCTCGTCGGAATGATCACGGTCGATGACATCGTTCACATCATCCAGGAGGAAGCGGGCGAGGACGTGCTGCTCCTCAGCCAGGCGGGCGACGGCGACATCAATGAGCCACTCCGCTTCACCATCCGCAGCCGGATGTGGTGGTTGTTCGTCAATCTCGGCACCGAGATCCTCTCGGTCATCGTCATCGGTTTCTACCAGGACCTCATCGCCAAGGTGGTGGTCCTTGCCATGCTGATGCCGGTCATCACCGGGATGGGAGGGAACGCAGCGACCCAGACGATGGCCGTCACCGTCCGGGCGCTCGCGACGGGCCAGCTGACCAATTCGAACACCTGGCGGATGGTTCTTCGTGAATGGTGGATCGCCAGCGCGAACGGCTGGGGCCTCGGCCTCATCATGCTCGTCGGCCTTCAGCTCTATTATCATGACTGGGGGCTCAGCCTCGTCACCCTTATTGCGATGGTTCTCAATTCGGTGAACGCCGGTTTGTCGGGCGTGCTGATTCCGATCGGGCTCAACCGGCTGAAGATCGATCCCGCGATTGTTTCGACGATCTTCGTTACGACGATGACGGACACGCTCGGATTCTTCTTCTTTCTAGGATTGGCTGCCGCTTTCCACCTTCATGGCTAAGCCCTTGAATTGGCTGCGAGCCCGCGCAAGTCAGTCGAAGTGCCGAAGCTTCATCTGACCAAGGTCGCATTCGCCTGCCGCGACCTCGAATCGCTGCAACGGCGGGTCTCGGGCCGAGCGGACGCGGGAAAAGTGCGTGTTGCGACGCGCATGCGTCCCAAGCGCTCGGCGGAGCTCGTCGGCGGCAATCTCTACTGGATCGTCAAGCACCGCCTGGTCGCGGGGATGGAAATTCTGCGCCTGGAAGACCGCGAGGACGGCCGCATCGACATCGTCTGCTCATCACAGTTGATCGCGGTCTCACCGATGCCGCGCCGGGCGCATCAGGGCTGGCGCTATCTGAATGATTGCGACGCTCCTTCAGCCAAGGACGATGGAAGCGGCCTTGGCTCACTGCCGCCGCAGCTCTACGTGAAACTTGCTGCGCTTGCGCTCGTCTGAAGTGGCCTGCCTTCCTCGTCCTACCTCAACAGAATCTAGAGGATGATGATCAAGAGGGCGATCCCGCCGATACCAAGGTACATGGATCTCTCCCTCTTCTAGCAAACTCAATGTCAAACGATTGCTCGAGAAGGCGAGTGCCCGGCCTATCTTTTGTCGGCTTGCCGACCATTCGCCCCACCGGTAACACGCCTTCAGACGAGAGGGAGGCAAGGAATGACGGTTTCGAGTGCAATTGATCTAAAAGTGGCGGTCCGTTCGATGCTCAGTCACCCCTTCTATCAGGCCTGGACCGAAGGCCGATTGCCGCTCGACACCTTGCAAACCTACGCCCGCCAATATTTCCACCATGTCGAAGCCTTCCCGCGCGCCGTGAGTGCGGTCCACTCTTTATGCGACGACCGCGACGGACGCCGGATGCTCGCCGAGAATCTGGCCGAGGAAGAGGGGATCGAGGTCGGCAAGCAGGACCATTCGAGCCTGTGGCTGATGTTCGCCGAAGGCCTCGGCGAGAGCGAGGCCGCAGTCCGCTCGGAGCCGCTCAACCCCGAAACCGAGGCGCTGATCGAGACGTTCGGGCGGCTCTCTCGCAGATCCTATGCGTCGGGCCTCGGCGCGCTTTACGCCTATGAAAGCCAGTTCCCGGCGGTCGCGAAAGCCAAGATCGAAGGACTGATCGAGAATTACGGAATAAAGGACGAGGAGACGCTTCGTTTCTTCCGGGTCCACGAGACCGCCGATGTCGAGCACAGCGCCGTCTGCCGCACTCTGCTCGACCGCCTGCCCAAGAATGACTGGCGAGAAGCGGTCGCAGCGGGGGAAGAGCTTGCGGGCGCGCTTTGGACCTTCCTCTCGGGCGTCGAGGCCCGAACAGTCCTCAATTAATCGCGGCAGCCGCTGACGCTCGCAGATCCGGCCACTCGTAAGATGCAGGATGGGCCGCCGGTGAGACGCACGGTTGCCGGACCGCTCGCATCGATCGTCACCGAATCGCTGATGCTGGCCGAAATCGTCGCGGCGCCGGCGGCGCCGAGAGTGGCATCCTTCGCCGCGAGGCTGGAGGCATCGAGGTTCGAGATGCCGCGGATCACTGCGGTCACCTTGGCTGCGTGGCCGGCGAGCCTGGCGCTCGCCGTTCCGACGACGCTGACATTGAGCTGATCGACGGTCGCCTGGGCGATGTCGCCCGCTCCGCTCCCCTGGACCGACAGGTCGAAGCTGAGGCCCTCCACGCGGTCGATCGACAGCATCCCGGAGCCGTTCAGCCAAGCGGCGCTGAGGTCGTGCGTCCCGAGGCTCACCTCGACTGGCCCTGCATCCCTGCCGGGATAGCCGCCCCAGGAATCAAGGTTGTTGTGGACGACGAGCGTGTTGCCGCGAACCTCGATCGCAACCCGGTCGAGCGCTGCGGGCGAGCCGGTCGCTGTCGCGAACGGCGCGACACCGGTCGTCAGACGGACCTTGAACGGCCCGTCGACCCGCACCTTTTCGAAGCTCGTGATTCCGAAGTTGCGGGTCTCGGCGCCCACTGGAGCGCCAATGGCGACGAGGACAGCAGCGATAAGGAAGGTGCGCATGGGGCGCACCTTCCGCCATCATGGTTAAGGCAGTCCTAAGAGCAGCGAACGCTTCCCGATCCGGCCTTGCTGACCGAGCATTTGGCGCCGCCAGATACATCGACGTCGCCAGCGCCCATGATACTCACGTCCGCGGTGCCCGTCGCATTGGCCTTCACGCTTCCCGAGCCAGCGATCGAGACCTTCGCCTGCTGCAGCTGGACGGCGCCGGCATCGATGTCGCCCGAACCACCGATCGAATATTCGGCGGACCGTGCCTTGCCCGCTGCGGCCTTGGCGCTTCCAGAGCCGCTGATCGAAAGTTTGAGCGCCTGGACATCGACCGAGTCGACGTTGAGGCCGCCCGAGCCCGCGATCGTGCCCTCGAAGCGGTCGCCGCGTACGTGATCGACCCGGATGTCTCCGGAGCCGGCGATCGTCGCGGCTGCGAGCTGCGGAACCGTAACGGTGAAGTTTGCCTTGCCCTGGGAGCCGAAGCTCCAGCTGAAGAAGCTGTGATGCTCCTGCGGGTGGATGACGAGCTTGTCGCCCTGAACCTCGACCACCGTTCGGTCGAGCAGCTTCTGCGATCCTTGGGCGGCGACTCCCGGATTGCCGCCCGTGCGAACGGTTACATCATAGGGACCTGCAACCTCGACCTCTTGAAAGTTGCTCACCTGATAGTTGCGCGAGACTCTCGGCCCAGCACCTTCTTCATGAACCTGGCCGCACGCGGTCGTCGCGGCGGAAGCGGCGGCGATAGCTGCGGCGATGGATTTGCGCATCTCACTCCTCCCTCTTGGGCTGTGTTATTAGCGCAATACACTGGGGGAGAAACTGTCGCAAGCGGCAAAAAAGAAGGGCGCCCGGTCACCGGGCGCCCTTCGCTGATTCGACGGGACGACGCCGCAAAACTCAGGCGTCTTCCTTGCTCTTGTAATGGAAAACCGCGGCCTTGTTCAGGATCTCGAGGATCTTGGCAAGCGCCGACTTTTCGTCGGTCTGCTCCATCGCCCCGAGCTCGCGAGCCAGGCGCGACGAGGCCGCCTCGAAGATCTGGCGCTCCGAATAGCTCTGCTCCGGAGCATCATCGGGACGGAACAGATCGCGAACCACTTCGGCGATCGACGTGAGGTCGCCCGAATTGATCTTCGCTTCATATTCCTGGGCGCGGCGCGACCACATCGTCCGCTTGACCTTGGGCTTGCCCTTCAGCGTGTCGAGGGCGTCTCTCATCGTCTTGTCCGACGACAGCTTGCGCATCCCGACCGAGTCCGCCTTGTTGACGGGAACCCGGAGGGTCATCTTTTCCTTCTCGAACCGGAGCACGTAGAGATCGAGGCGAGTTCCGGCGATTTCGGTGCTTTGCAGCTCGACGACGCGACCAACGCCATGCTTGGGGTAAACAACATAATCGCCAACGTCGAAGCTGAGCGCCTTTGTAGCCATTACTAACCTTTCTGTTTGCGGCAGCAGAGCCGGCGCATCCGCACCGCCCCCCAAAACGACCAGTGGCCGTGGCTCCATGCCTGTTTCTTGGCTTCCCTATGAATTTAAGGCCGCAGCTGAATCGCTCGCGGCCCCGTATGACAGTTTCATAGCAGAAGGCGGCTCAAATTGCGAGTCCCAGCTGGAGCGGTTCGTCTTTGGCCTGTTCACCCAGGTTATGAAGGCCCAGACCGAGGAGGCGAATGCCTCGCGGAAGGGGATGGAGAGCGAAAAGAAGGGCCTGACCTGCCGCGGCAAACCCGCAAAGGTCGGGAACAGCCGATCCGAAGCTCTTCGAGCGGGTGATCATCGTGAAGTCTCCAAACTTGACCTTGAGAGTCACGGTCCGACCGGCGACCTCGGCGCGTCGCACGCGTTCCCAGGCATAGCCGGCGATCCGCTCGAGCTCGGCGGCAAGCCGCACCGGATCGATAAGATCCTCATCGAACGTCCGCTCGGCGCTGACCGACTTGTAGGGCCGATCTGGCTTGACCTCGCGCTCGTCGATCCCGCGGCAGATCCGATAATACCAGGAGCCTGAACTTCCGAACTGGGTTTCGAGCGCCGCGAGGCTCCATTCGCGAAGGTCCGCGCCGGTCGAGATTCCGAGTTTTTCCATCTTGCGCGCGGTTACCGGGCCGACACCGTGGAATCGGGCGACGGGAAGCGAGGCGACAAATTCGGGCCCTCGCTCGGGCGTGACGACGGTCAGGCCGTCGGGCTTTCGATAATCCGAGGCAAGCTTGGCGATGAACTTGCAGTAGGAAACGCCCGCGGACGCCGTCAGTCCAATTTCCGCTCGGATCCTGCCGCGGATATCCTCGGCGATCGCCCTCGCGCTGCCGCGAGAGAGCCAGTCTTCGGTGACATCGAGATAGGCTTCGTCGAGGCTCAGTGGCTCGATAAGATCGGTATAATCGGCAAAGATCTTGCGGATCTGCTGGCTGACGGCGCGGTAGGTTTCGAAGCGCGGCTTCACGAACACGATATCCGGACACCGCCGCTTCGCCGTCACCGACGGCATTGCCGAGCGGATCCCGAATTTGCGGGCCTCGTAGCTCGCTGCAGCAACCACTCCCCGGTGACCGCCGCCGACTGCGACCGGCTTGCCCTTCAAAGCGGGATCGTCGCGCTGCTCGACCGACGCATAAAAAGCGTCCATGTCGACATGGATGATCTTGCGGCAGGCGCGGATCTCGGCGGTGTCCACCCCGTTGCTTTAATGCGCTCGCATTTGCCTCACTAGGGCTCACGCATCGCCGGCAGGATCTTGTCCCCGACAATTTGTCGCGCCCAGCGGAGCCATAGTCCGCCCTGGCCATAATTTCCGACTGTAAAGGCGACGACGAGATCGCCATCGGGCAGAGGGCGATGGGGAGCTGGTCTCCACTGGTCTCTCTCGCTTCCCTTGCCTGTCTCAATCTGCTTAAGGGCGCCGCATCATGAACATCCACGAATATCAGGCCAAAGAGCTGCTCGCGAAATACGGCGTTCCGGTTCCCGCGGGTTACCCCGCAATGAGCATCGAGGAGGCGGTCGAAGCGGCAAAGAGGCTTCCCGGGCCCCTGTGGGTCGTGAAGGCTCAGATCCACGCCGGCGGCCGCGGCAAGGGGCGCTTTAAGGAGCTCGACGAAAACGCCAAGGGCGGCGTTCGGCTTGCCCGCTCGATCGAGGAAGTGCGCGACAATGCGGCAGAGATGCTCGGCAGAACCCTGGTGACAGTGCAGACCGGCCCGCACGGAAAAGAGGTCCAGCGTCTCTACATCACCGATGGCGTCGATATCGAAAAGGAATTCTATCTTGCGCTGCTGGTCGACCGCGAGACCGGCCGAGTGGCAGTTGTCGCTTCGACCGAAGGTGGAATGGAAATCGAGAAGGTCGCGCACGAGACGCCCGAGAAGATCACGACCATTACCATCGATCCGGCGACCGGACTGATGCCCCACCACGGTCGCGAGGTCGCAGCCGCGCTTGGTCTTTCCGGCGATCTCGCAAGACAGGCCGGAAAGATCCTCGCAAAGCTTTACGACGCCTTCATCGGAACCGATTCCTCGCAGATCGAAATCAACCCGCTGGCGATCACCGACAAGGGCCAACTCATGGTGCTCGACGCAAAGGTCGGCTTCGATAGCAACGCCGATTTTCGCCATCCGGATCTCGAGCAGCTCCGCGATCTTTCAGAGGAAGATCCGATGGAGATCGAGGCGTCGAAATATGACCTCAGCTATATCAAGCTCGACGGCTCGATCGGCTGCATGGTGAATGGAGCCGGCCTCGCGATGGCGACAATGGACATCATCAAGCTCGAAGGCGCGGAGCCTGCCAACTTCCTCGATGTCGGCGGCGGCGCGTCGAAGGAGAAGGTCACGGCTGCGTTCAAGATCATTTTGAGCGACCCGGCGGTCAAAGGAATTCTCGTCAACATTTTCGGCGGGATCATGCGCTGCGACATCATCGCGGAAGGGATTGTCGCTGCTGCGCGCGAGGTCGATTTAAGGGTGCCCCTGGTGGTTCGACTCGAGGGTACCAACGTCCAGCAGGGTAAGGACATTCTGGCTTCGAGCGGACTTGCGATCATCCCCGCAAACGATCTTGGAGATGCCGCGAGGAAGATCGTCGCGGAAGTGAAGGCGCCAGTCGCAGCGTGAGCGGGGAAGTTCGACAGGGCGGGTGCCGCTGCGGCCGGGTTCGGTTCGAAACGACCGGCGAGCCGCTGCTGACGATGGCCTGCCACTGCACGGGCTGTAAGCACATGAGCGCAAGCGCTTATTCGCTTTCGGAAGGCTATCCCTCGGCAGCCTTCCGGCTCGTCCGGGGAGAGCCGGTCATCGGCGGAATCCACGGCGCGACCCGCCACCATCACTGCGACTATTGCAAGAGCTGGCTCTACACCGAGCCCGAGGGCGTGCCGGACTTCGTCAACGTTCGTTCGACAATGTTCGACGACGTTCGAACCGAGCCGCCGTTCGTCGAAACCTATGTCGGCGAGGCCCTCCCGTGGGCGGGCGCTCGCGGCCAGCATCGCTACGGAACCCTTCCCGCAACGGATGAATGGCCCCAGCTGATACGTGAGTTTGCAGGGCGGAATGCCGCCTGGGCCAAAGAGGAATTCAACCCATGAAGCTATTGGTCGCGGTCAAGCGAGTGATCGATTTCAACGTAAAGCCGCGGGTCAAGCTCGACGGCTCGGGTGTCGATCTCGCCAACGTCAAGATGAGCATGAACCCGTTCGACGAGATTGCGGTCGAGGAAGCGATTCGCCTCAAGGAGAAGGGCGTCGCGACTGAGATCGTCGCGGTGTCGATCGGTCCGGCCAAGGCGCAGGAGACCCTGCGCACCGCTCTAGCAATGGGCGCCGACCGCGCAATCCTCGTCCAAACCGACGAGGAAGTCGAACCGCTCGCGGTCGCCAAGATCCTCGCCAAGATCGCCGAGGAGGAGCAGCCGGGGCTGTTCATCCTTGGCAAACAGGCGATCGACGATGACAACAATGCGACGGGCCAAATGCTCGCGGCCCTGCTCGGCTGGCCACAAGGCACCTTCGCATCCAAGATCGAGGCGGGCGCCAATGCCTTGACTGTCACGCGCGAGGTCGACGGCGGTCTCGAAACGGTAAGTCTCACCCTGCCGGCAGTCGTTACTACCGACCTGAGGCTCAACGAGCCGCGTTATGCGAGCCTTCCCAACATCATGAAGGCCAAATCGAAGCCCTTCGCGATCAAGTCGCCGGGCGATTTCGGAGTCGATGTCGCGCGGCGCCTTGAGACGCTCAAGGTCACCGAGCCGGCAAAGCGCCAGGCCGGAATCAAGATAGGAAGCGTCGACGAGCTGGTCGAGCGATTGCACGGTATGGGGATTGCGAAATGACCGTTCTGGTCCTGGTCGAACATGACGGCCGCCACATCAAGGACGCAACGCTCGCGACCGTAACTGCGGGCCTGAAGCTCGGTGAAGTGCATGCGCTCGTTGCCGGCCACAATGTCGAGGGCATTGCCGAGGCAGCGGGGAAGATCTCCGGTGTGACGAAAGTGCTGGTCGCCGATGCGCCGGGCTTGAACCACGAGCTGGCCGAAGCGGTCGCTCCTCTCGCGGCGAAACTGATGGACAGCTACGAGGCGTTTCTCGCGCCGGCGACCACGTTCGGGAAGAATGTCGCACCGTGCGTCGCTGCGCTCATCGACGTGATGCAAGTGAGCGATGTCCTCTCGGTCGAGGGACCGGACACATTCACTCGGCCGATCTATGCCGGCAATGCGATCGCGACCGTGAGGTCCAAGGACGCCAAGAAGGTGATCACTGTGCGAACCACGGCGTTTGAGAACGCAGCGGCTGAAGGCGGTTCGGCTGCAAGCGAACGAGTTGACTCAAAAGACACCGATATCAGGAGCGAGTTCGTCTCGATGGATGCGTCCGAAAGCGAGCGCCCGGAGCTCACCAGCGCGAAGGTTATCGTCTCGGGCGGACGTGCGTTCGGTTCGTCCGAACAGTTCCATTCCCTGCTCGACCCGCTCGCCGACAAACTCGGTGCTGCGGTCGGCGCCAGCCGGGCCGCAGTGGACGCGGGCTATGCGCCGAACGATTACCAGGTTGGCCAGACCGGAAAGATCGTCGCTCCGGATGTCTATCTTGCGATCGGCATTTCAGGAGCGATCCAGCACCTCGCCGGAATGAAGGATTCGAAGACGATCATCGCCATCAACAAGGACGAGGAGGCGCCGATCTTCCAGGTGGCCGACATCGGCCTTGTCGGCGATTTGTTCAAAATCGTCCCCGAGCTGACGGAAAAGCTTTAGCTTTAGCTAGGTCGTTTCAAAGCCGCTGAGGAACTCGGCGACACTGTCGCCGAGGGCCTCGACCGCATAGCCGCCTTCCATGACGATTAGAGTCGGAAGGCCCAATGAGGCGATCTGCCGGGCCATCGGCGCATAATCGCTGGTCCTCAGCTTGAAATAGCTGATCGGGTCATCCTCGTGCGTATCGGCCCCGTAGCTGACGATGAGAAGATCAGGTCCGCTCTTCTCCAGCCAGCCGATTGCCTGCTCCAGGGCCGGCGCATAGCTGCCCCAGTCGGTGCCGCGCGCCAGGGGCAAGTTGAGGATGTTTCCGCCGCTCTCGTCGGCATGACCCCAGAAGAAGGGATAATCGGTCGAAGGATCGGCATGGATCGAGGCGAAAAGAACGTCCTTCCGGCCGGCGAAGATGTCCTGGGTTCCATTGCCGTGATGGTAGTCGACATCGAGGATCGCGATCCGTCGCCGTCCCGCCCCAAGCGCGGCCTCGGCGCAGATCGCCGCATGGTTCAGATATGAATAGCCGCCGAGATAGTCGCGTCCGGCATGATGTCCCGGCGGCCGAGTGAAGGCGAAGGCGCTGCCTTCTTCACCAAGAACTGCCTCGAGAGCGGCGAGCGCAGTCTGTGCGCTCCAATAGCAGGCCTCCCAGGTGCCCGGCCCGATGGGGGTCGACGTATCGAAGCTGTGCAGCCCGAGCCTTGCATCAATTCGAGTTAGATTGATGGGGCGCCGCCCGACGATCGGGAAAGTGTAGGGGAAAGCGTCGCCCTGGCGACCGGCGGCGAGCCATTCCCCGTGAGCGCCTCGAAGCAGGTCGAGATAGTCCTTGCCATGGACGTCAAGGAGAGGCTCCAGGCCATAATCGACGACAGGTGCTTGGGTCGAACCGATTACGCCGAGAATGGCATCGACACGCCCCTGGTGTTCGGCTGCTGGGTGCAGCTTGCCGTTGAAGAATTCGGCAGCCGGCGCGTGGGACCGCTGCCGTTCGTCCCAGAAAAAACGCATAGGCGCGGCTTAGCGGCCGCAGCCGGGGTGAAAAAGGGCGACCCTAGTCGCCCTTGTGCTCCGGCTTGCCCTTCGTGCTCGTCGAGGCCATTTTCTTGAGCTCCTTCTCGCTCATCGAGCCGTACATGCTTTTCGATGCGCCGCGGAGCGAGCTCTTGGGTTTCTCGTGCTCCTTGACGGCGAGCGCAATTCCCGCCGCCCGCTGCTGGGCTTTTGACTTTGCCGGCATGCTTGCGTCTCCTTGTTCACGATTATCGCGAGGGTAACGCTTCACCTCCGCGATTGCTGCGCTTCCGAAGGCGATATTGGGTTGATCAACCACGCTTTGCCAATGCTCTGCCCTTGCGCTGGATCATTCTTGCTTACAGCAGCGAAGAAGTTGCCGATTTGCTGGCGTCGGAGGCCGACTCCTTGTTAATCGGCGCCCCCCTCGGCAAAAAATCCTTGCCATGCAGCCGCCCATCGCGCTTTCGAGCTGGGGGTGCGCGATCTTAAGAAGCCGCCGCGGCCAGGAGTGGCGGCACCAGCAAGAGGAGCGTGGTGTGAAGCGTTCGAACCAACAGATTGCGCTTGTAACTGGGGGCGCCGGCTTCATCGGTTCCAATCTATGCGAGCGCCTCCTCAGAAAAGGCGCGCATGTGATCTGCCTCGACAATTTGCAGACGGGCAGCACCGACAATCTTAGTTCCTTCGAACATGAGCCGGCATTCGAGTTCGTAGAGCATGACGTGATCGACAATCTGCCGCAGTGGCTGCGCGGCGGCCGAACGAAGTTCAGCCACCTCTATCATCTCGCCTGTGCCGCTTCCCCGCCGCACTATCAGGCGGATCCCGAGCATACGATGATGACCAGCGTCGTCGGTACCCGCAACCTGCTGCGACTAGCGGAGGAGACGAAGGCGCGCCTGCTGCTGTCTTCGACCAGCGAGGTATACGGCGATCCACAGATCCATCCGCAAAGGGAGGACTATCGAGGGTGGGTCAGCTGCACAGGGCCGAGGGCATGCTATGACGAGGGCAAGCGCGCAGCCGAGGCTCTCGCTTTCGATTTCCTCCGCGCGCAGCGGGCCGACGTGCGTGTCGCGCGTATCTTCAACACCTACGGACCAAAGATGCGGCGCGACGACGGAAGAGTGGTCTCAAACGTGATCTGCCAGGCGCTCTTGGGTGACGATATCACCATCCACGGCGACGGGTCGCAAACGCGCAGCTTCTGCTTTGTCGACGATATGATCGAGGCACTGATGCGCCTGATGACAAGCGAGCGCGCGGTCGGTGTGCCCGTCAACCTTGGCAATCCTTGCGAAATCGAGGTGAGAGAGCTGGTCGACCTGGTCGTCGCGATGACAGGAACCAGTTCGCGGATCGTTTTTGGCCCACTGCCGATCGATGATCCGCGCCGCAGAAAGCCGGAAATCGCACGGGCGACCGAGCTTCTGAAGTGGCGGCCGCGGATCGCTCTTGAACAGGGGCTGGAAGCGACAATCGCCTGGTTCGAAGACGAGCGGAACCGGACCTCGTCGCCGATATACGTCGATGCGCCGGCGATCATGACCGCTGCCGAATAGTTGAGTGGCCTTACGACGCTTAATGGTGGCGAGGGCGCAACCAAGTTCGAGGCTCATCGACCATCGCCGCCCGTTCGACCGGCCATCTGCGGCTGAGGATATTTGTCCTTGAGGGGGCCTCACTTGCTCTCTGGCTGATTTTTGAAGAGAAGAGCGCCGCTCATGAATAGTCTCGCGGACAGCGTTTCCTTTGCGAGCCCCTCCAGTCGCTGGGGGTGCTCGGCCGCCGAGCTTCCATTTCTCGGAAGCTTGCCAAGGCCCGTTCGCGAGCGCCTCCTTCAGTCTTCACGCATCGAGCGGCTTGCTGCTCGCTCGGAACTCTTCTCGAAAGGGGAGACGCCCAAGGACCTCCACATCGTCCTTGGCGGCATCGTCGATCTTTCATGTTCCTACAAGAACAATGAGTGTAGCGCATTGATGATGGCGGCGGGCGACGTCTTCATGCCGGCTGCTGCGCTCTATGCCGAGCCGTACCTGATTTCCGCGCATGCGCTGACCGCGTCCAAAATCCTGATGATCGATGCTGACATCGTTCGACGCGAAGCGCGAAAGTCCACCGAACTTGCGCTCGGACTGGCGCGCGTCATGGCCGGCCAGTGGCGTGTGGCCCTCAAGATCATCCTCGATTTGAAGTGCCGTTCGCCCTCTCAGCGCCTGGCCGCCTTTTTGCTTCGGCTTCACGACGCCGCCCAGCCTGGTCCGCCTGCGGAGCTTCCCTTTTCGAAGCGGCAGCTCGCGTCACGCATCGGAATGCAGCCCGAGACCTTGTCACGGACACTGCAGACCCTTGCCGCGAACGGGCTCTATCTTCGGGGACGGCAGATCATCGTCACGAACCGGGCGGCGGCCGAGGAGTTCTGCGGGCCCGATCCATATCCGCCCGCGAGCGAATACGAGCTTGGCGTGCATGCGTTATGATCGGCTGAGTGGAATGGCGCCCAGGGGACGGGCTAGGGCTCTCTTGGGTTTTCGTACACCTGGGCAAAGGCGTGCGAAGTTCGCGTACGTTCCGATCGTTTCAGGATAAGAGTTTTCCCGTGCAATGTCCGGCATTTCGCGCCTCCGGGACGGACCAGCAAGCGCGGAGTGGGACGATCAATGCCGCTCGCGCAGGTCCTTCAGCGCCGCATCGGCCGCCTGCAAGTCCACACCCTTCAGTGGTCCGCCACTTAGGGGCGTGCATTCCTTTCCCACCAGTTCACCGAGGGTCGCGCACATACGGATGGCAGACTTTAGGACCGGATCGTGAAATTTCGTCCAGCTTACGTAGTTTCGCACGCCATCGGCTACCCGGTTGCGAAAGCCTCGATCGCGACACAGCGATTCCCGATCGAATGTGGTGACTTCGGGGTCATCCGATTGTGGATTGTACCTGATGGTCACGCGGGGGTCGTCGAGTTGAAATGGATGGCTGGATTTTAGCCGAAAGAATCCGGTCGTGCTTTCGAGCCACGCCAGCTTGGAATGGAAGTCGCTCACCGTCTCCCGGGCCTCAGGTGATGAAATCTGAGCAAGCCCGCCCGCTCCCACGACTTCGTCGTAGACAGACGTCTCGGTTGCCACTGCCGGGTACTTGGTGACTTCCATGACCGCCGTCCACTCGGAGTCCGGCGGACATGATCCGCTTGTCAGCGCAGTTGCGAAGTCTGCCTCGCGTTGCGCGGTCGACGCGAGGAAGTCACGCCTGTTGCGGAGCACTGCAACGTCCGATCGAGCTTCCTGGAAGAGCCTCTCCAGGACATCATGCTGCTGGTGGCGCCAATGTAGCCATTCGACCAGCTGCTCAGCGCTCAGCGCGATCAGCACGCCGACGACGATAATGCCCACCTCGCCGACGAACGCGCGCCATCCATGTAGTGGCTTTGGAAGGTGGAAGTGCATGACTCCGGGCCTTGTGGTTACGTGAGCGTAACAGAGCCGCCATTGTCTGCAATGGGTCCGAGCGGCGCTTTCCCTACGCCCACAACAAACGGCCTTCCATGCCCCTCCCACCCACCGGGCATGGGTAATCAGCGTTGGGCAAATTTGCGGAAAGAGCAGCGACCTGCTGCGAGAAAGGGGCAAATGGGTTACGTGTGTGGGAACGAGAGCCGAGGCGAAGCGAATTACGCTAGCAAGATCAAAGTCTTAAGGCGCACCAAATGGTGCCCAGGGGCCGACTGAGGACCGCGCGGTTCGGAACGTGCTCGAGAAACAAGTCGGGACGAAGGCGCCCTATCGTCCGTGGAGGACCTGCCGCAATTTCTCGCAAAACACCTTCAATGCGATCAAGTCACAAGGGATCGGCAAGCCTGTGCAGGCGCCGGGGCGACCCGTCGCACCTTATGGGCCGTCCTCGTCAGTTCCTGGATACACTTCGACATCAGCTTCCGATAAGCAAAATTGGAGCGATTTTGCGCAGCGTGACACGCCCGTTTACCTCGAGCTCGGATGGGAATTGATGAAAACGAAGGTCCTTATATTCATTGTGATTTTCGTCGTTCACTGGGCAGCCCAGTTCGTCAGCTGGAGTTTGGCGAGTCGCAATTCATCCGCCAATCTTGCATGGCGCGTGATTTCTGCTCCGACGGCCTACCTGTCACCGGCGCTGATAAACAAATATTTCATTTTCTCGCTCACCCTGAACAGCCTCGTTTGGGCCTTGGTGCTGGGATTTATCCTTATGAGATTCAGACTTTCCTGATTAGCGCACAAACGCCGCTTCTTGGAGCTTTCCTACTCTTCGGTCCATTCGATCGCGATTGGCGCGGAGCGGCGGTGAAATGCTGAGACGCTCGTTCGTCAGAAAGTCGGAGAACCCTCCTTCGGCGCCACTGCGTCGCTACACTACGCCTTCCTCGACTGCCAGAGGACCGCTGGACGGCTCCGACTACCGCATCTATACGACCGACGACTTGCGCGCCACGGGGAATTCGCTGATGACACAGCAACCAAGGCCGCGGCCGGCAGAACTAATCCCGGGCACAATGCAATCGGGGCCCTCCGATCCTTCAGGCGCGAGCCCCTTGCTTCCTGCAAGACACTACAGGGTGAATGGTCAGTTTTTCATTGAGCCACTCGGGACCGGGTTTCGGGTTCTCACGCGGAAGGAATTCTACTCCCAAGTTCCTCGTTGACTGTGCAGCTCAAAAGTTCGCGCGGCTCGCCCGAGGCAAACTGCTCGACTCTGAAACAAGCGGATAGGGTTCAGGCTCTCGCAGCCATGCGTCGATGTCGGACTCGCGCCATCCGGTGCAGCGCTCTGAAATTCAAAGCGGTCTGGGAAACGTGCCGCTCTGCATCTTCCGGTAGAGCGTGGATCGGCTAAGTCCCGTCCGCTCGAGCACGGCTTTCAGACGCAGAATGCGGCTGGGCCGCTGGGCTGTCGGCAGGCATCGCACCTTCTGATCATTGGGCGACACGCATGGCGATTTTGAGGATCCTGCCATTCCTCTTCCATGGCTGCGTTGCGTCGGCGATTGCGATGGAGAACTCATCCATCAATATCTCTTTCACGCGATTGAGCTCGTTTTGCTGGGCCGCCGGCAGATGATCC
>DATATH010000083.1:0-10558 GCA_036268895.1 Sphingomicrobium sp. | reverse complement strand
ACGAACAGCGGAAGCTCGACATCCATCAGGCCCTGGATTACCGAAAAGCCGTCGAATCCCGGCATTTGGATATCGAGGAAGACAAGGTCGGGCTTGTGGGTCTTGATCTGACGGATCGCTTCGCGGCCGTTCGCCGCTGTGGCGACCACTTCGACGTCCTCATGCGCCTGCAGCCTGAGCTGCAGACCCTGTGTCGCCAGCGGTTCGTCGTCGACCAATATGGTCCGGATGGTCATCAGATGGTCTCTCCGGTCTCTAAGGGAATATCGAGGACAACGCTAAAGCCCCCCTTCTCGTTCTGTCTCGTCTGGAACCGGTGTGAAGCGCCATAGGCCTGCGACAACCGGTCTCGAATGTTCGCCAGTCCGACGCCCGTCGACGGGCTGGCGGCAAGTTCCGCGCAGTCCCCGTCGCCATTGTCGGCCACTTCGATCCTCACTGCCTGCCCCTCGCGCGCGGCCGTGATCCAGATGTCGGCGCCGTTTTCGGTCGGAGTCACCGCATATTTGATCGCATTTTCGATGAGCGGCTGGAGAAGGAGCGAGGGAAGTCGGGCACCGATCGTATCGGGCGCGATCCTGAAATGCGGTCTCAGGCGGTCCTCGAACCGCATTTTCTCGATTTCGAGATAGAGCTTCAGAGTCTCGACCTCCTGGGCAAGAGTCACCTTCGCCGTCGGCTCGTTCGCGAGCGTATATCGAAGAAAGGAGGAGAGGCGCGCCAGCATCGCATTCGCGCGCTCGGTTTGCTTGAGGAGAACGAGAGTCGAGATCGAATTGAGGGTGTTAAAGAGGAAATGCGGGTTGAGCTGGTAGCGCAGCATCGCGAGCTGCGCGCTCGACGCCTGGCTCTCGAGCCTTTCGCGCAGCCGGATCTGGTCCTCGAGCAGAAGGAAGTAGTTGATCCCGTAATAGAGCGCCGTCCAGGCCGCGAGCAGAGCGAAATTGAGCGGCAGCGCGCCGAGGTAAGCAACGCCCTCCGGCTTGAACTCAGGCTTGAGGAAGGTTGCAACGCTCCAAGTCTCGATGATCGAAAATGTCACCGAGGTGAGGATCACTGCGGCAAACGAGAGGACCAACGTCCAGACGGGTTTCATCTTGATCAGCCGTCGGAACAGGGATCCCATGAGAAGGGTCAGCGAATAGCCCGTCGCCGTCAGAAGGAGCGTGTGGACGAGGAGCATCCAGCCGAGATTGTTGGCGAATCCCGACAGCGTTCTCAAAAAGAAGTAGCCGCCCCAGCCGATCGACTGGAGAATCCAGAAGGCCCGGTTCTTGTCTTCGAAGAACGGCCGATTGAGGCCCATCCCGCGAACGATCGGATCCGCGGGCGACGGGATTCTCGGGCTGTCGGACGCTCGCCGGGGTGCACTCGCCCGCCGGTCGAAGATCGCGCTGTCGGTCGCCATCGTGCCGCATATAGATGGGCTAGGGCGGCATTGCGAGGCGCGCGTCGGCGAAGGCGAGGCTGCTCCTCGCTAACAAATGCGGTTCAATCGCCCGCCAAAATACCAAATGGGCTTAACCGGGCTTCAACTCTCTTCGTCTAATCCGTCGCCCTACGTGGAACGGCGGGCGGATGTACGAAGCTCCAGATCGGTATAAGCGATTGATTTCAGCTCGACTCCCCGGCGGGGAGTCGGCCGGCCTTGCCGCGCGCGAGTCGGATCTCGAATCCTCGCCCCTAAGAGACGTGCAGCTGATCTCGCGCGCGCACCTCGCGCCCTTCTTCGCTGCGGCCAATATCGTCGCAGCGCTGATGATGGCGGCAAACCTGTGGGGCTCGGTCTCTCCGGCCTGGGTGGTTCCCTGGGTTGGAGCGGTCGGAGCGGTCAACCTGAGCGCAATGCAGCTCGCGCGAATCCAATCCGTCACGTGCGTCGGCCGGTCCGGGCGCCGAGTGCCGATGTGGACAATGGTCGGGGAGGTCACCGGCCGGGCGCTCGTCTGGCTCAGCCTTCCGCTCTATCTCTTCCCCTCGCTCGATCCGGCGACCCAGGTCATCGCGGCGTCGGTAATGGCAGGGCTTGGCATCGGAGCCCTCGGGCTGGTCGTGGTCCCGCCCAGCGCCAACGCGTGGATGATTACGTTCACCGCCGGCGTCGCGGGCGCTCTGCTGATGGGTCGCCATACGGTGCCGTTCCAGCACATGCTCTCGATCGTGTTCACGCTTGGAATCTCCATCTTCGGTGTTCTGGCCGTGGCGCGGTGGGCATTCCATCAGCTCAAGACCAACGCCGATGTCGGCAGCCAGAGCGAAGGCGCGAGCCTCCTTCTTCAGGAATATGAACAGCGCGGCGTCGGCTGGCTGTGGCAAGTCGATGCCGACAACCGGGTCAGCTACGTCAGCTCGCGCATGAGCGCGCTTGTCGGGACACCGGCAGCACAGCTTCTTGGTCATTCGCTTCCAGCGCTCCTCGGCGGCCATGCCGAGCTCGGCCGGGTGCTCCTTGAGAAGAAGCCGTTCAACGCGCTGGAGATGGAACTCAAGACCCCCCGTGGGACGCGCTGGATCTCGATCGCGGGCGACCCGATCGTCGATACCGCGGGCCGCTTCGAGGGCTTCCGTGGAGTGGGCTCGGACATTACCGAGATCCGGCAGACCCAGGAGCGGCTGACCCATCTTGCCAACGTCGACGTGCTTTCGGGACTCCCGAACCGCGGCAGGGTCCGTCAGCTGCTCGGTGAAGCGCTTCGCGCTGCGACGACTGGAAATGTGCCCTGCGCGATCATGTTTCTCGACCTTGACGGGTTCAAGCCGGTCAACGACACGTTCGGGCACCCCAAGGGCGACGCGGTTCTTCGAGCCGTCGCCAAGCGGCTGGTCGATGAAGTCGGGGGGGAAGGCCATGTCGGCCGGATGGGCGGCGACGAGTTCGCGATCGTCGTCTCGGATGCCCAGAGCCGCCGCAAGGTCGAAAGTCTCGCCGACCGGATCATCGCGTCGATCAAGGAACCCTATGTCATCGACCAGATCGAAATCCGGATCGGGGTCTCGATCGGCTCAGCGTTCGGGCCGATCGACGGCGCCACGGTGGACGATCTGATCCTGAAGGCTGATCTTGCTCTTTATCAGGCGAAGGACGCAGGCCGCGGCTGCGCACGATATTTCTCGTCCGAGCTTCAGTCGGAACAGGAGGATCGAGTCCGTCTCGAGGCAGACCTCAGGAGCGCGATCGCGTCCAAGCAGTTCCATCTCGTCTACCAGCCACTCATCAATGCGAGGACCCAGAAACTCGTCGGCTTCGAAGCTCTGATCCGATGGAACCATCCCAAGCGCGGGTTCGTGCCACCCAACGTGTTCATTCCGGTCGCCGAGGAAACCGGACTCATGCCGGCGATCGGCGAATGGGTCATCGACGAAGCATGCCGGGCCGCCGCCTCGTGGCCCGAGCCGATCAGCGTCGCGCTCAACATCAGCCCCAAGCAGATCGTTCTCGCCGCGCTTCCGAACATCGTCAGCGAGTGCCTGTCTCGCTACAGGCTCGCGGGCAACCGCATCGAGCTCGAGGTCACCGAAGGAGTCTTCCTCGGCGACAACGGCTCGACCCTCGACGTTCTGAAGCGGCTTCGCGCTCTCGGTGTCGGCATCGCCCTCGACGATTTCGGCACCGGCTATTCCTCGATCGGCTATCTGAACAAGGCCGTCTTCCACAAGCTCAAGATCGACGGAAGCTTCGTCCGCGAAGCGGGCTCGCGGCCGGAGAATGTCGCGATCATCCAGTCGATCGTCCAGCTCGCCAAGAGTTTTCGCATGTCGGTGACCGCGGAAGGCGTTGAAACGGCAGAGGATTTCGAGCGCATGCGCGACCTTGGCTGCGACACGATCCAAGGCTATCTGTTCGGCAAGCCGCTCGCCTACGAGCGCGCGAACCAGATGGTCCTCGGCCTCGGAGCCCAGAAGCTGGCAAGCTAAGCGGCTGAACCGCACCGCCTTTCGCCGGAGCGCGGTTCGGTTTAAGCTCGTCGGCGCATCTGCTTCGGGGGGAGCTTGCGCTGAACTTTTCTGGTTTTCAGAGCATGTTCAAATATCAAAGTGGGCGAGTGATCTCACTTGGCCGCGCAATGCTCTCGCTTCTCTTCCTGCTCTCGATCTGGCTTGACCGGAGCCAGCCCCAGCAGACGGTGCGGGAGGCCTATGCGCTTCTCTTCGTCTACATGGTCTTCGCGCTCGTGGTGGCGGCGCTCACGTGGCGCAACTGGTGGCTCGATGCCCGGCTCTCGATCCCGGCCCATTTCGTCGACATGGGCCTGTTCACCGGCATCGTTTTCTCGACCTACGGCTACACCAGCCCGTTCTTTCTCTTCTTCATGCTTCCCCTCCTCTCTGCGGCGCTTCGCTGGGGCTGGCGCGAGACGACCCTTACCGCCACCGCGCTCATCCTCCTCTATCTGACTGTGGGGCTGCTCGTTGCGGGCAGTCACACGTTCGAGCTGCAGCGCTTCATCATCCGCAGCGCTCACCTCGTCATTCTTTCCGCGGTCATCATCTGGTTCGGGATCCACCAGCAGGTCGCGCGCCTGTTCTTCGCGGTGGACGAGCTCGAGCGACTCGGGTTTGAGGAGGATTCGCTCAAGCAGGCTCTCGATCTCGCCATCGAAGCGTTGAGCGCACGCTCGGGGGCGCTGCTGCTCGGGTCGGATGACGACCCGAGTTCCGCCGGGCTTCGGGTCATCGAAGGCAAAGGCAACGCCGTGAGGATCGATCGGCCCCTCATGCTCCAGGAATTGCCAGTGGCGCTGTTCGCGCTCGAGCGCGACCGGTCGCTCAGCAGGCGAAGCGATGGGATGTACCATTTCATGCCCGCTTCGGCGCTGCTCGATGTCGAGCGCCTTCGAGCGCTCGGCGCAACCGAGGGCTTGATCGCCGAAGTTCGCACGGGGACGCAAAGCGGCTGGATCATCCTCTGGGACGTCGCCGACCTGTCGGTCGACTTCATCGAGCTCGGTACCGAGCTTGGGCGCGCAGCGGGCGCGGTTCTCGACCGGGTGGCGCTGCTTTCGGCGATGGAGGAAGGCGCCGCGGCGCGCACTCGACTGTCGCTTGCGCGCGACGTTCATGACAGTGTCGTCCAGTTTCTTGCGGGCGCTGCCTTCAGGGTCGAGGCGATGATGCGCGGTTCGCGTCCGGGCGCCCAGGTCGAAGCGGACCTCAAGGAACTCAAGCGCCTTCTGATCGAGGAACAAGGTGAAATCCGGACCTTCGTCTCGGCTCTTCGCCGGGACCGGGAGCTCGAGCTCACCGAGGCCGTGGAGGAACTGAAGTCCCTTGCCCTTCGCCTCGGCGAACAATGGGCGATCGACTGCCGCGTCGATGCGAGCAATGACGACGCTTCGATCCCGATCCGGCTCCAGCTCGACCTCCAGCAGCTCTTGCGCGAGGCGGTCGCCAATGCGGTACGGCACGGCGGGGCGAGCCAGATCGAAGTCGACGTCGGCGTTGACGCGGACCAGCTCCGGCTCGAAGTAAGGGACAATGGATCAGGGTTCGTACCGATGAACGGCGGCTCGCCGGTCCAGCCCTGGTCGCTCAAGGAGCGGGTCGATCGCGCGCACGGCTCGCTGTCGCTGCATTCGGAGCCGGGTTGCACGAACATCGTCATCACATTGCCGCTAACGGGGGCACCAGCATGATGCGGGTACTATTGGCAGACGACCACCCAATGATCGCCGCTGCGCTCGATGTGCTGCTGCGCGGAAGCGACTACGAGCTTGTCGGGCGTGCGCGCAGCGGCGCCGACGCGATCACGCAGGTCCAGCGCCTGAAACCGCAGATGCTCCTCCTCGACGTGAACATGCCCGACGGGAGCGGCCTCGACGTTCTGCGCCAGCTTCGCGGTGTCAGGCGCGCTCCGGTCGTGATTCTGCTCACGGCCGGGATGGACGATACGCAGCTCCTGACGGCCGACCGGCTCGGTCCCGAGGGCATGGTGCTCAAGACGTCCGACCCCGGTCTTCTCCTCGAGTGCATGGCGCAGGTCCGAAAGGGCGAGCGCTGGGTGGACCCCGAGATCGCCGAGCGCACGAGGCAGGCGAAGGACCGCGCGTCGCGCGCACCCTCGCTCACTCCGCGCGAGCGCGAGCTGATCGAACTCGTTCGACAGGGCCTCAGGAATCGCGACATCGCTGCGCAGCTCGGAGTCACCGAAGGAACGGTGAAGGTCTATCTGCACGCGATTTTCGACAAGCTTGGCGTCGACAACAGAACCGAGCTTGCAATGCGCGCCGCCGACCTGCTCGGCACCTAGATCTGGAGCTGGCTACCGAGCTCGACGACCCGGTTGGTCGGGAGCTTGAAGAACTCCATCGCGCTTTCGGAACTCTTGAGCATCCAGGCGAACAATTTTTCTCGCCATAGGGCCATGCCGGCATATCTGTTTGAGGCGACCAGCTTCTGCCGGCCGAGGAAGAAGCTCGTGCTCATCATGTTGAAGGGCTCGCCGCAGCTCTTGATGAAAGCGAGGTCGCGCGGGATGTCGACTTCCTCCATGAAGCCGTAATGAAGGATCATCCGGTAGAAACCGTCGCCCGCATCGTGGAATTCGACGCGACGTTCACGAGCGACCTGGGGGATCTCCTCGACCTTGACGTTAAGGATGATGACGCGCTCGTGGAGCACCTGATTGTGCTTGAGGTTGTGGAGTAGAGCGGCCGGAACTACATCGGCGCTGGCGGAGAGAAAGACCGACGTCCCGCGGACCCGGTGGACCGACCGGCTGACCGACTTGATGAAGACGGGGAGCGGAAGCGCCGAACTTGCGAGCCGCTCCCGCATCAGCGCCCGACCCTTGGCCCAGGTAGTAAGAATGGTGAAGCTGATGGCGGCGACCAGCAGCGGGAACCAACCGCCGTCGGGGATCTTGGTGATGTTCGACGCGAAATAGGTGCCGTCGACGATGAAGAAGAGCCCGATCGTCACCGTCGCGAGCATCCGATTCCAGTGCCAGACTTGAAAGACGAGTACGCCGAGCATCATCGTCGTGATCAGCATCGTGCCGGTGACCGCAATTCCGTACGCCGAAGCGAGTCGACCAGATTCACGGAACCCGATTACGAGCAGGATCACCATGAACAGCAGGCCCCAGTTGACGATCGGAATGTAGATTTGGCCGAGGGCCTTATGGCTCGTGTGCTCGGTCCGTAGGCGCGGAAGGAAGCCCAGCTGCACGGCCTGGTGAGTGACGGAAAAGGCGCCCGAGATCACTGCCTGGCTCGCGATGATCGTCGCTGCGGTGGCGATTGCGACCAACGGCAGGCGTGCCCAGTCGGGGGCCATCAGGTAGAATGGATTGATCGCCGAGTGAGGGTCGCCGAGCATCAGCGCGCCTTGTCCCGTGTAATTGAGCACCAGGCAGGGGTAGACGAGACCGAGCCACGAAAACCCGATCGCCCTGCGGCCGAAATGACCCATGTCGGCATACAGAGTCTCGGCGCCAGTGACGGCCAGGAACACCGATCCGAGGGCGAGGAACGCGAGCTTCGGATTCACCACGAAGAACCGGATCGCCCAGCTTGGGTTCAGCGCCTGCAGCACCTGGGGATGGCTCGCGATGTTGGTCAGTCCAAGGGCTGCCAGCGTCGCCATGTAGATGAGAATCACCGGACCGAAAAACGCACCGACCTTTGCGGTGCCGCGTGACTGGACGACGAACAGACCCACGAGAATCCCGATCGAGAGGGGGATCACCAGCCGCTGCAACCCGGGATCGACGACCGTCAGTCCTTCGACCGCCGACAACACGGAAATCGCCGGCGTTATCATCGCATCGCCATAGAACAGGCACGTCGCAAGTACGCCCATCATCACCAGCGCCGGCGCCCATTTCTTGTGGCCCAGGTTGCGCGAGATCAGCGAAAGCAAGGCGAACGAGCCGCCCTCGCCCCTGTTGTCGGCGCGCATCGCGACGAAGACATATTTGATCGTGACGACGAGCATCAGTGACCAGAAGATCAGGCTCAACACGCCGTAGATGTGCAGCGGATCGACCGCGAGCGGGTGCGGGCCCAGGAAGCTCTCCTTCATCGTGTAGAGCGGTGAGGTGCCGATATCACCATAGACAACGCCAATCGCGCCCAGCATCAGCTTGGGGAGCGCTTCCTTCGGTCCGGCGTGAGCCGCGAGCTCTTCGCCGGGCAGCATGTTGTCCGAGGTAAGCGTGACGTTGTCCGAGGTCAGCGTGGCCACTGCCCCCATGTGAGGTTCGGCGGCGTAAAGATTCTATGCGGAATATTCGCCTGAGGCGTTAGCCGCCCGGGAAGTTAAACGGCCGCACTATGGACGCGCGGCGATCGGAAGCCGATTTAGTGCGGATGGCCGAGGCGCAATCGATGAGCCTGCACATGCCGCTCGCGGCGCGTATCCAGGCCTATGCCGGCGCACTCGCGATGGTCGCTGTCTCGACGATGATCGGGCTATGGATTGCACCGCGCTGGGGCACGGCGGCTGTCGACATGATTTATCTACCCGCCGTTTTGACGGCAGCGGCGCTGTGGGGAATCGGTCCAGGACTGGTAGCCGGGATCGCAGCCGCGCTCGCCTACAATTTCTTCTTCACCGAGCCCATCCACACGCTCCGAATGGACCGCGTGACGGACGTGGTGACGGTTGTCATCCTCCTCGCCGTGGCGCTGGTGACGAGCCGTCTGGCGGCGGGCATTCGCGCACAAGCCCGGCTCGCCGCCGCACATGCGGCGCGCAACGCGACGATCGCCGGTTTTGCCGGGCGCCTGCTGTCATCGAGCACGGAGGACCAGATCGCGAGCAGGTCGTGCGAGGAGCTGCACCGCCTGTTCGACTGCAATGCCCTGCTGGTCACCGGCCTTCCCGAACCGCAAATCGTGGCCGTTGTACCGGCGGGCAACCGCCTCACGCCGAGCGACATTGCCGCAGCGGCTTTGACGCTCGAATCCGGCCGATCGGCTGGCCGCGGGACGTCGCGCAGCCAGCCCGCCGAGTGGCAGTTTCATCCCGTCAGCTCGGAAGGGGCGGTGATCGCCGCCGTCGGTCTCGCCCGCGACGATGGTGTGCCGCCCGTCGATGAAGACCAGCTGCCGCTCCTCGCCAACCTCCTCGACCAGCTCGCCCTTGCGCTCGAACGAGCGCGCGCCGAAGCGGACCGACGCGAGGTCACCGCGCTGCGCGACCGCGATCGTCTGCGCAGCGCGCTTTTGTCGTCGGTCGGCCATGACCTCAGGACTCCGCTCACCGGAATCATCGCCGCGGCCGCCGAGCTCCGCCGGTCGAAAACCGGGGACCTTGTGCTCGTCGCGACGATCGAAAGCGAAGCGGGCAAGCTCGAACGCTACATATCGAACCTGCTCGACATGGCCCGGATCGAGGCGGGGGCGGTCAAGCTCAAGACCGAACCCGTCGATCTCGTCGATGCCGTCGCAGCGGCGCTCAAGGATTTGCAAGCTGGCCTTGCAAACCGCGAAGTGGCGGTCGACCTTCCCGCCAGCCTGCCACTCGTCGAAGCGGATCCGCAGCTCCTGCACCACTGCCTGATCAACCTCGTCGACAATGCAGCGCGCTACACGGGCGAGGGAGCGATCCGGATCTCGAGCACATTCTCCAGAGGCGGAGTCCGGCTTAGCGTCGAGGATGACGGACCGGGTCTGCCGCAGGACCAGGAACGAGCGCTCGATGCCTTCATGCGTATCGAAGGGTCGGACCGCAAGGGCGGAGCGGGCCTCGGCCTCGCGATCGTCAAGGCGTTTGCCGAAGCGATGGGCGCGTCCGTCACCGCGTCCAACCGCTTCGCTGGCCGCGGCGCAGCGTTCACCCTTCGCTTTCCAGGCGCGCTGGTCGTGAAGGGGGCGGAGCCGGTGGATGCCGGCTAGGCCCCCGAAGGTGCTCGTCGTCGACGACGAGCCCCAGATCCGCACCCTTCTCAAGGCGACGCTCGCGCGCGCTGGATACAGCGTCGTCGAAGCCTCCAACGGGCGCGAAGCGCTCGCCTCGAAATCGATCGACAAGCCCGATCTCGTTCTGCTCGATCTCGGTCTTCCCGACCGCGACGGACTCGAGCTCGTCGGACCGCTCGCAGCCGAGCCGCGCTCTGCGGTGCTCGTGATCTCCGCTCGCGACCAGACCGAGCAGAAGGTCGCCGCGCTCGATCTTGGCGCCGACGATTATGTGACAAAGCCCTTCGACACCGAGGAGCTGCTCGCAAGGGTCCGCGCCTCGCTTCGGCAGCGTCTCGTGTCGGAAGCCGAACGTCAGGTGGTCGATGCAGGCGATGTCTCGATCGACCTTCTCGAGCGCACGGTTCGACGCCGTGGAAATGAGGTTCATGTCACCCCCAAGGAATGGGACCTCCTTGCAGAGCTCGCCAAGCATCCGGGGCGCGTGCTCACTCACGATATGCTCCTCCGCTCGGTCTGGGGGCCGGCGCATGTCGGCCAGACCGAATATCTGCGAGTCGCAATCCGCGCGCTTCGCCAGAAGCTCGAAGCCGAGCCGTCACAGCCGAAGCTGATCATCAACGAGCCGGGTGTGGGTTACCGCCTGATCGCCGCCTGAGCGCGAAATCGAAAGAAGCAAGATTAAAGGAAAATAA
>DATATH010000082.1:0-5061 GCA_036268895.1 Sphingomicrobium sp. | reverse complement strand
CTTCCGGGTCCTGAAGATGCTCGAACGGAACGTCCACCTGAGGCAGTCCGAGTTCCTCGCCCTGGTAGAGGATGATCGAACCGCGAAGACAACTGAGGAGCAGCATCTTGGTTTGAGCGAAGGTGTCGCGGTGCGCCTCGCGGGACCAGCGGGAGATTGCGCGCGGGGCGTCATGATTCTCGAAAGCCCAGCTTGGCCAGCCTGCGTCCTGCGGCCAGTCCTCGGCGACACGTGCAACGAGCTCTGGATTGAGCGATTCGGCATAGAGGAAGTCGAAGCTGTAGGCGCTGTTCAGACGTCGATCATCCTTCGTGAACGCGCGCATTTCCTCCAGAGGCTGGTCGCCGCCGACCTCCGCAAGGGTGAAGCGGTCGTCGTAGCTGTCGGTAACCTCGCGCAATCGCTCAAGGAAATTCACGATGTCGGGATGCGACTGGTTATAGAGATGTTGTTGAAAATCGAAGGGACGCGAACGCCTGCCTCCCTCCGCCGCCGGCGGATTGTCACGCAGCTGCGGATCATGCATCGCAAAGTTGATGGCATCGATCCGGAAGCCATCCACTGCACGGTCGAGCCAGAAGCGAGCGACCTCGAGCAGCGCATCCTGCACCGCCGGATTGTGGACGTTGAGGTCGGGCTGTTCAGTCAGGAAATTGTGCAGGTAATATTGGCAACGGTGGGCGTCCCACTGCCAGCCCGGCCCGCCGAACACCGATTGCCAGTTATTGGGCGGCGAGCCGTCCGATTTCGGGTCGGCCCAGACGTACCAGTCGCTCTTGGGATTGTTGCGGCTCGATCGGCTTTCCTGAAACCACGGGTGCGCGTCGGAACTGTGCGAATAAACCTGGTCGATGATGACTTTCAGTCCGAGCGCGTGGGCGCGCTCAACCAGCGCATCGAAATCGGCTAGTGTCCCGAACACCGGGTCCACATTGCAATAGTCCGCGACGTCATAGCCGAAGTCGCGCATCGGTGATGTGAAGAAGGGCGAGAGCCAGATTCCGTCGACTCCGAGGCCAGCGACATAGTCGAGCTTGGCAGTGATGCCGGGCAGATCGCCGACGCCGTTTCCATCGCTGTCGGCGAAGCTTCGGGGGTAGATCTGATAGATTGCCGCACCGCGCCACCACGGAAAAGTGGCGCTGGCTTCCGGAGCCGAGGAAGTTTCCTCAGCGAGCATTGCACACCGCAAAGCCGAGTGCGGGCAGCTCGACCTCGACGCTTCCGGGCGCCTGAGCCCTCAGTGGGCAAGCGCCCGCGAGTACCTCGAATTGTCTGGAACGAGTTTCGACCCGCACATTCTGCCGAAGCGGCTCGGTCGAGGTGTTGAACAAGATGAGCATTTCGCGCCCGGTGCCGGGATCAAAGCGGGACACAGCAAAGAGTCCCGGCTTGTCGGTCGAATAGCGAATGAGCTGCAGGCCGCGCGTCAGCGCAGGGTAAGTGGTCCTGATGTGCGCAAGCTCGGCTATTTCCCTGTAAAGCGGCTGATTGGTGTCGAAGTTCGATTGCGCGGTGGTCGCGTGCGTTCCGATCAGACTGTCTTCATTGTAGCTGGCGACCTCGCTCGGAAACATGTCCTGGCGCGCATTCTGATCGCCGTTCGCTTTGCCAGCGAAGCCCTGCTCGTCGCCATAGTAGATCGTGGGCACGCCCCGAAGCGTCAACAGCATGGCCTGCGCGAGCATGTCGCGTCGCAAGATCTCGTCCGCACTGGCGTCGGGCCGGGCGTGTCGAAGGAATGCGCCTATATGACCTGGCGAATCATGATTGCTGATGAAAGTCGGAAGGCGCAGGGCCGCCTCGACGCCGCCTTCGTAAAGCGGGTCAGCGCGAAATAGCTTGGCGAGCTCGTCCGTCGGCGCACCGGTACCAACGACATCCCTGACGGCGCGTTCGAAGGCGAAGTCGAGCACGCTCGGCAACTTGTCGACGCGCGTGTGCACTGCCGTGTGCGCGGGATCCATGTCGTCCATCGCTGCTTCGCCGAAGATGTGAAAGTGTGGGATGCCGTCGGCCGTGGCACGAGCGAGGATCGCCGGAGCGAACTTCTGCCAGAACTCCGGATTGACGTGCTGCGCAGTGTCGATCCGGAATCCGTCGACATGATATTTGTCGATCCACGCCGAGTAAATTTCAATCATTCCGCGCTCGACCCGCGGGTTCTCAGTGAAAATGTCGTCCAGTCCGCCGAAGTCGCCCATCGTGGTGGATTCACCGCGAAAGGTGCTGTTGCCGCGGTTGTGATAGTAGATCGGATTGTTGAGCCAGGCCGGGCGTTTGATGTCGCGCTCGGCGGGCGGGACCTCGACGGTGTAGGCGTAGTTCGGGTTCTTGAGTTTCGCGAAGTTCGAAGCGCTCAAATCGCGCTCACTGGTGAAGCCCGGATTGATTGGCTTCCCATCAATTCCGCCGAGGCGCTGATATGGGTAGTCGGCGACGCTCCGATATGGGCAGCTGTTCTTGCGCTCGCATTCGGCGAACTGGATGACGTCGGCCGTGTGATTGACGACGATGTCCATATAGACCTTCATTCCGCGCTTGTGCGCAGCATCGACCAGAGCCTTGAAATCGGCGTCCGTTCCAAGATGCGGATCGACATTGGTGAAGTCGGTGATCCAGTAACCGTGATAGGCGGCGCTTTCGTGGCCTGGCGGCCCCTGAACGGCCTTGTTCTTGAAGACCGGGGTTAGCCACACCGCGGTGGCTCCCAACCCCTGGATATAGCCGAGCCTTGCGGTCAGGCCCTTGAGATCGCCACCATGATAAAAGGCCTTATCGGTCGGATCGAAGCCGGTCGTCAGACGGTCGCCAGAGAGGCCGCCGCGATCGTTCGATGGATCGCCGTTCTCAAACCTGTCCGGCATGACGAAGTAGATGACCTCGTCCTCGGGCAAACGTGCCCGGTAATCGACCGTCGCCTTGGCCGCGGCAAGAGCGGGACCGCTTCCAGCGTTGAGGCCAAGCGCAAGCGCCGTGAGAATAAGGCTCTTTGACATCATACACCAACTCTCGCTTGACTGGTTTTGCCCACCATCGCTTCGACGAACTGCCGATGGGTGGGCAGGTTCTCGGCCTTGAGACGATAGGCCTTCGCAAGGCTCTCGAGGAACGGGCCGATGTCTTCGCTAGGAACGTTATCGGCGAGCGGGGACCAGCTCTGCGGCATAATGCCCTGGCCGATCATCACCTGGCCCCAGCTGTCGTCGAGGAACAGTTCCTCCTCTTCGCGAATGACAAGGCCTGCGTCGCGGAACAAATTGATCTTTTCGAGCAGGGTGTCGGGAAGCTTCATGTTCCGACACAGATCCCAGAACTCGCCCTCTCGTTTGTTGGCAAAATAATGGAGCGTGATGAAGTCGCGCACTCGGGCCCATTCGATCGCAGAAAGGCGATTGAAATAATCGCGTGCCGAGGCGGCTTCCTTAAGGTCACCCGGGAGGAGATTGAGGAGGCGTCCGAGTGCTGATTGCACGAGATGGATACTGGTCGATTCCAAGGGCTCCATGAACCCGGCCGCAAGGCCAAGGCCCACGCAATTGTGCGACCAAAACGTTTCTCGGCGTCCGCTCGTGAATCGGATCGGTCTTGGATCTGCGAGCGGCGCTCCGTCGAGATTGGCGAGGAGCGTTGCAGCAGCCTCGTCTTCGGACATGAACTGGCTGCAATAGACGTGCCCGTTGCCTGTGCGATGCTGCAGAGGGATTCTCCATTGCCACCCGGAGCGTCGTGAAAGCGCCTGCGTGTAAGGCCGGAATGCGTCGCCGGATTCGCACGCCACGGCAAGCGCGGAATCGCACGGCAGCCACTGGCTCCAGTCGAGATAGGAAGCGCCCAGGGTCTTGCCCAAAAGGATGCTTCGGAAGCCCGTGCAGTCGACAAAGAAGGTCCCTGGCACCCGCCTCTCGCCATTGAGCAAGAGGGCGGTCAGATCGCCGTTCTGACTCTCCCGCTCTACATCGACGATCAATCCCTCGACCCGCGCCACGCCGCGCTCCTTGGCGTAATCGCGGAGCATCCCAGCGAACAGAGAAGCGTCGAAGTGATAGGCGTAGGCGAGTTCGGGAATCGTGTTGGACGCTGCATTCTTGGACATCCTGCCAAGACGGGCAGCGGCGATGTTGAAGCAATAATCACCAAAATCGCTCGCAACACCCAGCGCTCGGGCGCGTAACCATAGCTGGCGGAAGGGAATGAGGCCCACTCCGCGGCCGGTCTGGCCGAAGCTGTGGATGTAGGACTGGCCCTCGCCGGTCCAGTTGGCGAATTCGATGCCGAGCTTGAACGTCGCGTTGGTTCGGCGCACGAAATCGGCCTGGTCGAGGCCGAGGCCGATGACGAGATTGTGGATCTGCGGAATGGTCGCTTCGCCGACGCCGACTGTCCCGATCTCGTCGGATTCGACAAGCGTGATCGAAGCACGATTGCCAAGGAAGCGGGCGAACGTCGCGGCGGCAATCCAGCCCGCCGACCCTCCACCAGCAATCACGATATCGATAGGTGAGGACTGACTCATCGAACGAGATGAGCGGAAGCCCGGCGGCGACGCAAGCCGCCGGCTTTCCGCTCAGATCAGCCTCCGCGTTCCGGCGCCGGCGGTGGTGGCGGCGGTGGTGGCGGCGGTACCGGGCAGGCGGCCGTCGCCAGGATCACCGAGCCATCCGGGCAGGTCTGAGTTGCCGGGGCGGCAGGAGGCGGTGGTGGCGGCGGTGGCAGGGGAGGCGGCGGCGGTGGCGGCGGCGGAGCAGAACTGCCGAACTTGTAAGTGGCGCCGACCATGATCCGGCGGCCATAATCCTGATATTTGAGCCACGAAGTTGGTACGTCCGCGAAGGTAACCGTTGCCGAGCGCTCGTTGGTCAGATTCTCTCCGGAGACGTAAACGGACAGGCCGTGGAACATCGAATCATCCGGGAATTCGTAGCTGACCTGCGCGTCGTAGACAGTCTCCGGCAGGACGTATTGCCTATCTAGACCACCACTGAACAGGACGAAATCACCTATGAATCCTGAGCGATATCGCATGCTGCCGCGAATGCTGAACCCGTGCTTTTCATAGAA
>DATATH010000081.1:0-1777 GCA_036268895.1 Sphingomicrobium sp. | reverse complement strand
CGTCGAAGACAATCCGGACGTCGGCGAATTCTCGACCGAACTTTTGGAGGATCTCGGTTACGCAACCGAATGGGCCAGGTCGGCCGACGAGGCGCTCGCGATGCTGGCGGAGGACAAGTCCGCGTTCGACCTCGTCTTTTCGGATGTCATTATGCCGGGCATGAACGGGGTCGATCTCGCGACGACCATTCGCGACAAATATCCGGGACTGCCGGTCGTTCTCACCAGCGGCTACAGCAGCGTCCTCGCCGACAATGCTTCTTACGGCTTCGATCTCGTCCAGAAACCGTATTCGGTCGAGATGCTGTCCCGCGTCCTACGGCGCTCAATCGCGGCACGCCGAATTTTGGGGCCTTCGTAACACTGCTGCCTGGTTCTATCGATCCGCTTCTCCTCGGCCTGCTTTGAGCTCGAGAAGAAGTCCGCCTGCCGAATGTGGCTTCCCACCGGCGCTCGATCCGCCTCGCGACGTCCAGCGGCAATCTGATCCCGTTCATGGACCGATCCTGATCAAGCTGCCAAGGCCCTTGACGTTGAACGCAGCCGGTTCGGCTTGCCGCCCGGGGGATGGCGGGGACCGCCGTCGAGTTCGCAAAGCGCCTCCAGGATCTCGTCGATGCTGACGGGCGCCTTGAGGCCGGCGGGCGCCCGCATCGCGGGACAGGACGCGATCGCCGATGCATCGGATGCCCACGACGCCAGAATGGCTCGCTTCTCCGAAACCGACAGCGAGGGTGCGCCAGCACGTCCCTTGGACGATCGAACACCGTGCCGGGGTGCACCAGCGCGTTGAGGTCGAAAACATTGTCGTCGAAAGCGGTCGTCGGCCGCATGTTCTCCTCCATTCGTTCGGACGAATACGGGTGCCGCGCGTCGATCGACGCGCGGCACTCCTGAAGCAGGTGTATCAGGCCGCCTTGGCCTCGATCTGATGGACGTTGTCGGCGCTCGACGCGCCGTTGATGGCGATCCGCCGCGGCTTCATGGCCTCGGGGATTTCCCGAACAAGTTCGACCTTGAGCAGGCCGTTGTCGAAGTTCGCGCCCTTCACCCGGACGTAGTCGGCCAAATTAAATCGCCGCTTGAAATGCCGGGTGGAGATTCCCCGGTAGAGGAACTCGCGCTCGGTCTTTTCGGTCTTGCCGCCTTCGATCGTGACCATGTTCTGCTCGGCCGTGATCGAGATCTCGCTCGGCGAAAAGCCCGCAACCGCGAGCGTGACCCGGTAGCGGTCGTCGGCGAGGCGTTCGATGTCGTAGGGCGGATAACCTTCGTCCGCGGCCCGCTGGGCGGTCTCGGCGAGGTCGAACAGGCGATCGAAACCGATGATCGATCGGAATAGGGGAGAAAAGTCGTAAGTGCGCATAGCCAAATCCTCGAAAGAGCAAGATGGGTATGACCGGACACGAACAGTGCCCGTCACGTTTCGAAGCCCCGAAAGGGCGCTCCGGAAGCCACCTCCTCGGTGACGCAAAATGAATTATCAAAACGGGTTTGGTTTCAAGAGGCCGGCGGCAAAATTTTCGTCCGGGCGGCGGGTGGATTGCCGCCCCGCCATATCCGCTGGCCTACAAGGGCATCGAGAAGGTAAATCGGGTTTCCTCTGGGCTCGAGCTCGCGGTCAGCGTACCCCCGTGCGCCTTCGCGATCTGGGACGCGATGTAGAGCCCCAATCCGAGACCTTGCCGGCTCGCCCGCGCATTGCCGCGGAAGAACGGCTCGAACAGCTTGTCCATCGACTCGGGCGGAATGGGCTCGCCGGCATTGGAAACCCAAA
>DATATH010000080.1:0-23994 GCA_036268895.1 Sphingomicrobium sp. | reverse complement strand
TAGGTCGGAGACTTCCGCTTCGCCAACAAATGCTCGACCCCGGGCGATAAGCCGAGTTTATCAGTCCCTCAGGAGTTCGTTGATGCTCGTCTTTGCCCGGGTCCGCTCGTCGACCCGCTTGACGATGATTGCGCAGGCGAGGGCCGGTCCGCCGTCCTTGCCCGGCAGAGCGCCGGGAACGACAACCGAAAAAGCAGGAACTCGGCCATAATGGATTTCGCAGGTATCGCGGTCGACGATCTTGGTCGACGCCCCGAGGAAGACGCCCATCGAGAGGACGCTGCCGCGCTCGACAACGACTCCTTCGGCGACTTCGGAGCGGGCACCGACAAAACAGTCATCTTCGATGATGACCGGTCCCGCCTGGAGCGGCTCGAGAACTCCGCCGATCCCCGCTCCGCCCGAGATATGGACATTCCGCCCGATCTGAGCGCAGCTTCCGATCGTGGCCCAGGTGTCGACCATCGTTCCTTCGCCGACATAGGCTCCAATATTGACGAAGCTCGGCATCAAGACGGCGCCTGGCGCGATAAAGGCGCCGCGCCGGACGATCGCGCCTGGAACCGCCCGAAAGCCGGCGGCTTCGAATTCCTTGTCGCCCCATCCGGCGAATTTGGAGGGCACCTTGTCCCACCAGTGGGCGCCGCCGGGGCCACCGGAAATCGCTTCCATGGGGTTGAGCCGAAACGACAGGAGCACGGCTTTCTTGAGCCACTGATTGACGACCCATTGGTCGTCCCGCTTCTCGGCAACCCGCACCTCGCCCGCATCGAGCAATCCAAGCGCCCATCCGACCGCCCTTCGGAGCTCGGAATTGGCGTCGGGTCCGAGTCGGTCGCGCTTCTCCCAGAGTTGGTCGATAACCGGTTCGAGCTCGTTCATTGGTCCTCCCCAAGAATCGACTGGAGCCACTCGCCGACATCTCGGATGCGTTCGTCGACCACTTGCTCGTCATAATTGTGGTTGCCGCGTTCCGAGCCGTTGTCGACCCAAATCGTCGCCATTCCGAGCGCTTTGGCCGGCGCAAGGTTCTGGACCATGTCGTCGACGAGCAGGGCGCGTCCGGGGTCGATTCCGAAGCGCTCGCACAGAAGTTCATAACCATGCGGATCGGGCTTGGGCCGATAACTGCTCGCGTGGATGTCGTGGAGCTCGTCAAAATGGTGGGAGATGCCGATTCGGTCGAGCACCCGGCGGGCATAAGGAGCATCCCCGTTCGTGAAGACGAAGCGGCGTCCGGGAAGACGCGGAAGAAGGCGGACCAGGCGTTCGTCGCACTGGACACGGTCGAGCGCGATGTCGTGGACGTCGGTGAGGAAATCATGAGGGTCCACGCCATGTTCCTTCATGAGCCCTGCAAGCGTCGTCCCATGCTCGTGGAAATGCGCTTTCTGGACTCGCCTTGCCTCCTCGGGATCGCAGTCGAGCAGGCGCTCGATGTAGATCCCCATTCGCTCGTCGATCAGCTCGAAGAGGCCGGTCGATGCCGGGTAGAGGCAATTGTCGAGGTCGAAGATCCAGTCGCAAACTTGGGCGTAGCGGCGGTCCATGCCGCTCGGAGCCCTATAGAATTCAATGGTTTAAGCAAATCGCAAGGAAACGGTCACCATAAGCCTCGCGGCCAAGCCATGCGTTTTCAATGGCTTGGGGGCGAAAAAATTGAAAAATCATGCCTTCCCGAGGTGGAGAGGGGCGGGCCCGTGGAGCTACGTGCTTCGCCGCCCGAAGCGCGGCACGAGCATTCCGACACCGGCCCGATACCGCCGGTAGTCCTCTCCGAACAGATCGGTGAGATCGAGCTCCTCGTAGCGGATCGCGACCAGCATGTAGATCGACAGCCCAATCGCGAGGAGAAGGTGGCCAAGCGTCATGTGCGGTGTCGACCAGAAGGCGAGGAAGAAGCCGGCATAGAGCGGATGTGCCACCCACTTGTAGAAGAAGGGCTGGCGAAGCTCGGGTGCCTCGGCCTGCTGCCGACGCATGTTCAGCCAGGCTTGCTGAAGACCGAACAACTCGAAATGGTTGATGAGGAAGGTGCTGATCAGAACGATCCCGAAGCCCGCCCAGAGGGCCGCCCACAGGACGAAAACCAGCCATCCGGCGTTGGGCGAGACGAGCCACACCGTCCCGGCGATGGGCTGCCAGAACCAGAACAGGATGAGCAATGCGATGCTTGCGAACAAAACATAGACGCTGCGCTCGACCGCTGGTGGCACCATTCGGGTCCATGAACGCTTGAAGCCGGGCCGCGCCATGACGCTGTGCTGGACGCCGAACAGCGCAATCAAGGCGAGATCGATCAGGGAAGCGGCAATGGGCGCGAGCGTCGACGGCGGCGAATCCACCGTCTTTGGGACAGGCAGGTCGCCGACGAAAGCGATCAGGTAAAGGAAGGTTGCAAAGAAGACCGCGTAGGAGACGATTGCGAAGAATAGCGCTGCAGCTCGTGACATGCCGGTTCGCCTTCTTGGCTGCTCAAGGGACTAACGCTTGCCGGATCCCATCTCCGACCGACTACCGAAATTGTAGCGAACGATGATGGGGACGTTGCAGCCCCCGACGTGCCGATAGACTGCCTTATAGAGATCTGCCGCCGGAAGCTCGTCGAGATGCCTTGGCGCAAGCTTGCCCCCGCGCCGCGACACCTCGTAGCGGCTGATGGGCGGACAGCTCGCCCGGGTGCTCGCATCGCGGTTAAACATTGGCATCGTGCGCGGAGCGGCCGCGAACACTGCGCCTGGAATAGAAGCCAGGAGGACGATTGCGAGGAGACGCACAAGCTGCTCCCTTCGCCTTCGATCATATCAGGACGTGAGGGGTTGGTGAAGGTTATCGAGCGTTTTTTGAAGACCAGTTCTCGACCGAACCGCTCGGCGAACGATCAAACGGTGAAGCTTTCGCCGCAGCCGCAGGCACCTTTCGCGTTTGGATTGTCGAACACGAATCCGGCGGCGAAATCGTCCTCGCGCCAGTCCATGACCGATCCGATCAGGTAGAGGATCGATGCGCCGTCGACGTAGAAGGTTCCGCCGGCCGTTTCGACCTTCTCGTCGAACGGCCTTTCCTGGGTCACATAGTCGACCGAATAAGCAAGACCCGAGCAGCCGCGGCGCGGTGTCGACAGCTTGATACCGATCGCGTCACCGGGCGCCCGGCTCATCAGCTCTGCGATCCGAGCTTCGGCGGCCTTTGTCAGCGTGATCGCTTCCGGGCGAGACTTTACCTTGGTTTCTTTGTTCACAGCATTCCCAATTCTAGCCTTGCCTCGTCGCTCATTTTCGACGGGTCCCAGGGCGGATCCCAGACGAGATTGACGACAGCGTCGCGAATTCCCGGAACCGAAAGGACCCGCAGCTCCACTTCGTTCGGAAGCGATTCAGCGACCGGGCAGTGCGGCGTCGTCAAAGTCATGGTGATCGTCGCATCGCCGTCCTCGGAGATATCGACGTCGTAGATGAGCCCGAGCTCGTAGATGTCGACCGGAATTTCGGGATCGTAGATCGACTTCAGAACATCGACGACGGCGGCCTGAAGGTCGCTTCCTGGACCGCCCTTTGTCTCCTGCTCCCTCTTTTCGGCGAGAAATCCCGCGAGATAGTCGCGCTTCCGGGCCACGCCCTCGGGCACTCGGGCGCGCAGCGGCCGGGCAACGGAGCCCACGTCTTCAGTCTCGATCTTGCGCTCTTCGTTCATATTCCGAAGATCCGTTTGACTTGGCCTATGCCCTCGGACAGCGCCGCGATGTCGGAGCTGTCGCTGTGCGCTGCGAAGCTCGCTCGAGCGGTCGCTTCCACGCCAAGCCAGCGCATCAGGGGCTGGGCGCAATGGTGACCGGCTCGAACCGCGACGGCTGCATCGTCCAATATGGTGGCAGTATCGTGAGGATGCACCCCATCGACGTTGAAACTGAGAATTCCGGCGCTCTCCTCCGGCCCGTAAAGAGTAACTCCCGGAATGGCGCGAAGCGCCTCGCGTGCTTGTGCGACCAGCGCGCTTTCGTGGGCTTGAATTGCCTCGATGCCGAGTTTCTCGACCCAGTCCACGGCTGCTTTCAGTCCGACTGCTCCGACGATGTGCGGTGTCCCCGCTTCGAAGCGCATCGGCGGGTCCAGATAGGTCGACTTCTCGAACGTCACCCTTTCGATCATTGAACCCCCACCCTGCCACGGCGGCATTGCCGAGAGCAGGTCGGCACGGCCCCACAGGCAGCCGATGCCGGTTGGGCCGTAAACCTTGTGCCCGGAGAAGGCGTAGAAACTGGCCCCGATCGAACTGACGTCGACCGCAAGGCGCGGAACCGCCTGGCAACCATCGAGGAGGAGCAGCGCCCCTCTGCTGTTCGCAATCTCTGCCGCCCGCCTTGCATCGAGGATCGAGCCGAGCACGTTCGAGACATGAGCGAATGCAACCAGGCGGTGTTCTTCGGTGAGCATCCGCTCGGCTGCCTCGAGATCGATCTGGCCGTCACCGGTCAGCGGCACCGCGTCGACTTCATAACCGGCGAGCTGCCAGGGGACGACGTTGCTGTGATGCTCGAGCTGCGAGATGAGAATCCGATTGCGACCATTCTTCGGTAGCGTTCGAGCGACAAGGTTTATCGCCTCGGTAGCGCCGCGAGTGAAGATCAGCTCGTTTGCTTCACCCCCGATGAGCTTCGATGCGGCAGCCCGGGCGGCTTCATAGCTCTCGGTCATCGTCGCGGAGCGCTCGTAAACTCCCCGGTGTACGGTCGCATAATCGCGCGAATAGGCTCGCGTGATGGCATCGATGACGACCTGCGGCTTCTGGGCGGTCGCTGCGCTGTCGAGATAGTGCCAGTTCGCGATCGCCGGAAACTGGTCGCGTACGCTAAGCGCCGAGTTGATTCTCGAAGGAGCGTTCACGCCGCTCTCCGCAAAGCTTGGCTTGCCGCGGCGCGAATGGCTTCCGGATCCTTCGCCGCGTCCCACAGGCCCATGACGAAGCCCTCGAGCAGCAGCGCCCGGGCGCTCGCCGGGTCCAGCCCGCGGCTTTCTGCATAAAAGAGCTGGATCGGATCGAGTTCGCCGACAGATGCGCCATGGGCGCACTTTACGTCATCGGCGAAAATCTCGAGCTCGGGCTTGCAGTTTGCCGCCGCTCCGCGATCGAGAAGCATGGCTTTGACCGATTGCTCGGCATCGCTCTGCTGTGCGCCTCGCGCCACCTCGACCTTCCCGAGGTAGGAGCCGATCGCCTTGCCGTTCAGCACCGAGCGGACGGTCTGGCGAGACCGGGTGCCGACGCCGAGATGCCTGACCTTCGTGACGATCTCATTGGTCGAGATGCCGGTACCGATGTTCGCTCCCACGAGCTCGAAATCGGCGCCTTCTTCGAGGCTCACTTCGACTTCGATGCGGCCGTAGACCGGCGCGTTGTTCAACGCGAAAATACGCGCCTTGGCGCTGGCGCCGAGCGCAATCCGGATTCGTCGAACCTGAACGTCATCGGCAGTCGCGAGCCAGATTTCCTCGAGGCTCTCGCCGGCACCGAGGGTGAGCGTCATTGGCTCGGCGAACTGCTCCCAGAGGGGCCCCAGCGCCTCGAGGTCGGCGTAGCGCCATTCCTCCTGCCTGTGCGTCGGGAAGGGCGCAGTCACGCCGCCCTCTCCTTATAGCCCTCGCGCTCAAGCTCGCGGGCGAGCTCGATATCGCCCGAACGCACGATCTTGCCGTTCACCAGCACATGGACCCGGTCGGGACGCACATGCTCCAGCAGCCGCTCGTAATGGGTGATCAGAAGGACGCCCTTGCCGGGCAGGCGCATGATCCGGTTGATGCCCTCGCCGACGATCCTCAGAGCGTCGATGTCGAGGCCGCTGTCGGTTTCGTCCAGAACCGCGAACTTTGGTGCCATGATGCCCATCTGGACCATTTCGGCGCGCTTCTTCTCGCCGCCGGAGAAACCGACGTTGACCGGTCGCTTGAGCATCTCGGAATCCATTCCGAGCAGGCTCGCCTGCTCTCCTGCCAGCCTGATGAACTCGCCGGCCGAAAGCTCGGCTTCGCCGCGTGCCCGTCGCTGCGCGTTGAGGCTCTCGCGAAGGAACTGAAGGTAGGAAATCCCGGGGATCTCGACCGGATATTGGAAGCCGAGGAACAATCCCGCCGCGGCACGCTCGTGGGGTTCCATGGCGAGAAGATCATGGCCGAGGAAGCTCGCGCTCCCCCCCGTAACCTCGTACCCTGGGCGACCCGACAACACATAAGCGAGCGTCGACTTGCCGGAGCCGTTCGGCCCCATGATCGCGTGCACCTCGCCGGCGGGCACGGTCAGCGACACGCCGTTCAAAATCGGCTTGTCGGCGACGTTCGCGTGGAGACTGGAGATGTCGAGCATCAGAGCGCCTTCGACGTGCCCCCGCCCGCCGGACAGTTGAGCAGGAAATAATGGCGCATCGAATCCATCGCGTCTTCGCGAATGCCCTCGAGCATGCGCTTGTCGTTGAGCGCCTTCTGGCGGTCGTCGAGGTCGGCCTGCTGGAAATCGAGCTGCTTCTGATCGGCGGCCTTGATCGAACCCGCTTGGCGCAATGTCCGCCGCTGGTCGGCGAACGCGAGCCGGTCGTTCACGATCGTTTCCTGCTCGTGATAGGAGTCGAGGAGGAATTCGCTCCGCCGGGCGGCCTCTCCGGCGAACATCGGATTGACGGCGGCCCTTTCGCAATGTGCGACTGCCTGATCGAGCGCATCGAGATCGGCAGAAACGGCAGCGAGCAAAATCAACGGCATCATCCGACAGAACCCTCCAAACTAATTCCAAGCAATTTTTGAGCTTCCACCGCGAACTCCATCGGCAGCTGCTTCAGCACCTCGCGCGCGAAGCCGTTGACGATGAGAGCGACCGCGGCTTCCGGGTCGAGTCCGCGGCTCATCGCATAAAAGAGCTGGTCCTCGCTGATCTTCGAAGTCGTCGCTTCATGCTCGATCGTCGCGCTCGGGTTCTTCACCTCGATGTAGGGTACGGTGTGTGCTCCGCACTCGCTTCCGAGCAGCAGCGAATCGCACTGGGTGAAGTTGCGGACGTTCTCCGCCCGGGGAAGCACGCGCACCAGTCCACGATAGGTGTTGTTCGACCTGCCCGCGCTGATCCCCTTCGAGACGATCGTCGAGCGCGTGTTGGCCCCGATGTGGATCATCTTGGTGCCGGTGTCGGCCTGCTGCCGATTGTTGGTCAATGCGACCGAATAGAATTCGCCGACGCTGTGATCGCCCTTGAGGATGCAGCTTGGATATTTCCAGGTGATCGCGCTTCCGGTCTCGACCTGAGTCCAGCTGACCTTCGACCGGTCGCCCGCGCACAGCGCTCGCTTGGTGACGAAATTGAAGATTCCGCCGCGGCCTTCCTTGTCCCCCGGATACCAGTTCTGGACGGTCGAGTATTTCACTTCGGCATTCTCGTGAGCGTAAATCTCGACAACCGCGGCGTGCAGCTGGTTCTCATCGCGCATCGGAGCGGTGCAGCCCTCGAGATATGAGACGTAGGAGCCCTTGTCGGCGACGATCAAAGTGCGCTCGAACTGGCCCGTGTTTTCGGCATTGATCCGGAAATAGGTCGAAAGCTCCATCGGGCAGCGCACTCCTTCCGGCACGTAGACGAACGTGCCGTCGGAGAAGACTGCGCTGTTGAGGCAGGCAAAATAATTGTCGCGCTGGGGGACGACCGAGCCGAGATATTTGCGGACCAGCTCGGGATGCTCGCGGATCGCCTCCGAGATGGAGAGGAAGATGACTCCTGCCTTCTTAAGCTCTTCGCGGAAGGTGGTGGCGACCGAAACACTGTCGAACACCGCGTCGACCGCGACCTTGGCCGCACCTTCGACCCCGGCAAGCACCTTTTGCTCTTCGATCGGGATTCCAAGCTTCTCGTAGGTTCGGCGGATTTCGGGATCGAGCTCGTCGAGGCTCTTGAGCTTCGGCGACCTCTTGGGCGCTGCGTAATAATAAGCGTCCTGATAGTCGATCTCGGGGATGTCGAGCTTGGCCCAGCTCACTTCCTCCATCCCGAGCCAGGCGTGATAGGCCTTGAGGCGCCACTCGAGCATCCACTCCGGTTCGCCCTTCCTGGCGGAGATAAATCGAACCGTCGTTTCGTTCAGTCCCTTGGGCGCTCGCTCCTGCTCGATGTCGGTCGTGAAGCCCCACTCGTACTCGCGGTCGATCTTTTCGCGGATTTCGCGGTTCTTGACGGCCTCGTTCATCGCGCGAGCTCCGTCAGTCTGACCGCTCCTAAGGCCCCTCGAACGGCATTGCCGACGATGCCCATGTGGGGCTTCACCCGGCAGTGAGCGTCGAGCGCACAATCGGTACGACCTTCAGAGCAGACCGTCATGGCGATCGGACCTTCGACTGCCTCGACGATGTCGGCGAGGCTGATCTCGCCGGCAGGCTTCGAGAGCGTAAAGCCACCGCTCGCTCCGCGAGCGCTGGTCAGAAGGCCTGAAGCAGCCAATTGGCCCATCAGCTTCTGGGTCGTCGGGAGCGGCACGCCGGTGTCGCACGACAGCTCGGTCGCGCTGAGGCGCGCTCCCGCCTGACGGCGGGCGGCGGCGGTCATCAGAACGACCGCATAGTCGGCAAGATGGCTAAGGCGCATTCTCTCGATAAACGTAATTCGGATCTTTCCAGTCCGATTTAGTGGGTTGCGCTGGAAAACTCAACCTCAAAGGCCGTGATTTCGCGAACGATCGAGTTCCCAAGGGCGCCGGATTGCGTCGCGAGGCTCACGATGACAGACGGGAAATTCCATGGCTCTCTACCCTCTCTTGCGGCCCTTCGCCTTCGCGCTCGATGCCGAGAGAGCCCATCGAGCGGCGATCGCGGCACTGAAGCTGATGCCCAGGCGGCTGCCGCCGAGGTTCCCGGATTCGCTGAAGTCGGGACTTGCCGGTCTCGACTTTCCTTCGCCGGTCGGACTTGCCGCGGGATTCGACAAGGATGCCGAGGTGCCGGAGCAGATGCTGAGTCTGGGCTTCGGCTTCGTCGAGGTGGGGACGATCACTCCAAAACCTCAATCCGGCAACCCGAAGCGCCGTCTTTTTCGGTTGAGTGAGGATCGCGCGGTCATCAATCGCATGGGCTTCAACAATGAAGGTCAGCCAGCAGCATTCGCCCGCTTGCTGGAGTGCACGCGCGTCCATGGCGTCATCGGGGTCAATGTCGGCGCGAACAAGGATAGTCGGGACCGCATTGCCGATTATGTCGAAGGCGTTCGCTCGATGAGCCCAGTTGCACGCTACCTCACGATCAACATCAGCTCGCCGAACACGCCGGGACTGCGCAAGCTCCAGGACGAAGGGGAGCTCAGGGAGCTCCTCTCGGCGGTGCAGTCGGTCGGCTCGGACAAGCCGATCTTCATGAAGGTTGCGCCCGACCTTCAGCGCGAAGACCCGGAACGGATCGTCCGAGCCGCGTTCGATCACGGGATTGCCGCCATCATCGTCTCGAATACGACGCTGTCGCGGCCGCCGCTGAAGTCGCGCGATTGGGGTGAGGCGGGAGGCCTTTCGGGAAGGCCGCTCAAGCCGCTCGCGCTCGACGCGCTGCGGCGTTTCAGGAGCGCCAGCAGCGGCGAGATGCCGCTGATCGGCGTCGGCGGAATCGAAAGCGCGGCTGACGCGTGGGAGCGCATTCGAGCCGGAGCCAGCCTCATCCAGCTCTATACGGCGATGGTTTATCAAGGACCCGGAATCGCTCGACGGATCGCCGCCGGTCTCGCGAAGCGATTGCGAAGCGAGGGCTTCGCCAACATTGCCGAGGCGGTCGGGACGGGGTAGCGCGCGGGTCATGCGTCTGCGTCACGTCCTGCCCCTTGCCGCCGCCCTGACACTTGGCTGCGGCCCGACACCGAGTTTTTCAGCCCAGCCGGCCGTTTCCGGAATGGTCAGTGCGGCCGATCCCCGAGCAGCCTTCGCGGGAGTCGAGATCCTTCGCGAGGGTGGGAGCGCGGCGGACGCTGTCTTTGCAACTCTGCTCGCGCTCAATGTCGTCGAACCACAAAGCTCGGGAATCGGCGGCGGCGGTTATCTCGTCTATTCGGAGCGCGGCGGTCCCGCAGTGACCTTCGACGGCCGCGAAAAAGCGCCGGCAGCCGCGACCGGCACCTGGTTCTTCAAGAACGGCCAGCCGATGCAGTTCAGGGACGCCCAGCCGGGGGGGAAGAGCGTCGGTGTTCCGGGCAACCTGCGGATGATGGCGCTTGCCCATGAGCGTTATGGGAAGGTTCGCTGGGCAGAACTTTTCGAGCCCGCGATCCGCCTTGCGCGGGATGGATTCAAGATCACCCCGCGGCTCTACAATTCGCTCCTCAAATATCCGGCGACCGGAGCGCTTTCGGCTGAGGCCCGGACAATATTCTACCAGTCCGACGGGCAGCCGAAGCCTGTTGGTACGATCGTGAAGAACCCGGCATTCGCAGCCTTCCTCGAAAAGGTCGCCCGTCTCGGTCCGGACAGCTTCTATGTCGGTCCGAACGCCCGGGCGATCGCGGCAACGGTCAGCCGCGCTCCGCACAATCCTGCGCCGATGACGATCGGCGACATCTCATCTTACGAGGCGAAGTCGAGGCCTCCGGTGTGCGGGACATATCGCTCCTATCGGATCTGCGGGATGGGCCCGTCATCATCTGGCGGATTTACGGTCCTTGCGACTCTGAAGCAGCTCGAGCGGTTCGATCTTTCAGCGCTCGGACCGCAATCGCCGACGGCGTGGCACCTGATCGCCGAATCCGAGCGGCTCGCCTATGCCGACCGCGACAAATATCTTGCCGACGAGGACTTCGTTCATGTGCCTCTCGCGGGCCTCTTGGACCCCGCCTATCTCGCTGGCCGGTCGGCGCTGATCTCGCCGACGGCGACGATCGCAGGCGTTCGTCCAGGCACTCCGGCGGGCGCGGAGATCACCTGCACGCCTGCCGCGCAGCCGGAGCGCGGAACGTCGCATTTCGTGGCCGTCGATCGCTGGGGCGATGTCGCGTCGGAGACCTCGACCATCGAAAGCAGCTTCGGTTCGGGGCTCATGGTCAACGGCTATTATCTCAACAACGAGCTGACCGACTTCAGCTTCCAGCCCGAGAAGGACGGCTGTCCGGTCGCCAATCGAGTCGAAGGCGGCAAGCGGCCGCGCAGCTCGATGAGCCCGACTATCGTCTATGGTCCCGACGGCAGGGTCATCCTTGCGGTGGGCGCCGCAGGCGGCTCGACGATCCCCGCGCAGGTGATCAAGACCATCGTGGGCGTGCTCGATTTCCACCTCCCGCCGCAGGCGGCCATTGCGCTCCCGATGATCTATGCGCCGGGAGATGTCGTCTTCGTCGAGAGCGGGACATTTCTTGAAGGCATGATCCCGCAGCTCAAGGCGCTCGGCCATGCCGAGATGCGCACCGTTCCCCCCGGAACATTCAAGACGAATGCAATCGAATGGCTGGGCGGCCGCTGGGTTGGTGGCGGCGACCCGCGAAGCGAAGGGGCCGCGGTCAGCGAATGAGCCCACCGGCGCGGCAGCTTGAGCGTTTCGAAAATCTCGTTTCGCTATTCCTGACGCGCGCTGGCGAGAAAGGCGACGAGCCGTTCCTCTGGGCAAAGCGAGAGGGCGAATGGCGCTCGATCAGCTGGTCCGAGGCCTCGCGGCAGGTCGCCTCGCTCGCCCATTCACTGAAGAAGATCGGTCTTCAGCGCGGCGATCGTGTGGCACTCGTCAGCGAGAATCGGCCCGAATGGCTCATCGCCGACCTAGCCATCATGGCGGCCGGCTGCGTGACCGTCCCGACATACACGACGAACACAGCCCGCGATCACATTCACATCCTTGGAAATTCGGGCGCTCGCGCGGTCATCGTCTCGAACCGGAAGCTCGCCAAGAACCTCATCCCAGCGGTTCTGACCTCGAGCGAGTGCCATCATGTGATCGCGATGGAGCCGCTTCGGACCGGCCAGGCGCCGGACTGGGTCAATTGCCATTCCTTCACAAAGCTCGCCTCGGGAGAGGGCGATGTCGCCGCGCTCGAGCGCGAGGTCGGCGACATCGGCCGCGGGGATCTCGCCTGCCTCATCTATACGAGCGGCACCGGCGGGTCTCCGCGCGGAGTGGAACAGCACCATGGCGCAATCCTTCACAACCTCGAAGGCTGCACGGACATCATCTCGACCGACTTTGGCTGGGAGGATGAGGTTTTCCTCTCCTTTCTCCCCGCGAGCCACGCTTACGAGCATACCGGCGGCCAGCATTTCCCGATCGCTCTTGGCGCCCAGATCTACTACGCCGAGAGCCTCGAGAAGCTCGCCGCCAACATTGAGGAAGTCCAGCCCACGATCATGGTCGTGGTTCCACGGCTGTTCGAAATGCTTCGATCGAGAATTATCAAATCGATCGAGACGAGCGGGGGCCTCTCCAAATATCTGCTTTCACGAGCGCTCAAGATCGGCAGCGACAAGTCCCGCGGGCGCCTCAAGCCCTGGGACCTGCCGATGGACGGGATTCTCTCACTGACTCTGAGGCGCAAGATCCGCTCGAAAATCGGCGGCCGGCAGAAGGCGTGGGTCTCCGGTGGCGCGCCCCTCAATCCCGAAGTCGGGATGTTCTTCGAATCGCTCGGGATTACCTTCCTGCAGGGATACGGTCAGACCGAGACCGGTCCGGTTCTAGCCTGCAACCGCCCGAGCGCCGGCATTCGACTGGAGACTGTTGGTCCGCCGGTGAAGAACACCGAGGTTCGGATCGCCGATGACGGCGAGATCATGGTCCGGGGCGAACTCGTGATGCACGGCTATTGGCGCAATCCCGAAGAGACCGAGCGAGTGCTTCGCGACGGGTGGCTCGGAACCGGGGACGTCGGCCATTTCGATGACAAGGGCCGGATCGTCATCACCGACCGAAAGAAGGATATCATCGTCAACGACAAGGGTGACAACGTTTCGCCCCAGCGCATCGAGGGGATGCTAACCCTGCAACCCGAGATCGCGCAGGCGATGGTCTATGGCGAGCGGCGGCCGCACCTCGTCGCCTTGCTGGTGCCGGAAGCCGAGCTTTTGTCTGCGCCCGATCTTCGCCAGCGTCTGCAAGGCGCCGTGGACAGGGTCAATGCCGAGCTGTCCGTGATCGAAAGGTTGCGGCGCTTCATCACCGCCGACGAAGCCTTCAGCATCGACAACGAGCAGCTCACGCCCTCGATGAAGATCCGACGACATGTGATCTCGAGCATCTATGGCGAGCGCCTCGACGCGCTCTTTCACAAATAGGTCGAGAACGGCGCTAAGGCCGCGTATATGGAATGATTTCGGCAACCGTGCAGCTGCCGACATTGGTCCGATTGAGCGTGTCGACAACCTGCTCGATGTCGCCTCGGCAAGTTCCCTGGCCTCCGAACTGGCGGGACAGGAGGGCGTAGGGGCCGCCGCCGAGCAGATCGCAGCCGTCGGTCAGGCGAACCAGGTAGACCGTCCTCATTCCGACGTTGAACGCGATGTTCCGCCCATCAATTACCGTCATGTCGTTCGAATCGTAGTTCGGAAGACAGGTGAGCGGCCGTCCGGGAACCTTGCCGGCGATCAGGCTCTGGTAGGCGCGCTGGCCGCTCGGACTGCGCATCGCCTGGTCCGGAGCCGGCGGCGCGGTCGTGCAGGCTGCGAGAACGGAGCCAGCGATAAGGAGAGAAATGCGTCGCATCTTGACCTCCTCGAACATTCCGCAGGCTTCGCGAAAGCGCTTCTGTTCATGAACCGAAGCTGTCTTTCCGGGCCCTGCGACGTGCGAATTCCTCCGCATTAGTGGCGCGAACGAAGGGATTGGTTTCACGTTCCTCCCCGACCGTCGTCGGAACAGTGATCAAACCGGCGTTCCGCAATTGCGAAACGCGGGCGAGGCGATCCGTGATCGCCCGGTTGTCGGGTTCCACATGCGCGGCGAAGCGGGCGTTGGCGAGCGTATATTCATGTGCGCAATAGAGCCTCGTGTCGGCGGGAAGCCCGGAGAGACGCTGAAGCGAACGATACATCTGCTCGGGGCTGCCCTCGAACAATCGTCCGCAGCCCATCGCGAACAAAGTGTCGCCGACGAAGGCGATGCGCTCCTCGTCGAACAGGAGCGCGATATGGCCGAGCGTATGGCCCGGGACCTCGATGACTCGGCCGACATGCTTTCCGAGCCGAACCTCGCTCCCTTCGCTCAGGGCCAAGTCGCGCCCGGGGATGTTCTCGCTCGCCGGGCCCAAGATCCGGGCCCCGGTCGCCGACTTGATCGCCAGGTTCCCGCCGGTGTGGTCACCATGCCAATGCGTGTTCCACACCTCGCTGATCGTCCAGCCCCGCCGCTCCGCTTCGGCGAGCACCGGCGTCGCATCGCCCGGATCGACAACGACCGTACCGCCGCTCTCTTCATCATGGACGAGCCACAGGTAGTTGTCGCTGAAGGCGGGAACTGGGACGATTTCCATCAAGGGATCCAATTAGGCCCCAGGGCGAAGGATCGCCAGCGCATCGGCGGCAAGCCTTCGGGTCAGCTCGGCGGCAGGAAGCGATTTGCCGAGCGGCGCAGCCTGGCCGGCCCACATCGGGCCGAAGCCGAATTCGCCCCGTTGTTCGGCTGTCGAGCGAAGGGGCGCGAGCGCTCGACTGGCGAGCGGATAAGGCGGTGCTTCGGATCGAACCGGTCCGAGCTCGTCGATGAGGCGGCCGCGAAGGCCGCGAGCAAGGCCGCCGGTCATGAGATTCGTAAATAGCGTGCGGCCTTCTGGAAGCCGCGCCCGGTGAACCTCGCTGATGAGCGCTTCTGGTGCGTGCAGATAGGCGGTGCCGAGCTGGACCGCGCTCGCGCCGAGCGTCAGGGCCGCGGCGATGCCGCGCCCATCGCCGATGCCGCCGGCGGCGATTACGGGTACGGCGACCGTGTCGGCAACAAACGGGACGAGGGCGAACAACCCGAGCGCCTCCTCCGGGATCGCGCCGAGGAACCGGCCGGTGTGCCCGCCCGCTTCGAACCCCTGGGCAATGATTGCATCGACGCCCCGCTTTTCGAGCCAGAGCGCTTCCTCGGGCGTGGTTGCATTGCCGATGATGAGCGAACCAGCCGACTTCACTCGGGCAAGGAGCTGCTCGGCTGGAAGGCCGAAATGGAAGCTGACGACCGGGGGCCTAAGGCGTTCGACCATACCGGCCATGTCGGAGTCAAAAGGCAGGCGCATCGCACCGCCGCTTCGAGGCTCGGCTCCGAACTCCTCATAATAAGGTTGGAGAAGCGCTCGCCAAGAGTGCTCCGGCTTATCGTCCGGCATGGCGTGGCAGAAGAAATTGAGGGCAAATGGCCGAGCGGTGCGCGAACGCAGCTCGGCAACCTCTTCGTCCACCTGCTCGGGCGAAAGCATCCCGCAGGGAAGCGAGCCGAGCGCTCCAGCTTCGATCGCCGCGACCGCCAAATCGACGCCCCCGGCGCCAGCCATCGGCGCCTGGACGATCGGATGCTTTGTCCCGACCATGTCGATGAACCGGTGATCGGGCCAGCTTACCATTCGCCGCTGTTGGGCATCGATGCCCAAGGCTCTGCGGGAGGAAGCGCCGGACCTTGCTGAAGCAGCTCGATCGAGATGTTGTCGGGTGTTCGGATAAAAGCCATCCGTCCGTCGCGCGGCGGGCGGCTGATCGTTACTCCGCCATCAATCAGTCGGCAGCAGGTCTCGTAGATGTCGTCCACCTGATAGGCGAGATGGCCAAAATTGCGGCCCCCGCCATAGCCCTCCTCGTCCCAGTTCCAGGTAAGCTCGACCTCGCCGCCTTCGTCGCCCGGTACGCCAAGGAAGATGAGCGTGTATCGCCCCTTGTCATTGTCCATCCGTCGGCGCTCGCCGAGCCCCAACAGTTGAAAGAATGCAACAGTGGCGTCGGGATCCGAGACCCGAATCATCGAATGAAGGAATTTCATTTCATCTCCACTCAATTCGTCGCTATAATTGCACGGTTCGTCGCGGCCGTGACCGGCGATCGTGACCGGTGGCTGCTCGTATATGCGGACGAACGCAGGGGTTTCCATCCCATGATCGAAAAGCTGCAGGACAGCCGTGCCGTCCTTTTGGGCGCGGTAGCGATTTTTGCCTTTGGACTGACTGCCAGCGGCTACGCGCTCGGCGACGGTCTTCGTCGCTCGAAGATGGCGGAGCACAGATCAGTCAGCGTGCGCGGGGTATCGGAACGCAACGTTACGGCCGATCTTGCGACCTGGTCGGTCGATTTCTCGCACCAGGGCACCGACCTCTCATCAGTCCAACAATCGGTCGACGAACAGGCTCGATCGGTTCGGGCCTTTTTCCAACGCTCGGGTTTTCGGCCTGACGAGGTCACGGACACCGGCGTTTCTCTCAACCGCGAACAGCCGAAGGACAAGGACGGCAAGGCGGTCGGGGCTCAGCGTCTGACGGTCAGCCGTTCGATCCAGCTGAGAACCAGCGATGTCATGCGTGTGCGCTCGGCATATACACACCAGGCCGAGCTGCTCCGCGACGGAGTCGAGCTCTCGGGCAACAGCATCAGTTACACGTTCACCGGGCTGAATGCGCTCAAGCCCGACATGATTGCCGAAGCCAACAAGAATGCGCGCCTCAGCGCCGAGCAGTTCGCGCGGGACAGCGGAGCCGAAGTGGGAAAGATCAAGGCTGCGAGCCAGGGATATTTCTCAGTGGGCGCGCGCGACGGCGAGGAATGCGACGATTGCGGCAGCTCTGGTGGCAGCTCGCCTTTCCAAAAGGTGCGGGTCGTGACGACGATCGACTACGACCTCGGCTAAGGACCCGTTCGGGGTTACTTCGGCTGCGTGGGACCCTTCACCGTCGGAATGACCCCGAGCATCTCGACCGCCTTTGCCGCAGCCTTGCCGACCTCGCCGTTGGGATCGCTGCCCGCAGCGCGCATCCAATAGCTTCGCGCCATGTCGTCATTGCCGGTCATATCGGCGACATGCCCCGCTTCGAACAGGATCGTCGGGTCCGAAGGAGCAAGTGCCAGCGCCTTGTTGATCGCCATCAGCGCGGTCGTCGAATCCTTCTCGCGGATCGCAAGCGCGGCCGAGAAATACCACAGGAACGGGTCGTTGGAGATCGTCAGGGCGGCATCGTTGACCCTCGAACGGGCGGTCGTCAGATCGTCCTGCGCCTCGGCGGCACGAGCGCGGTCGAGGAGCGCCTCTCCGCGCTGCTCGGCCTCAAGACCCGGCAGCGCGAGCGCCTTGTCGAGGTCGACTGCCGCCTTTCCGGGCTGCTCCGCGGCGATCCAGAGATTGCCCGCCGCGGCGAACATGCGAGCGGTCTTCGGGTCCTTGTCGGACGAGGCCTTGCCCGCTTCCTCGAACGCCTGGGCGGCGGCTGCATGATCCCCGATTTTCTCGTCGGCGAGCGCATGACAGACCAGCGCGTCCGGAGTTATGAGATCAGGACAGTCCTGCGTCTTTGCGGGAGAGGCGGCGGCAACGGCGGCGGCAAAGAGCAGAATCAAGACTTCAAGGCTCCAGAAAGGCTTCGAGCGTGCCGAGGATCGCCTTGATCTCATGCGGCTGCGACAAGCGGTGACCGCCGCCCTTGAGCACATTCAGCTGGACATCGGATGAACGAAGTGCGCGCATCAGTCGAAAGGCGACATCGAGCGGAACCTCTTGATCGACATCTCCGTGAACGAGCCGAACCGGGCAATCGATTGCGATCTCGCGCTCGAGGAGCAGGAGATGCTGGCCCGATTCCCAGAAAGACCGGGTGAAGAGCGAAGGATTCGGACCATAGGGGTTGGGCTCCTCGATCCGACCATCGCGCTCAAGAACTGCCTTTTGCTCCGACGAGAAGCCCCATTGGGTAAAATCGGGCGCCCCCGCGATCCCGACCAGCGCCCGGATCCGTTCGGGCCGAAGCAGCGCGAGATGAAGCGCGATCCAGCTGCCCATCGATGACCCGACGAGGATCAGCGGTCCCATGACCAGCCGGTCGATCGCAGCAAGTGCCTCCTCGAGCCAGAGCGCGAGCGTTCCATCCTCGAACCGCCCGCCGCTCGAGCCGGTCCCCGAATAGTCGAGCCGAAGCACGCCGAGCCCCTTCCTTTCGCCATATGCATCGACCGCGAGTGCCTTGGCGCCCTCCATGTCCGAGGCATAGCCGGGGAGGAAGACGAGGATGGGGGCCTGCCCCTCGCGCTGCTTGCAGGCGATGCGACGGCCGGCGACGTCGAAATGGCTCAGTCCGGGATCGGTCATTCAGCCAAGAAGGTCCCGAAGCGCTTCCTTGAGCCTCGCAATCTGTGACGGATCAACGGGCTGCCCGGAAGCTCGGTGCGGCGGTGAGATCGCTTCCATCGGATCTCCGTCGGGCTGGAACACATAATGATCATAAAGCGCGCGCCAGGCTCTTCGATGCTCGATGGGCATGTCGCGATAGGCGGCATAGAAAAGGCGCAGAAGGGCTACATAAGGATAGCGCGCGGAACTCTCGTCTCGGTTCCACCAATAGTTCACGAGGGCATTGAAGGACCCGAGCGACTGGACTCCGTGCCACCAGAGATAGGGGATGTAGATCGCATCTCCAGGTTCCAGCTCGGCCACGAATGCTGAGTCGAGTGCTTCCCGGTAACGAGGAAATCGGTCGAAATTCGGTTCGCCAAGAAGAACCATGCTGATTGGCACGTTCGCGGGCGTGACATCCATCGGCCCAGGGTAAAGGTTCGTGGTCTGCTCGGGCGGAAAGAGGATGAAGCGGCGCCGGCCCGCGGCAACGCAGGCAAGATTGTCCGCGACGTCGAAATGTGGTGCTACGGTCACCAAATTGCCGATCCAGACGCGGGCATGAATGCCCTCCGGAACGAAAGGATTGGGATTGTCCCTCTCGAGCCCGGGCAGGCAGTCGGGCGCCGAAACAGCCTGCATCGCAATTCCCGGCGGCTGGTCGGATTTCTGTTCCCGAAGCAAGGCCTTGAGAACAATCGAGAGACGCTGCTCCGATCTTTGGAAGTTCATCTCCTTCGAATCCGGCTGGTAGAAGAACCTTCCCTTTTCCGATGGCGGAGCAACGATCGTGCTCACTGGCCGGCCGTTGTAGAAGCGATCGAGATAATCGACCGCGGCCTCGTCAGACTGGAGCGCGGCCCGAACAAACGGCCACTCCCTGAATGCTCCGCGAAGAACCGTTGGCTGGCCGCCGGCGACGACGTCGCCGGGCAGCGAATTCAGTCCGCTCGCGGGAATCTCAGCGGCGCGATGGAGTGTTTCGAACATCCCGGGCGACTCTTCACAGCAAGCGCTGCAAAGCGCAATGCGCCGGGGAACGGCAGCGACCAAGGCTAGTTATCCTCGATGGCGAAGGAGCCTCACCATGAAATACCGCAAGCTCGGCGACAGCGACCTCGACGTCTCGGAAATTTCGCTCGGTTCCTGGCTGACATACGGCGTTGGAGTCGAGCGGGAGAGGGCGCGAGCATGCCTCGACGAAGCGTTCGGTCGGGGCATCAATTTCATCGACACTGCGAACGTTTATGGGCGAGGCGCGGCCGAGAGCTTCCTCGGCGAAGCGCTCAAGGGCCGCGCTCGCGACTCGTATGTTCTTGCAACCAAGGTTTATTTTCCGATGAGCGCGACCGATCGCGGTCTCTCGCGAGCGCAGATCGAAAAACAGCTCGAGGATTCCCTCAAGCGACTCCAGACCGACTTTGTCGATCTGTACCAATGCCACCGCTATGACTGGGATACGCCGCTCGAGGAGACGATGGAGGCGCTGACCCGGGCAGTCGAGGCAGGAAAGACGCGCTACCTCGGCTTTTCCGAGTGGCCCGCCGAGCGGATCCAGGCGGCACTCGACCTTGCAGCGGGCGGCCATATCGCCAAGTTCGTCTCGAGCCAGCCGCAATATTCGTTGCTCTGGCGCGAACCCGAGGAGGAGGTCATCCCGCTGTGCTCGGCGAACGGAATTTCACAGATCGTATGGTCGCCGCTCGGCCAGGGTGTGCTCAGCGGCAAATATGATCCCGACAGTCCGCCGCCCAGCGATTCGCGCGCGGCGAGCGAAGAGATGGGCGGCTTCATGGACCAGATGATGAGGCCGGAGGTCCTTCGCGCCGTCCAGCGCCTGCGCCCGATCGCGGAGGAAGCTGGCCTGACCCTTCCCCAGTTCGCGCTCGCTTGGGTGCTCCGCGAGCCGAACGTAGCCTCGGCGATCATCGGGGCATCGCGACCCCAGCAGGTGCAGGAGAATGCGGCGGCTTCGGGGGTGATCATCGACACCGACCTCTTCCTTCGCGCCGAAGCGATTATCGACGAGGCTCTGCATAGAGTTGAAGCCTAGTTCATCAGGAGAAAAAAGATGGCGATTACTCGCACTGCAACCGCGCGCTATGAGGGCACGGGCAAGGACGGCAGGGGCTCGCTTACAACCCAATCGGGAGTGCTCGAGAATCAGCCCTATGGCTTCAACAGCCGGTTCGGCGACGAGCGCGGCACAAATCCCGAAGAGCTGATCGCGGCGGCCCATGCCGGCTGTTTCACCATGGCCCTCTCATTCGCACTTGCAAAGGAAGGGATCGTCAACGCGCGGCTGGAGACGACGGCGAAGGTGAAGCTCGAACAGGACGGGGACGGCTTCAAGGTGAGCCGCTCCGACCTCGACCTTACCGCCGACGTTCCTGACCTCGACGAGGACAAGCTGCGCTCGATCGCAAAGGATGCGAAAGAGAATTGCCCAATCTCGAAGCTGCTCGACGCGGACATGGATCTCACGGTCCGGGTCGGCGCGGCCGCATAGCGCAGGAGGGCCTTGGCCTTTCGTCAATGCGCCGCGGAGGTCGAGGCGCTTTTGACGCTGGTGGTTCAAATGGCCTTGGAGCTCCTCCGCGACGGCGAAACGAAGATTTCCTCGATCGGCAGTTCGAACAATTCCGCAATGCGGAACGCAAGCGGCAGCGAGGGATCATATTTGCCGGTCTCGATCGCATTGATGCTCTGGCGCGAGACTTCGAGTCGCTCGCCAAGGTCCTGCTGGCTCCAGCTGCGTTCGGCGCGGAGGATTCGAAGACGGTTTTCCATCAGCACTTCACCGCTGCGCCAAGTGTCAGCTTGTTCATGATCGAGCCGACGCCGAGGCCCACGAACCAGACGATCGCAATATTATAGGCATCGATGTGCCCGACGAGGTCGAAGCTCTCGAGAAACCCCCAGATCGTAGCGAGGCTGAGCGCAAAGCCGCTCGCCCAAAGCGATTGGCGAACCATCAGCATACGGACATATTCATCATGCTCCTCAACCAGATAGCGGCCCATCGCACCGAAGATCCCGATGATGGGGAGCGCCGGGAGAATGGCCGCAACATAGGCGACAAGGCCACGAAGAAGCTGGTGTTTGAAGCCGTAAACAGCGATCAGAAGAAAGGCGGCATAGAGCAGGCTCAGTCCGATGACGCGCCGGTTGTAGCGCTTTATCGCGGAGATCAAAGACATGACGTAAAGTTCCTTTGTCTTTAGGACAAGTGTGCTTTACATCGGTAGATGAGCTATGTCAAGCACGGTTGACATGCCAAAAGAAGTTCGTGCCAGCCGCCATCGGGACTTCTGGCCGGTCGGCGGTTGAGAGGCGGCAAGCGCATCGCTAGATGCACTGCACAATGACCAAGATGTTCAAGATCGCGCTTCCCGACGGTTCGGTGAAGGAGATGCCCGAAGGCTCGACGCCCGCTGACGTCGCGGCCGCGATCGGGCCTGGGCTTGCCAAGGCGGCCCTCGCTGCTCGGGTCAATGGTGAAGTGCGCGATATCACTCGTCCATTCGACGGCGATGTCGAGCTCGCGCTCATCACTTCGCGCGACGAAAAGGACGCACTCGAGCTCGTCCGGCACGATTATGCCCACGTTCTCGCCGAGGCGGTCCAGAACCTTTATCCCGGAACGCAGATCACCTTCGGACCAGCTACCGAGGACGGCTTTTATTACGACTTTTCGCCAACCGCCGAACATGGCCCGTTCACCGAGGAGGAGCTGCCCGAGATCGAGGCGGAGATGCGGCGAATCATCGCCGCCGACAAGCCGCTCCTACGCGAGGTGTGGACGCGCGAAGAGGTTCGAGCCTTCTTCGACAAACGGGGCGAGGCCTTCAAGGCCGAATGGGTGATGGAGCTGCCCGAGGGAGAGACCATCACCATGTACCGGACGGGCGATGGCGAGGGGTCGTGGATCGATCTCTGCCGAGGGCCGCACTTGGCATCGACCGGCAAGCTAGACCCGAACGCGTTCAAGCTGACCCGAGTGTCGGGTGCTTATTGGCGCGGCGATCCCAAGAACCCGATGCTGAGCCGAATCTACGGAACCGCGTGGCTCAACCGGAAGCAGCTCGACGAATATCTCGTTAGACTCGAGGAAGCCGGCAAGCGCGACCACCGCAAGATCGGCCAGGAGATGGATCTGTTCCACCTCCAGGCCGAAGCGCACGGGTCGGTTTTCTGGCATCCGAAGGGATATCGAATTTGGCGCGATCTTGAGGCCTACATGCGGCGTCGCCTCGATTCTGCGGGCTATGTCGAGGTCAAGACCCCTCAGCTGATGGACGCTCGCCAATGGGAGAAGAGCGGCCATTGGGGCAAGTATCGCGAGAATATGTTCGCCGTTCCAGACGAGATACCCTCGACACAGGACGACGTTCCGGTTCTCTCCGGGGATGCAGAGCTGATGGCGCTCAAGCCGATGAACTGTCCGGCGCATGTGCTCATCTTCAAGCAGGGGATTACCAGCTATCGCGATCTTCCCATCCGGATGGCCGAGTTCGGCTGCTGCCACCGCAACGAGCCCCATGGGGCGCTGCATGGCATCCTGCGCGTTCGGCAATTCACGCAGGACGATGCGCACATCTTCGTTCGCGAGGATCAGCTGGTCGATGAAATCGTCGCCTTCTGCGACCTGCTCGACAGCGTCTACAAGGACCTCGGCTTCAACAGCTACGCAATCAAGCTCGCGCTTCGTCCGGACCAGCGATACGGGAGTGACGAAGAATGGGACCGCGCCGAGCAAGTCCTTCGCGAAGCGGTTGCGAGAGCCGGGAGAAACACTCCGGACTTTGGCTGGGAGGAGTTGCCGGGCGAGGGCGCATTTTATGCGCCCAAGCTCGAGTTTCACCTGACCGACGCGATCGGCCGCACCTGGCAGGTCGGGACCATTCAGGCGGACACTGTCCTGCCCGAGCGACTTGACGCGACCTATATCGGCGAGGACGGCCAAAAGCACCGGCCGGTGATGCTCCATCGCGCGATCATCGGCACCTTCGAGCGGTTCATCGGCATCCTGATCGAGCATTATGCGGGCAAGTTCCCGCTGTGGCTGGCACCAGTGCAGGCGGTGGTTGCGACGATCGTTTCTGACGCCGATGCCTATGCGCTCGAGGTTGCGAACAAGCTCGCGGCAGCGGGCATTCGTGTCGAGACCGATCTTCGCAACGAGAAGATCAACTACAAGGTCCGTGAGCACTCGCTTGCAAAGGTCCCGCTGCTCCTGGTCGTCGGCAAGCGCGAGGCCGAGGAGATGACGGTCGCGATTCGGCGCCTCGGGTCGGAGGATCGACAGCTGGTCATGAGTCTCGAGGAAACGGTCGCGATGATCCGAAGCGAGGCGGTTCCACCAGACCTTCGGACTGACTAACGCCGCTCGTTCGTCTCGAAGAGCAGGGGCCATGATGAGTACCTGACGCGAGTCCGCAACAGGTCGCGGCAAAAATGACTCACATTTCTTCACGCGGACTTTTCATCGTGCGCGCGAGTGCCTAACTCCAATTGACCAACAACAATCTTGGAGACGCTGCTATACCGCCGCCCTATCCGCGCCGCCCGATGGCGCCGCCGCCGCCGATGAGCGGCCCCCGCTACAATGAGTTCATCCAGGCACAAAAAGTGCGGGTGATCGATGAGAACGGCGATAACCTGGGCGTGATGTATACGCGCGAAGCGGTCGAACAGGCAGCTGAGGCCGGACTGGACCTCGTCGAGATCTCTCCCA
>DATATH010000079.1:0-15451 GCA_036268895.1 Sphingomicrobium sp. | reverse complement strand
CGACCAGCTGGTGGATGATCTCGCGTACCGGCCCCTTGTACGGCACCTGACCTTCGATCCCTTCGGGCACGAGCTTCAGATGATCCTCGATGTCCTGCTGGAAATAACGATCGGCGGAACCTCGTGCCATCGCACCAACTGATCCCATTCCGCGGTAAGACTTGTAACTGCGCCCCTGATAAAGGAAGATTTCTCCAGGCGCTTCTTCGGTCCCCGCGAGAAGCGAGCCGACCATGACCGCCGAAGCTCCGGCGGCAAGCGCCTTGGCGATGTCCCCGCTGGTCCGGATCCCTCCATCGGCAATGACCGGAATCTTGTTGGCAGCGCTCGCAGCATCCATAATGGCGGTCAGCTGCGGCACCCCCACACCGGCGACGATCCTGGTCGTGCAGATCGAGCCCGGTCCGATTCCGACCTTGATCGCGTCGGCGCCGGCATCCGCGAGCGCCCTCGCCGCGTCAGCCGTCGCAACGTTTCCGGCGACCACCTGAACCGAGTTGGAGACCGTCTTCACCCGCTCTACCGCTCTTGCGACATCGGTGTTGTGCCCATGCGCCGTATCGATGACGATACAGTCGCAGCCGGCATCGATAAGGGCCTGCGACCGCTCGAACCCCTTGTCACCAACGGTGGTCGCTGCGGCGACGCGAAGCCGACCCTCGGCGTCTTTCGTCGCGAATGGGGCCGCAACCGATTTCTCGATGTCCTTGACGGTGATGAGGCCGACGCAATGGTCTGATTCGTCAACCACCAGCAGCTTTTCGATCCGGCGCTGGTGGAGGATCCGCCGTGCCTCCGTCTCGGAAGTGCCGATCGGGACCGTCGCGAGATTGTCCCTGGTCATCAGCTCGCTGATGCGCTGCTTTGGATTTTCGGCGAAACGAACGTCGCGGTTGGTGAGAATGCCTGAGAGTTTGCCGGACTTCTCGACGATCGGGATGCCGCTGATGCGGTGGTTCTTCATGAGCTCCAGCGCCTCGGCAAGCGTCTGATCGGGGGTCATGGTGATTGGATTCACCACCATTCCACTCTCGAAGCGCTTCACCTGGCGTACTGCGAACGCCTGCTCCTCGATGCTGAGATTGCGGTGGAGGACGCCGATACCTCCGAGCTGAGCAAGAGCGATCGCCATGTCCACTTCGGTGACCGTGTCCATCGCCGAAGAGAGGATCGGAATGTTTAGCGGGATTTCGCGGGTGAGGAAGGTTTTCGTCTCCGCCTGGCTCGGCAGGACCGACGATTCGAGCGGCTTCAGGAGCACGTCATCGAAGGTCAGTCCGAGCGGAATATCGGCAGTGTCGTTGAGTTGGGCCATATCGGCCCATGACAGGCAAAGCGCGATTCGCCAAGTCTCGCTAGACGTTGGACCTTGCGAGCACCCGCTTGGCCGCCTCGATGTGCATGCGCTCGATCATCTCGTTGCCGAACCGCTCAGCTCCGCCGTGGAACGCCTCGACGAGCGCCTCAGCTCGCTCGACTTCGGCCGCGCTCGGGGCAAAGGCGCGGTGGCAGGGCTCGATCTGGCTTGGATGAACTAAACTCTTGCCGTCGAACCCGAGCCCTCGTCCCTCTTCGGCCTCGCGCAGGAAGCCGTCGTCGTCCTCGAGATTATTGAAGACCCCATCGAACACCGCGACCCTCGCGGCACGTGCGGCAAGGACAATCATCTGGAGTGCGGTCGAAATCGGCTCGCGCGTCGCATCCAGCGGCAGGCGGAGGTCGGCACGAAGGTCGTTGGTTCCCGCAATCAGTCCCCCTGCTTCCGGAGCTATTTCTGCCGCTCCAAGAACTCCGGCGGCAGTCTCGATCATTGCCAGCACAGGTCTCCCGGCAGTCGCAGCGATGTCATGAACCAGGTGCGCCGACGTCGCTCGCGGCACTACCGCGAAATCGGCCTTCGATCTCGCGACTGCGTCGAGGTCGAGGGAGTGCCAGTTCGTTCCGACTCCATTGACACGGATCGCCACCGGCATCGGCCAGGGCGTCGCCAATGCCTCGAGCGCCGCATCCCTCGCCAAATCCTTGTCATTCGGCGTCACGGCATCTTCGAGGTCCAGAATGACCAGATCGGCTCCGGCCGAGCGCGCCCTCGCGACCGCACGCGGGTTGGAAGCAGGAAGGAACAGCAGCGACCTTACAGCGAAGAGGTCGAGCTCCTTGTCGTTTTTCGCTTCCGCTTGGACCATCACCGTCGCATCATGCGCCCACAGGGCAGACCGAGGAAGAGTGATGCTGACAACTTTCGCAGCCGCCGTTGCGGTTCTTGTGCTTCTCTACGTGATGATGGGCGTCAAGACCGTGCGCCAGGGCCACCGTTACACGATCGAGCATTTCGGTCGGTTCGTGCGCGTAGCCGAACCCGGCTTCAATTACGTGACTCCGTTCTTCTATCGCGTTGGCCGCAGGATCAACATGATGGAGCAGGTTCTCGAGATCCCGGGTCAGGAGATCATCACCAAGGACAATGCCATGGTCGCTGTCGACGGTGTCGTATTCTTCCAGGTCCTGGATCCCGCCAAGGCTGCCTACGAGGTCGCCGACCTTTATAGCGCCATCACCGCGCTTTCGACCACCAACCTCAGGACCGTGATGGGGTCGATGGACCTCGACGAGACACTATCGAGGCGCGACGAGATCAACGTCAAACTCCTTGCTGTCGTTGATCAGGCGACCGAATCCTGGGGAGTGAAGATCACCCGTGTCGAGCTGCGCGACATCCGGCCGCCCCAGGACATCGTCAACGCGATGACCCGCCAGATGAAGGCGGAGCGCGAAAAGCGCGCTGTCATCCTCGAGGCCGAAGGGCTTCGGCAGTCGGCCATCCTCAAGGCCGAAGGCGAGAAACAGTCGGCGATCCTACAGGCCGAGGGGTCGAGGGAAGCGGCCTTCAGAGAGGCGGAGGCGCGCGAACGCGCAGCTCAGGCCGAAGCGACTGCCACCAAGGCGGTCAGTGATGCGATCGAATCTGGGAGCGCCCAGGCGATCAACTATTTCGTCGCCCAGAAATACGTCGAGGCAATCGCCGAATTCGCGCGATCGCCAAATGCGAAGACGATCCTCTTCCCGGTCGAGGCGACGCAATTGATCGGAACGCTCGGTGGCATTGCCGAGCTCGCCAAGGAAGCGGTCGGCCGACCGTCCGGCGCGCCCCAGCCGTCGAAGGCCAAAGTGATCCCGAGTGTGCCCAAAGCCGCCGAATGATGGACCCGCCCATCGATCCCGAATGGTTGTGGCTGATCGGCGGCGTCGTTCTGCTGATCGCGGAGCTGATCGCGCCCGGCTTCTTTCTGGTGTTCATCGGTGCCGCCGCGATCGCTACTGGTTTTGCGGCCCTGCTGCTGCCGCTCAGCCTTCCGCTCCAGCTCGCGATCTTCGCGGTCATTGCCTTTCTCGCGGCGCGGATCGGGGGCCGGCGGGCCTATTCGATGCGTTTCGATTATTCTCCGGACCCGTTCCTCAATGATCGCGCCAAGCGGCTCATTGGCACTGTGGTCGTTGCTTCCCAGCCGATCGATCCGAACGGCGGGCGGGTGCGCGTCGGTGACGGCGAATGGTCGGCCAGGGGCGGCCCTGCGCAGCCTGGTGAACGGGTTCGAATCGTCGATATCGAGGGCAATTGCCTGAAGGTCGAACCCGAGCACGTCCTTCCGCCCCCCTAGTGGGAGAGCGATTTCTCCGGCTTGAAATTGGCCCGTGCAGCCTCGCTTCGGATGAACGCGTGCATCTGGTCCTCGAGGACGTTCAGGGGAACCGAGCCGAGCGCAAGAATGGCGTCGTGAAAGCGGCGCTCGTCGAACTTGGGACCCAGCCTGTTCTCGGCCTCGCTGCGCAGGCGCAGGATCTTCAGCTCGCCCAGCTTGTAAGCGAGCGCCTGTCCAGGCCAGCTGATGTATCGATCGACCTCGGTTTCGACTTCGTGCTGTGTAAGGGCGGTGTGGCTGGCAAGGTAATCGATCGCCTGCTGGCGCGACCAGCCATATTGGTGGATCCCGGTGTCGATGACGAGGCGCGCCGCACGCCACATGTCGTAGCTCAACTGGCCGAATTTCTCATAGGGCGTCCGGTAGATGCCGAGCTCGTCACCGAGCCATTCGCTGTAAAGCCCCCACCCTTCGCCCATGCCCGAGAAATAGAGAGTGCGACGGAACGCTGGGAGAGACTTCTGCTCTGAGGCCAGCGACAGCTGGAAGCTGTGCCCCGGCTCGCACTCATGGAGAGTCAAAACCGGGATGTTGTAGAGCGGCCTTACCGGAAGGTCGTAGGTGTTCATCATGCAATTGCCGAGGCCTCCGCGGCCCGACGTGTAAAAGGGCGCGAGTGCGTCCGGCACCGGGATGATCCCGAACCGCTTTCGCGGGAGCAGGCCGAAATGCTTGCCGATGACCCCATCGACGCGCTTGGCGACATATGACGAAACGCCGAGGAGTTCGTCAGGCGTCTTGGCGTAGAATTGCGGGTCCGTCTTCAGGAAATGCAGAAACTCGGGCATCGTGCCCTTGAACCCGCTGGCAAGCATGGTCTTTTGCATCTCAGCATCAATTCGGGTGACCTCCTGAAGACCGATCTGGTGGATCTGCTGCGGCGAGAGATCGGTGGTCGTGAATTCGCGCACCTGAGCCCGATAGAAGGCGTCGCCATCAGGAAGATCATGCGCCGAGATGCTCGTCCTCGTGTGCGGGATGTAATCGTCGGCTATGAAGGCGAGGAGCTTGCGATAGGCAGGCATGACCGATTGCCGGATGGCCGCCACTGCTTGCGCCCGAACAGCCTCTTGCTTTGAGGCAGGAATGTTGGAAGGAAAGGACTCGAACGGCTTGTAAAAGCTGCTCTTCTCCGGCTCGTCGATGATGAAGGCGGCGACTGACTTGTCGCGTCCGTCGAGGGTTGCGCGCGGAACGCTGAAGCCTCGCGCGAGCCCTGCGCGCATGTTTGCGATCTGCTCATCGAAGTAGCGCGGAATGTCGCGCATTCTGGCGATATACCGACGGTACCCGTCGGCATCGTCGAAGGGTTGGGAGGCGTCCAGATAGGTCCAGAAGGAGCTGTCGCTGTTGAACGGCATTTCCCAGGTGCGGAAGCGATAGTCGGAGACATCGTTCTCGAGGACGGTTCGAAACACTGCGGCATTGACCTGCTCATCGGCTGAGAGCTTGGACTTGGCGATCCCGTCGAGTTGCGCGAGGAGATCTTTTTCGTGGGCTTCGCGGCGAAGCTGCGACCCCTCGTCGACATGTGGGAGGTAGCCGGCCTGCTGCTGTTCTCCACGACTGTCCTGGAACGAGCCGAATTCCTTGTCCTGCCAGGTGGAAAACCCGTCGTAGAGGGCCCGTAACCGGGCGTCGGCGGAGTTGGCCGCGTGCGCTGGAGCAGCTGCGGCTGAAAGAGGCGAACAAATTGCGGCGGTCCCAATCAGGATCGCTCCAACACGCACCAGGATCCTCATGGTCGCCCGCCCTCCCCTCGACATTTTCTGCGAACTGGATCCGCCACTCCGTCGCAATGCAAAATTTACGTCTCGCAGCTTCCATCACAAGGATCGGCGCTGCCCTCGTCAAGGCCAAAGCGATCCCAACGCGTCATCAGCCTGACGGCCTGTAATCTGACCTTGGAAACTCTCGCCCGCGTTTCACGGTCATCACGACGGAGCGCAGATGCCGCACGTCCTCAAGCGGGTTTGACGAGAGGACGACCATGTTTGCGAGCTTACCGGGCGCTATGCTGCCCATCTCTGATTCCTCACCCATCGCCCTCGCGCCGGTAATCGTCGCCGCCTTGATCACTGCCATCGGAGGTAGACCGGCAGCGTCGTGAAGAAGCTCGAACTCATCGAACAGCGAGGGCCAGCTCTCGGCAACCGGCGTATCGTCGTCCGTACCGGTCGAGATCTCCACACCTGCCCGATAGGCCTGGTTGGTCAACTTGCCCGCAAATGCGACCGTGCAGAGCGGCGGTTTGTGCTGCTCGCGCGCTGCAGCTTCGACCGCGCGATAGACGTGCAAGGTAGCATCGAGGATCGTTCCGCGTCGGCGCATGTTCGCGTAGAGCTTTGCCATCGTTGGATTATCGTGCTCGAAGAGCGACTCATCGATCGGAAATCTGTTCTGGTATGAGTCCGGGCGCTTCGCCATCGGCTGATAAGCGAGATAGCAAGTGTGCGAGACGGTATCGACGCCCGCGTCCACCACTTCGGACGGAGTTGCTGGAAAGACCATTCCGTGGGCCCACACCCGCATTTTCTGCCGGTGCGCTTCCCTCGTGATCTTGGCCACGAGGTCGCCGGGCAAGTTTGCGTAGATCTTGACCGCTTTCGCGTAGGTGCCTTTCGCCCGGGCGACCGCCAGCGGCATGTCGGTTGAATGATCGATCGCCTGTTCCCAGGGGACGTGTCCCGCGCTTGCTCCTTGCGCGATGGCTTGGGTGCGAGGGTCGTCGAAGAAGCTCGGTCCTGCCATCAGCGCTGCATAATCGATGTCGGGCGCCGGGATCTCGCCGACGCGCGCTGCCCGGGTTACGTCTGCCATCTGGCGCAGGTCATCCGCCATGTCGCGGGTTGCAGTAATTCCGCTGTAGATGTCGCGCTTCAGTCGCGCCTCGGCTTCCGGGCGGTCCGGCGGCGTTGCGAGGTGCTGGTGAGAGTCGATGTATCCAGGAAGCAGGAACTTGCCGGAGAGGTCGACAAGACGGGCATGCTCGAGCTCCGTTGCCGAAAGCGAGGAATCCGGCATCACCGCCTCAATCCTCTCGCCGTCCGTGATTATGGCCATGTCGCTCTTCATCGCCGATCCTGTGCCGTCGATCAGCGAGGCGTGGCGATAAACTGTACGCGTGCCACTTTGCGGCGGCTCGAAGGGCGCGTTTCCCATCAGGAGCGCGCCAATCAGAAGGAAGAGGAAGCCCGACTTCATTCTGGCACCCTGCCCGCAACTCGGGCGTCAGGGAAGTGGCCTCAGGTCCGGATCGACGAAGTGCCGTCGGGCTTCGACCGAGAAGAGCCGCTCGGACGAATAGAAGCGCAATGGCCAGTCACGCCTTCCCATTGGCGAGAGCAGAAGTCCGTTGACGAGCTCGAAGAGCGGCTCCCGCCGCCCCGCTTGGGTGAGGAACAGGCGCACGCCGAGGAGAAACAGGCGGGTGATTGTCTCGTGATATCCTTGGGTGTCGCTGTTCACCCCTCCGACGCTCTCGTTGTAGCTCCGGATGATTCCAGGCATATCCTTGTCGACCCCGATGTCTCGACGCTTCAAGAGGAGGTAGGTCGTTGCGGCGAGATGCGCTTCGTGCGTCCACTCGCTGCGCGGCAATGTGCGCGCGATCAGCCCTTCGCCGACATGCTCGATCTCAGAATCAGAGTGGAAGAAGCGCGGGTGAAATTCGGTCATCGATCGGGTCCTTGCGAGGGCCCGATCGAGATCGGGCCTAGGCTGACGTGGTTTGGGCTGGCTGGAATTGTCCCGGTTGCTGCAGCTGCCCGTTCGTCACCTTCGGCGCGGCTTGGCGCACGCCCTCGTCGACCGAATCAGCGAACTGCGCGAAATTCTCGACGAAGAGATCGACAAGCTTCGCGGCCATGGCGTCATATTCGGCTGGATCCGACCAGGTACTGCGCGGGTCGAGAAGATCGGTGCAGCCAGGCAGTTCGAGCGGAACCTCGAAACCAAAGTTCGCGTCCTTGCGAAATTTCGATTTCTTGAGAGTCCCGTCCAGTGCAGCATTGAGGAGGGCGCGGGTCGCCTTGATCGGCATCCGCTTGCCTATGCCGTACTTGCCGCCCGTCCAGCCGGTGTTGACCAGCCAGCAATCGACGCTGCCCTCGGCGATGCGCTTCTTGAGCAGGTTGCCGTAGACCGAAGGATGGCGCGGCATGAACGGCGCCCCGAAGCAGGTGGAGAAGGTCGCCTGAGGTTCGGTGACACCGACCTCCGTTCCTGCGACCTTGGCCGTATAGCCAGAGAGAAAGTGATACATCGCCTGGTCTGGAGTCAGCTTCGCGATCGGCGGAAGAACCCCGAACGCGTCCGCCGTCAGCATGACGAGGTTCTTCGGCACCGGTCCCATGTTCGCTTCCGACGAATTCGGGATGAAGTCTATGGGATAGGCGCCGCGACTATTCTCGGCGAGGCTCGGATCATCGAGATCGAGCTCGCGGGTCTCGGGATCGATGACGACGTTTTCGAGTATTGTGCCAAAGCGCTTGGTGGTCGCGTAGATCTCCGGCTCGGATTCGGCCGAAAGCCGGATCATCTTGGCGTAGCAACCACCCTCGAAGTTGAAGACCGCCGTGTCCGACCAGCCATGCTCGTCGTCGCCGATCAGTGTCCGGTTCGGGTCCGCCGAAAGAGTCGTTTTCCCGGTCCCGCTAAGGCCGAAGAAGATCGCGGTGTCCCCCTTGGGTCCGATATTGGCCGAGCAATGCATCGGCATGATGCCCTGCGTTGGAAGGATGAAGTTCAACAGGCCGAAGACCGACTTCTTCATCTCGCCAGCGTAGGAAGTGCCGCCGATCAGGATCAGCTTTCTCGAAAAATTGACGGCAACGACCGTCTCGGTGCGGCAGCCATGTCGCTCGGGATCGGCACGGAAGCTCGGCAAGTCGATGATCAGGAATTCCGGTTCGAACCCGGGCAGCTCCTCGGCTTCCGGACGGACCAGCAGGGTGCGGATGAAGAGGTTGTGCCATGCAAGCTCATTGATCACTCGCACCTTCACCCGGTGTTCGGGCTGTGACCCCCCGTAGAGATCGGCGGCGTAGAGCTGATCCTTGTCAGCCAGAGCGAGAAGGAAATCATCGTACAGCCGCTCGAAGGCGTCGCTGTCCATCGGCTTGTTGCCACTGTTCCACCAGATCACGTCCTCGGTGCGATCGTCCTTGACGGTGAACTTGTCCTGGGCGCTTCGGCCGGTGTGCTTGCCGGTGCGGACAACCAGCGGCCCATCCTTGGCAAGCAGCCCTTCGCCGCGGCGCACTGCGTGCTCCACGAGTGGTCCGGTGGTCAGGTTCCAGAAGATTTCGGCGCCGGTGGCTATGCCATGGGCATCGAGGCCACGACGCGGAACGCGGTCGTTCACTGCTTCCCTTTCCAACATGTCAAAACGGCGGCGACCGGGTGTCGGGCCTGCCGCCGCATACGTATGCAATGATCTGAGCGCCTATAGTCGCGAAAAGGTCGCCCGGTCAAAACAGGTTGGCGACCGCCGTGCACCGAATATCGGACGGTAACGCTAACATTTCCCTATCGGATTTGGGTCCAGCGCTTGTCTCGCCGGCAGCTGATGGCTAATCCCCGAAGCTCACTCGGTAGAGGCATCGACAGAGCAGCGAATGAGCCACGTGATCGCGCTGGTCGATGATGACCGCAACATTCTGACCTCGGTCTCAATCGCCCTTCAGCAGGAAGGCTTCGTGACCCGCGTCTATTCCGACCCGGTCGCGGCCCTCAAGGCAATCAACGACAATCCGCCGGATCTCGGCGTGTTCGACATCAAGATGCCGAGCCTCGACGGTATGGAACTGCTCCGCCGGGTACGCGAATTCAGCTCGATCCCGGTGATATTCCTGACCTCGAAGGACGATGAGCTGGACGAGGCGCTAGGCCTCGCCATGGGCGCCGACGATTATATTGCGAAGCCCTTCTCACAGCGGCTTCTGATTGCCCGCATCCGGGCGATCTTGCGCCGCCAGGAGCTCGAGCGCGGCGGGGCCGCCGAGGCAAGCGCCGAGGAAGAGCCGCCGGCGCTGGAGCGCGGCCGCCTCTTTATGGATCCAGCCAGGCACAAGGTCAGATGGGGCGGAAGGGACGTCACTCTTACCGTCACCGAGTTCTTGATCCTCGAGGCTCTCGCGCAGCGGCCCGGGGTCGTGAAGACGCGCAACCAGCTGCTCGACGTCGCTTACAGCGACGACATCTATGTCGACGACCGGACGATCGACAGTCATATCAAGCGGATTCGTAGAAAATTCCGCAGCATCGACTCGGAGTTCGAAGCGATCGAGACTCTCTATGGCGTCGGCTACCGATTCGACGAACAATGAGCCGTTCGACCCCCAGCTGCGCTGGTCGGGCCGTTGGACGCTCACGCATCGAATCCTTGCACTGAACATCCTGACGCTGCTGCTGGTCGGTCTCAGCACTCTCTATCTCGATGTTTTCCGACACCGGCTGAGCAGAGAACGGACGCAGCAGACGCGACTCGAGACGGCGACGGCGGTCGCGGCGATGAGCGCCACGCCGAGCTCGCAATGGTCTGCGCTTCTTGCAACCGCATCGAAGGTCACGAATGATCGCTTCCGCCTTTATGGCGCAGACGGAGCTCTTCTGATCGACAGCTGGAAACAGACCGGTCCGACGTGGGAGCTGCGCGATCCCGGAGACAAGAAATGGACGCAATATTTCGCTCGAGCCCTCGACCGCGGCTTCAATCTGATCGTCGGCGCAAGGCAGTTGGGCGATTATGTCGAGCCAAGGGTTGACCGGCTTGAGTCATGGCCGGAGGCAGTCAAGGCGCGAAGCTCGGGCAAAGCGAGTACCGAGGTGCGAAATGCCCCCGACCTCACACCGGTCATTTCATCGGCCGTCCCGTTCCAGGGCGGCGTCCTCCTCGCCACCGGCAACGACCGTACCTTCACGAAGACGATCCGGAGGCAAAGAGGGCTGATCATCGGCGCGATGGCGATCGTGATCGCCATCTCGGTTTTCCTGTCGATATTCCTCGCACGCACGATCGTAAGACCGCTGCGCCGGCTAGCGATCGCGGCTCATCGTGTCCGTCTCGGCCGCGCCCGCGAAGTCAATGTCCCGCGCCTTCCCAAGCGAACCGATGAGATTGGGCTCCTGGCCAGGGCGGTGTCTGACATGAGCCAGTCCCTGAGACAACGAATCGACAATATCGAGGCGTTCGCCGCCGACGTCACCCATGAGCTGAAGAACCCCCTCGCCTCGCTTCGGTCGGCTGTTGATGGCCTAGACAGGGTCGAGGACCCTGAGCTTCGCCAACGCCTGATGGTAATCGCGAGAGAGGATGTCGGCCGCCTCGACCGACTCATCAACGATATCAGCGAAGCGGCTCGGACCGACGCGGAGCTCCATCGGGCGAAATTCGAATGGGTCGATCTTGGACCGCTGATCGAGCAGCTCGTGTCGAGCTGGGAGAGCAGGCGCGAGAAGGGTGATGCCCGAATCGCCTTCGCTCGTCCCCGCAAGGAGACGGCGGTCGTCATGGGCAAGCCCGACCGACTCGCTCGAGCAATCAGCGCGATCATTGACAATGCGGTGAGCTTCTCTCCCCCTGGCGGCCTCGTCGAAATCGCTGCAGCGCATGTTGGCAACGAAGTGAGAATCAGGATCGACGACGAAGGTCCGGGCGTACCACCGGAGGCGCGTGAAGCGATCTTTAACAGGTTCCACTCAGTAAGGCCTGAGGGTGAGTATTTCGGCCGCCACTCGGGCCTCGGCCTTGCCATCGCCCAGGCAATCGTCAAAGGCCACGACGGGGAGATTGACGTGCACGACCGTGATGACGCTCCATCCGGTGCCCGATTCACCATCCGGCTTCCGGCAGCGGACCGTTCATGAACGAGATCCAGCGGGCACCCGCCCCTCGACTTTCAGCCGAGACGATCCATGCCAGCACTGTCGCCAACGACGGCCGGGCCGTGCTGATCACCGGTCCCTCGGGCTCCGGAAAGTCCGACCTCGCCCTTCGGCTGCTCGATCGCGGCTTCACACTCGTCAGTGACGATCAGACAATCGTGAAGCGTCAGGGCGATCGCCTCGTTTCCACCGCTCCGCCGACAATTGCCGGGAAGCTCGAGATTCGCGGCATCGGGATCGTCGACATGGAAAATCTAAGCGATATCCCAGTGGCGCTGATCGTCGAGCTCACGAGCGACATCCAGCGCCTTCCCGACGATGCCCGCGAACGTCCGATCCTCGGCGTGAAGCTACCGCTCATTTCGATCGACGCCATGACCGCCTCGGCGCCTTCGAAAGTCGCTCTGGCGCTCGATCGCTTGGGACTGAAATTCTGATGGCGGAGCGGCGGCCGCGCCGGCTGCCGCGGCTGATGCTCGTCACCGGTATGTCCGGAGCCGGCAAGTCCACGGTCCTCGACACACTCGAGGACATGGGCTGGGAAGTCGTCGACAACCTTCCCGTCGACCTTCTCCACGCTTTCGTGAATGGTGGCGGTGAGTGCCGTATCGCGCCCGTTGCGGTGGCGATGGACTCGCGAAGCCGAGGCTTCGATCCCGAGCGTCTTCCCGGGCTGATCCGCTCGACCGAGGGAGTCGAACCTGAGATCCTTTATCTCGATTGTTCCGGCTCGGAGCTCATGCGCAGGTACGACGAGACACGGCGCCGTCATCCGCTGGCGCCGGACCGGCCTGCGGAGGACGGGATAGCGCGCGAGCGCCAATTGACGATGCCGCTTCGCAATGGCGCCGACAGTGTTCTCGACACAACCGACCTCAGCCCTGCCGAACTCCGGGACGAGCTCCAGCGGCGTTACGGCGGCGACTCTGACCAGCCGGTGCTGACAATTGCCTCTTTTGCTTTTGCCAGAGGGATCTCGCGTACGGCCGACCTGGTCTTTGATCTCCGCTTCCTTCCCAATCCCCATTGGGTGGATGGGCTTCGGTCTCTGACCGGGGCCGACAAAGCGGTACGCGACTATCTTGCGCAAGAGCCGTCCTGGGACGAGACGATGAACCGCATCGAATCGCTTCTCATCGACTGGATTCCCCGCTACTGGGCCGCGGGCAAAAGTTACGTAACCGTTGCGTTTGGATGTACAGGAGGGCGGCACCGCTCGGTCGCCGCGGCAGTCGAGATGGCGGAACGGTTGCGTAGTGCTGGATTTGCTCCGAATGTGCGTCACCGTGATCTCGCCTTAGCGCCGAGTGACACGATCGAACGGCATCCCGGGCGCGCTGGCGCAAGCGAGGGCGAGGACGAGTTGAATCGATGATTGGAATGGTGCTGGTGACCCACGGCCGGCTGGCGGCCGAATTCGTCACGGCGATGGAGCATGTGGTCGGTCCGCAAGAAGCCATCGCGGCGATTTGCATCGATGCAGACGATGACATGGAGAGCCGGCGCAAGGACATCGCCGCTGCGATTGCCAGTGTCGACAAGGGCAAGGGCGTGATCATCCTCACCGACCTGTTCGGCGGAACTCCGTCGAACCTCGCAATCAGCCTCATGAAGGGCGAGAATGTCGAGGTGATCGCCGGAGTGAATCTCCCGATGTTGATCCGGCTCGAGGGCGCCCGAAAAGTAATGCCCGTCCACGCCGCGGTCGCCGCAGCACGCGAGGCTGGCCGCAAATATATTTCCGTCGCTTCCGAAATCCTCGGGGAAGCTGCAGCTTGAGTCGGGTCAGCCGCGAGGTTCGGATCACGAACGAGCGCGGACTTCATGCCAGGGCGAGCGCGAAATTCGTCAATCTCGCGAGTGAAATCGGGGTACCGATCGCGGTCGAGAAAGATGGCAACACTGTCTGCGGGACCTCGATCATGGGGCTGATGATGCTCGGTGCGGCAATGGGCGATGTGGTCATCATCCATGTCGAGAACGAGAATGGGGAGGAGGCGCTCGCGAGACTGGTCGCGCTCGTCGAGGGGCGGTTCGGGGAGGAATAATGCCCCGCGAAGTCACCGCCTTTTCAAATCCCACGGTAAAACTGCTGCGATCGCTGCGGGACAAGAAAGCGCGCCGGGCTGAGGGTCTCTTTCTCGCCGAAGGGCTGCGCATCCTCGCCGAGGCACACGACAGCGGTCAGCTTCCCGAGATCGTAGCGTTTTCGGCCGAGGGAGCTAGGCATCATCTTGCAGCGGAGATCATCGCCGCGACCGAAGCGGCTGGCGGGGACGCAATCGAGACTTCTTCCGACATCCTCTCGAAGATGAGCGGCAAGGACAATCCGCAGATGTTGATTGGTGCCTATCGGCAGCCCGAGACCTCCCTCGAGCGGCTCGACCGATCCCGGGCGCCGCTGTGGATCGTTGTCCAGGCGCTTCGTGATCCGGGTAACATCGGCACCATCTTGAGGACCGGTGATGCCGTCGGTGCTGGCGGGCTGATCCTTGTCGACGAATGCGCCGATCCTTTCTCGGTGGAGGCCGTGCGCGCGTCGATGGGGGCAATCTTCACTCAGGAAACCGCGGCAGCGCGCTGGTCCGAATTTCTTGCCTGGCTTCGGTCAGATGACGGCCAGCTTGTCGGCACCAGCCTGAATTCGACCCGAGATTATCTTGGCGCCGAGTATCGAAAGCCCTGCTTCCTCCTGATCGGCAACGAGCAGCACGGGCTTCCGACGGAATATGAACACGAATGCGACTTGCTCCTCAAGATCCCGATGGCGGGACGCGCGGACAGCCTCAACGCCGCGATCGCTGCCGCCGTCATGGCCTTCGCCATCAAGGCGAGCTGGCGCTGACCTGAACACGCAAGAGACCCTATTCCGCCGCGATCTGTGGTGGGTCCTCCGAATCATTCTCGCTAAGACCGAGCTCTTCGTCGGCATAGCGGGGAAGAGCTTCGACTGGTGAGAGAACGTCGATATCGCGGCGGCCCGGTTCGATATTGAGTTCGCGAAACTTGCGCGCAGTAACAAGTGAACGGCTCTCAAAACTAGCGACGAAACTATTGTAATTATTGACGGCTGTCGCGAGTCCACTCCCCACTCGGCGAAGATCGTCAGCGGCTTTCGCAAGGCGATCGTAGAGTTCCTTGCCAAGCTCGCCGATTTGCCGGGCCTCCTTTGCGAGACGTTCCTGCCGCCAGACGGCGGCAACCGTACGAGCAATGGCGATGAGATTGGTTGGAGTCGCCAGAAGTACCTTTTTGTCGAAGGCGTAGTCCCAAAGGGTCGGATCGTGCTCCAGCGCCGCGGTAAGGAAATGCTCGCCGGGGATGAACATCACGACATAGTCGGGTGCGTCCTTGAACTGCGCCCAATAGGTCTTGGCTCCGAGCGTGTTCACGTGAGCGCGGATCGCCGTTGCATGCGCCGTCAGATGGATTTCCCGGTCGGCTTCATCGACGGCTCCGAATGCATCCTGATATTCGTTGAGCGAAACCTTGGCATCGATGACAAGCGACTGGCCACCAGGAACCCGCACGACGACATCGGGCCTCAGTCGGCTGCCGTCGTCGTCCGTGACACTGACTTCGGTTGCGAAATCGCAATGTTCCGACAGGCCACAGGTTTCGAGCACGTTGCGAAGCTGCTGTTCGCCCCAGCGTCCCCTCGCCTTGGGTGCATTGCGAAGAGCATTCACGAGCTTTGCTGCTTCAGCCGAGACGCGTTCGGTTCCGGTGCGCATCGCCTCGATTTGGCCCGACAGCATGCCAAAGGCGTCGCGCCGCTCTGCTTCCACCTTCTGAACGGTCGTCTCATAGCGTTCCAGTCGCTCGTGGACTGGCTGGAGGAGCGCCTTCAGATTGTGGCCGGC
>DATATH010000078.1:0-3508 GCA_036268895.1 Sphingomicrobium sp. | reverse complement strand
GAACATCATCCTGAAGCTTCTCCAGTCGTCCGACTATAATGTCGAGAAGGCCCAGCGCGGGATCGTCTATATCGACGAGATCGACAAGATTAGTCGCAAGTCGGACAATCCCTCGATCACGCGAGACGTATCGGGCGAGGGTGTCCAGCAGGCCCTGTTGAAGCTGATGGAGGGAACGACGGCGTCTGTCCCGCCACAGGGTGGACGCAAGCACCCGCAGCAGGAGTTCCTCCAGGTCGACACGACCAACATCCTGTTTATCTGCGGAGGCGCCTTTGCCGGACTCGAAAAGATCATCTCGGACCGAATGCAGGGCAAGTCGATGGGCTTTGGCGCGCATGTCGCCGCGCCCGACGAGCGCAAGACCGGCGAGATCCTCAAGCATTGCGAGCCCGAAGACCTTCTGAAGTTCGGCCTGATCCCGGAATTCGTCGGCCGCTTGCCGGTGATCGCGACCCTTCTCGACCTCGACGAGCCGGCGCTGGTCAAGATCCTGGTCGAACCGAAGAACGCCCTCGTCAAGCAATATGCCAAACTGTTCGATATGGAGGACGTCCAGCTCGAATTCACCGAAGACGCGCTCCATTCGGTCGCGAAGAAGGCGATCGATCGAAAAACCGGAGCCCGAGGCTTGCGCTCGATCCTCGAGGGCATCCTCCTCGACACGATGTTCGACCTGCCATCGATGGACGGGGTCGATGAAGTTCATGTCGACAAGGATGTGGTCGAGGGCCGCAAGGAGCCGGTCCGGGTCTATGCTGCGAAGGACAAGGCCGACGACGCGGCCTGACCCCCTAGAACAGCCGCGGTATCAGCGACGGGGTAGAATTCCGGTAATCACGAAAGACATCGCCGAACCTGCTTTCGAGCAGCCGATCCTCGATCGAAGTCCGAATTCTGGTTCCGGCGAGATATAGCGGCACTGCGATGACCAGCTGCAGCCAATGGCCGTATGCTACCGCCAAGCCGAGCAGGAAAAGTAACAATCCAAGATAGATAGGATGGCGGACCCTCGCATAGGGGCCACTTTGTACGAGCTCGTGGTCGGAGCGCGTCCGAGCAACGATGCTCCAGTTCCGACCCAGCGCGTTCGAGCTTGCGGCAAAGAGCATGATTGCTCCAGCCATCAGCAGCACAACCGCCGACGCTCCTGCAAGACCCGCAGTGGAGAAAGAGGGGAGGATCGGCTTCACCCGGCCAACTGCTGCAACTCCGATTCCCAAGGATTGTAGAAGGATTCCTAACCTGGAACGGGAATCCCTCGTCGTGCCGGCCTCTCCCGTCCGTCGCGAGAAGGCGCGGACGAGGAAGAAGAAAAAAACGACGGAGAGCGCGAAGAACGCCCACAGCTGGAGGTGGCTCACCGGCATCATGAACGCCATGACAGCGATGCTAGGACTGGTCTCCCAGGGCATCAATGGAAGGGCTCAGTGGCCGTGTACTGCCGCGAGCAGCTGCGCCCCGTAGCGCTCCATCAGGTGCGCATCGCGACCGTAATGATCATCGAGAAACTGCACTCCGTCCGCTGTAGGCTGCACCGTCAGGTAGGTCATATATACCGGGATCTGCTGGGGAAGGTCGACTTCCTCCTCGATCTTCGGGTCTTTGCCCTTCGGGATCGATCCATCGAACAGGAAGCGCGCAACGCGTTTGTAATCCTCGAGCCTCACGCAGCCGTTGCTGATCCACAGCTCGTTTTTCGTGAAGTGGTCTTTCTCTGGCGAATCATGGAGATAGATGCCGAAGTAGTTAGGCAGCATGAACTTCATCATGCCCATGGAATTCGCCGGGCTCGGAAGACGCCGGAGCCGCACTTCCTGCGTTCCGTTGGCGACCGCCTGCCAGTCCACGTCATGCGGATCGATGAGCTTTGCGTCGTCGGAATAATCGGTCATCACCTGATATTCCCGGTCGGTCAGGTAGCTGACACCCTGGGCGACGATGCGCGGCGCGATGAGGTTCTTCACCAGGTCCGGCGGTACGTTCCAATAGGGATTGACGCTCGCATATTTGATGTAGGCGGCCATCATCGGAGTCGCCGTCCCGGCCTTGCCGACGACGATCTTCATCTCGTCGACCTTCTTGCCATTCTCCCACATTGAAAGGCGTGCATCGCCGGCGTCGACGAGCACATATTTCGACTGCTCCTCGGGCGCTGGCAAACGCTTGGCGCGCTCCATGTTGATGATGATCAGCTGCTCGTAATAATCGGCGCCCCGATTGAGCGCTTCGATCGTTCCCGCACCCGCAATACCGTCGTCCTTGAGACCGTGGACCCCCTGGAACTCCTTGACCTTGGCCGCGAGCGCAGGATCATAGCTGCCGCCTTCGGCAAGACCGAGCCGGCTCCGGAGCATCGCCACTCGATCGCCCGTCGAGCCCGATTTCAGGGTTGGACCGATAGGGATCTGGGTCTGGGGCAGACTGCCCCAGTTCTGTTCGTATTTGACGAGGCCGCGCCGAAGGTCGGTATAGATCGGATTGACCGAAGTGAAGAGATCGACCGGAGCTGCGCTCCAGGCCGCATCGCTCATCTCGGCGAGAAAGCCCATTTTGTGCACAGCGCGAGGGACAAGCGCCTCGTCGATATAGATCATGTCCACGCCTTGCTCGATGGCTGGCGGAAGGTCGATCGGTTCGAGGGCTGGGCCTTTGTTGGGCTGCGCCATGGGCGACTGCCACGGCTCTGCCGAAGGCATGTTCCCGGGCATCGGCTGCGCCAGCCACGGCTCTGCTACCGGCGCGCGCTGCGGCGCCGGAACGGGCGCAGTTGGAGCGGGTAGCGGAGCGACCGGCGTCGGAGGCGCGGGCCAAAATTGAGCCGAGGCGCCGGCCGCCACGGTTAGTGCGCTAAGCGCAAGCAGGGAATAACGAATCTTCACGCCGAGCATAGTAGCGCGTGAAACTGAACCGCGACAGAATCCTCAAGTTCGGGCAGGCGCAGTTCATTCACCGTCCAGCGGAAGGGTGTCCTCTTCGGCACTCGGAGCGCCGAGCTTCTCAGCGATATTTTCAACTTCCTCGTCCGACGGCGCTTCCGGCGGATCCTCTTCGCCCGGAGCGAGACTGTCGTCGGCTATTCCAGGGCCAGTCCCGGCGATCGTCTCATTGATCGGCCGGTCATTGAGCCCCGTACTGATCTTCTCTCTGTCCTTGGTCACTGCTACCTCCTTGGCTCTAACGAGCAGAGCGCACGTCGCACCGCCAACGTTCCCCCGCTTTGTTGCGCCGCCGCAGTGGGCAGCCCATATATCACGGCATGACTCGTTCCCTACCCATCCTTCCGCTTCGCGATATCGTCGTCTTCCCGCATCGCATTGTTCCGCTGTTTGTGGGGCGCGAGAAATCGGTCGCCGCTCTTGAGGCGGCGATGGCCGCCGACAAGGAACTGTTCCTGGTTGCCCAACTCGATCCGGGCGAGGACGATCCCGACCGCGATGCGCTCTACGATCTCGGGGTGATCGCCACTGCGATGCAGCTGCTGAAGCTGCCCGACGGCACGGTCCGG
>DATATH010000077.1:0-18715 GCA_036268895.1 Sphingomicrobium sp. | reverse complement strand
ACTTTGGACGTCACTCATAAGCCCGGCTTCGCCGCTAGCTTCCGCATCGGCCATCAAATCGGCGAGTGTTCGCCGAACAAGCTCCTGTTCCGCCCTGCCTTCGATCGGCCGGAAGCCAGGAGTGATCCCTGCCTCCGCAGGAAAGGCCGCGAGTAGCGACTGGGAGAATGCATGGATGGTCTGGATCTTGAGACTGCCAGGACTGTCGAGCACGCGTGCGAACAGCTGCCGCGCCCGCTCGCGGGTCTTAGCGTCGGTCGTTTCGCCAAGGTGGTCGAGATCGGTCGCGAGCTCGCTGTCCTTCATCCGGACCCAGGCGGACAGACGCTCGCCGATTCGGTTCGCCATCTCCGCTGCCGCGGCTTTGGTGAACGTCAGGCAGAGGATCGATTCCGGCCGTGCACCCTGAAGCAGCAGACGCAAAACGCGCGCAGTGAGCACCTGAGTTTTGCCGCTCCCCGCAGACGCTGAAACTGCCGCGTGGACCATCGGATCGACGGCGAGCGCCTGCTCGCCTTTGAGCTCCGGGAGTGGCTTTAAACGCTCGCTCATTTGGCTTCCAAAGCGCCATCGAAGGCCATAGAGAAAGCCCGATGAGCGATACGAACGAGAATGACGACAAGGCCAGCGAAGAGCGCCGAGCAAAGCTGGTGAAGGCCGGAGTTGCGGTCGGTATTGGATCGGCCGCGATTGTTGCCGCGCTGCTTTATGCATCTAAGGTCAAGAAGAAGCCGCGCCGTTAATCCCTTCATTTGCGGCCGTACCATTCTTCAAGCCGCATAAGCTGGTCGTAATCACCATAGGGCGCATAAGCTGGGTTGAGCTTGGCCTCGAACGCCTTTGCGCCGGTCAAATAGGCACGGGCAACTTCTGCAAAGTTCCTGCTGGCGTGCGAAAGGAATTCCCCCGGTGACATATCCTTGTCGGGGCGCATCAGCCGACCGAACTTGCCCCGATAGCGCTGGAGCGACCAATATTCGAAAGCTTCGGGCTCGCCGCTGATGCCGTCGAACCCGCCCGCTCGCCCGATCAGGCCGAGCAGTCCAAGCTGAAGTGCGAAACCTTCGTCGACCGCTTTTTGCGACGGCGGCTTGCCTGTCTTGTAATCGATAATTGCAAGAGCGCCGTCCGGCAGCTGGTCAATGCGGTCCGCCCGACCATGCACAAGAATGCCCGCGAGAGCAGCTTCGCCCTCGATCTCGGCGCGAAGCGGCCTCCTGCCCGACGCCTGGTTGGCCCGCTCAAGATCCGCGATCCAGTCGATCGCCTCCAAAAGCCGTGGCGCCCACAGCGCCCGAAGCATCGGGTGGATCGCTTCGTGGGCCAGCAGCCGCTCGGCCCGTGCTCGCAGGTTGTCGGGGTTGCACTCGTCGTGGACCAGCCATTCCTCGAAGACTTTGTGAACCGCCTCGCCCTTCCACCTTGCCGTGTAATCGGCATCAACCAGATCTTCCGATCTCAGCCGAAGGATGGAGCTCGCGTAGAAGGCGAACGGGTCGGCCTTGAGGCGATCGACCGATGTGACGGAAATCCTGTCCGGCCGCTGCTCCGGCGGGGGCGCAGGCGCCGGACGGTCCGCCGGTCTTGGCGGGCCGGGGTCATCGAGTGAGCGGGTAATCCCTTCCAGCACCACATTGCGCGGAAGGCCGCCGCTGATCGCGCCGAGCCGCAGAAGAAAGCGTGATGCGACCGTCGGCGAGCGGCTGTCGCGTCTGGCGCGCGTAATCAGCACTTCGGGCGCTCCCAGAGCGCTCGCGAAATCGTGGGCCGAAAGGCCGATGCGGAACTCGAGCGTCGGCATTTGAAGATTCGCTCGAACTTTCGGCGGGAGCCACGGGTCGGGTGCCGGCAGCGCCGGCCAGACGCCTTCATTGAGCCCGCCGAGGACGAGCAGGTCCGCGCGCTGGAGGCGTGCCTCAAGAAGCCCCCAGACGAAGATCCGCGGATGCCCCCCATAGGGCGGACGCACTGCGCGCTCGTCGAGCAGCTGCCTGAGCAGAGGCACGGCATCCTCGGGCGCCACTTTCAGTGCCGCTGCGGATGGCGACGCCTGCAGCTCGGCAATCAGCGCTGCGGCCATTCGGCCGTCAGGGCCCCGCCAGGCACGGTCGCCGGTGAGTTCAGTTGCCGCCTCACCGACGAGCGCTGCGAATTCAGAGAGCGAAAGAGGATGGCGGAGCATTGCCTCGAGACCAGCGACCCGGTCGCGCACCGCGCCCCAGGCTCGCATCACCTCCTTTTGTGCAAATCGCGCTTCAAGTCCGCCAAGGCCGGCAGGAGGACGCGGGCCACGAAGAGCGAGGTCGAGGGCCCTTACATTTTCGAGCCAAATTGCCCGCTCCTCATCTTCGCCGCCGACGAGCGGATGTTTCAGAAGCGCGAGCAGCGGCACTGGCGCGAGCTCTTCGGCAGCGGCGGAAGCGATTCCAAGCAGCAATGTACCTGACGCAAACTCTGAAAGCGCTCGACCTGCGCTGTCGTCCGCCTCGATCCCCCAGCGCCGAAGCAGCGCTGAGACACGCGCCGCCAGCTGCCTGTCCGGCGTAACCAGCGCCGCCGTTCTGTCAGGCGTTTCCAACGCCTCGCGCAAGGCAAGCGCGATTGCCTGCGCCTCCGCCGCCGGATCGGGAAGCTCGGCAAGCCGAATCCCGCCGAGGCGCCGGTCCGATGGACGAAGGTCCTTCCATTTGTGCGAATAGGAGGGTGCTGCCATCGCGTTGGCGACAGCGCGCGAGCGTGCCGGCGGCGACGCCGCGCGACCCGACCATCGCCAGCGCTGCACCTCCTCGCGGGCAACTCCGATTCTCTCGAGAAGCAGCTTGAGGTGGAACTGCGGGTGCGTTGCCTCTCCCCGTCCCACTTCATCGGGGCCGAGCTGGTCCCATTCCTCCTTTGGAAAAGTATCGGCCAGCCAAAGACCCGGCAGAACGACAAATCCCTCCGGCATTTGGGCGACGCGGCCGACGAGCGCAGCAACGGCTGGTGCGGCCGAGGTAATGCCGGCTGCAACGGTGAAGCCCGCAGGCGGGTGGCTCTTCCATCGCTCGGCGAGCCCGTGGAGCAACCTGTTGCGCAGCTCAGCGCGGTCGATTTCGCCCCGCTCGCGAAGGATTTCTGGCCACGCCTCGTAGATCAGCCGCAGCTTTTCGAGCGACCTTTCCCAGTGCTTCGCGAGCTCGCTTGCTTCGCCCACCGCGCCGCGCAGTTCCGCAGGCGCAACTTCCTCGACCAGCAAGGCATCGAGAGTTCGCGCAAGGTCGGCCGCAAGCCGCAGGTCCTCGGCTGATCCGTCAGCGCCGATGAGAGACGCCAGCCTCAGCAACCGCTCGGTGCCATCGATCGCGAGCGGCTGGGGCTCGGTATCGAGCGGATCCAGCGCGCCGCCTATCCGCTCATCGATTTCTGGATCACCGACGGGGATTAGCCTCGGCAGCAGGAGACCGGTCCCACTGGCCCTCACGAACGCCTCGGTGAGTGCCCGAACTCCGCGATTGTTCGGGAGCAGGATGCGCCCACGGGCAAGTGCAAGCGGTTCCTTTCCAAAGCGGGTGATCAGCCCTGCGGCGAGCGCATCGGCAAAGGAGCGATGAGATGGAATCGAATAGACGGCGACCCGCTTCGGGTCACGCATTCTCGAGCGCCGTTTCCGTCTGCTGGATGGACTTGGGAGTCCCTACATCGAACCAGAGGCCCTGGTGCACAGCGCCAAAGCAGCGGCCCTCCTCGATCGCCCGGTCCCACAGAATATTGGTCGAGAATGGCCCTTCCGGGGAATCGCGAAGGAGCCGCTTGGAAACGATCTGGATGCCGGTGAAGACGAACGGCGCGACGTAGCTGCGCTGGCGCCGCCTGAGCCGTCCGGTGCGATCCATGTGGAAGTCCCCAATCCCGCTGTGATTGAGAGCGCGCGCCAGCGGAACGAGCAAAAGCAGAGCGTCCATCTTGGAACTGTCCCACTGAGACGCGAGCAGCTTCAGCGTATCGGCGGGACCATCGATCCACAGATTATCGCTGTTGAGGGCAAGGAACGGATCGCTTTCGATCAGTGGCGCGGCCTTCACGAGGCCGCCGCCCGTTTCCATCAACAGGTCGCGCTCGTCCGAGATTACGACTTCGAGCCCGTGGTTGCGGCTCATGAGGTGCGCCTCGAGCGCCCCGGCGAGGTAATGGACGTTGACCACCACCTTCTTGACGCCGGCTGCGCGAAGCTTCTCGAGCACATGATCAAGCAGCGCCTTGCCGCCGACCTCGATCAGCGGCTTGGGTTTGGTCGCGGTCAGGGGACGCATGCGCTTGCCGAGCCCCGCGGCCATGATCATTGCCGTCGACGGTACGTCCGCCGGGACTTCGGCGCGAAGTCTGAGGGCGCGCTTTGCCTGGCTCACGCTGCCTGCTTCCACGGCTCTCGTCGATGGCCGGGAGCGATATTTGCGTCAAACCATGCGCGGACAGGCTGGAGATGCGGCCGAGCAAGGTCGCGTTCGAGAAGTCCCCACATCCGCGGTTGAAAGATACGGTAGTTCGGCTTGTTGTCGCGTTTCCAAAGGCGCGTGAATACTCCCAGAATGCGCGTGTTGCGCTGCGCTGCGAGCACCCAATAGGCCCTTTCGAAAGCCTCGCCGTGGCCGGTCGCGGAACTATAGCGGTCGATCATTGCTCTCTCGATCGACGGTGGAACGTCCCGTCGGGCGTCCTCGAGGACCGACGCAAGATCGTAGGCGGGGTGGCCGGCAAGGGCATCCTGGAAATCGAGAAGGCCGAAATGGGCTACTCCGTGCCGGCCCTCGACCAGCATGATATTCTCGGCGTGATAATCGCGAAGCACCGTCACCGGCCCGAGCTCGTCCCTCGCAACCGGTTCCAGCACCTCGCGCCAAGCCTTCCGATATGCCTCGATATCCACGGCAGCTCCGACAGCCGGGCAATACCAGTCGGTGAACAGATTGAGTTCCTCAAGCCACTGGTCAACGCCGTGCGGACGAAGGCCGACCATCGGCGGATGCTGATGGAGGTGAACGAGCACGTCTGTCGCTAGCTCGTACAATTCCCGCTCGCGCGCTGGCTCCGAATCGAGTGTCTCGCGCAGACGCGCATTTCCAAAATCGTCGAGGAGAAGGAGTCCCCTCTCGAGATCCCGAGCAAGGATCAAGGGAGCGCTGAGACCGCGCCCGATCAGCCATTCGGCGATGGCCACGAACGGCCGCGGGTCTTCATGCGCCGGAGGTGCATCCATCAGCACTGCACTTTTCTTGCCGTTCACGACCCGAAAGTAGCGTCGGAAGGACGCATCCCCGGCGAGCGGCAGGATTTCTGCTCCTCCCCACCCGAAAGCGGCAAGGAATTCAGGGGCATGGGCGGGCGGTTTCATCGTGGAGGCCATCGCCCTTCCCATGACGCGGGCACCCTGGCTGTCAAGATTCTGTCGCCGTTCTGCCCAAAGTCGAGCGACAGGGCGAGTGCGTTGGGCCACGCGCCGGGGTTCATCCGCTCGGGCCATTCGATGAGCAGCACCGCGTCAGCGGCAGAATCGAGTCCGAGCTCGTCGATCTCGGACGGCTCCTCGATCCGATACAGGTCAACGTGCCAGACCGGCGGCTCCAGCTCCTCATAGGGCTGCACGATCGCGAAGCTGGGACTCGGAACGTCCGTTTTATGACCAAGCGCGGAGATGAGGCCGCGCGCGAGTGCGGTCTTGCCCACTCCGAGTGGTCCCGAGAGCGTTATTACGTCGCCGGCCTGAACAATTGCGGCGAGGTGCGCACCGAGCCGTGCAGTCACCTCCTGATCCTCCAGGATCATCGTGAACCGCGCGGGATGGTCAGGGTCACGGTCGTGCCCTTCCCTTTCTTTGATTCGAGCTCGACCGTACCGCCATGGGCTTCAATGAACTGACGAGTCAGCGGCAATCCGAGCCCGAGGGCTGCCTCGCCGCGAAATCCTGCCTCATTGACCCGGTGAAAGCGGTCGAAGACGCGCGGCAGGTCTTCGACCGCGATCCCCGGGCCATTGTCCGCGATGCGGATTACGGCCTGCTTCTTGTCGCCCTCCGCGACAAGCGTGATCCGTCCTTTTCTTTCCGAATAACCAATCGCGTTCTGAAGCACATGCTCGACGGATTCGCGAAGACGCCGAGCATCGCCGAACACGTGGCCGGTGGTCGGCGAAATTTCCGCCTCCAGCTTCTGGCTTTTTTCCGTAGCTCGCGACTTTGCGGTGTCCACCGCGGCGCGGCAGAGGCCCCCGAGATCGACCCGCTCCTTCTCGAGAGCTACGCCTCGTGCATCGCCAGTGGTAAGGTCGAGAACATCATTAATGAGATTCGACAAGCGATCGACAGATTCGAGGATCGCTCCCACATAATCCTTCGCCTTTGCACTGAGATTTCCCGCATAGCCGCCGCCCAGAAGCTCGGCGAAGCCGCCAATCGAGGTCAAAGGAGTTCTCAGCTCGTAGCTCATGTTGGCGACAAAATCGGTCTTCACCCGGTCGGCTTCCTCGAGCGCCGTCGCACGCTCCCGAAGTGCGGCTTCGATTCGGCTGGAATCGGTGACGTCCACCATTGTGAAAAGCGCGTTTCCGTCCGGAAGTGGGACCGCTGCGAACTGGAAATGCCGTCCATCCGTCATCGAGATTCGGCCACTCGATGACTGCCTCTCATTGGTCGTCTGCCGGACCATCTCCCGGATCGCCGCCGCTGCGGTCGGGTTAACGAGCTTGCGGGCCATCGCGGGCACCAGTTCGTCGACTCGGGGGTGCGTCGAGAGCCATTCCTCGTCGAGATCCCAGTCCTCGAGGAAGCGGCGGTTCCAAAGATAGAGGCGTCCGTCGCTTGCAAATACGCTGATCGCTTCAAAGAGATTGTCGAACGTAGCGGCGCGAACGCGCAGCAACGTGTCACGGGCCGATGCGAGTCGCAGCTGTTCGGTGCGATCCTCGAGAAATAAGCGCAGACCGCCGTCCGGAAGTGGCTGGGCCACAACGCGCAGGTGGTCGCCATTTGGAAGCATCCATTCTTCCTCGATGACCTCATCGGCACTCGTGAACCAGTTGCGTCGCTCTTCCTTCCAAACAGGAAAGTCGCGAGCTTCGGGAAGCCGCTGATTGTCCCGCATCCTTTCAATGACACGGTCGAATTCGGGCTTTTCGCCGAGCCAGTCAGGATCGAGCTGGGTCATGACCGCGAATGGCCTGTTGAAGAAGCTCAACGTCCGGTCTGACTCGAACTGGGCCGTACCGGCGGTCATCCGATCTGCGAGCTCACGCTGGGAATCACGGTGGCGCGCAAGCTCGGTGCGCGCGTCTTCAAGATCCTGCACGTCAACTGCAAAGCCAGCCACGGCGCCGGTCGTCAGCGGCACGTTGACGATCCTTAGCATACGACGCTCGCCGTGAATGATTGCCGGCTGCATCTTGGACACGATGCGCCCGCTTTCCTGCGCCTGGTGCGCGCTGGCTTCCCCGCTGTCTTCGCCCTGCGCGTCGATCAGTTCGGCCGAACGCTCGATCACATCCTGCGCATCCTTGGCCTCGACGGCACGGACGAAGGCGCTGTTGACCAGCCCGAGCTTGAGATCGGTGCCGCGGTACCACATCGGAAAAGGCGCGGCCTCGATGAGGTGAGTGAGCGAGTTGAGCGCGGCCTCGGTCTGGCGAAGCCGCAATGCCAGCCTTGCCCGCTCCTCCTCCTGCGGGCTTATGTCGAAGAACCACAGGAGCAGTGTTCCTGCCGGTTCGGGCGCAGGGGCTGGTTGTCCACGCACTTCAAACACTCGCGATGACCCGGCGACGCGTATCCGGATGGAGACCCGCGAGCCCGAAACCCTGGCCGTTTCGACTTCCTCGGTGAGCGCAGCAAGATCGTCGGCAAGAATTCCGCTGTCATTGCCGTGAAGTTCTGCGAGCGCCTTGGGCGGCGACTTGAGCCCGAGCTCGCGGACCAAGCTGCGGTCGGCTTCCACGCGGCCGTCGGCGCGGACGACCAGTGGCCGTGCCGGCGAGATTTCAAGCAGGGTCGCATTGGCTCGTGCAGCGCCGAGCACCTGTTCGGCGAGCCGGAATCGCCTGGCGGCGGCGAGCGACAGCGCCGCTGCGATCCCTACCCACAACAGGGCGAGAGCCACAATGACCAGGCCTGTCCCGCCAATCGCGCCCATAGATTGCGCCGCGCTACCCCCTCGGAAGTGGATTCATAGGGCTAAGCCCCGCCCAAAAGAAAGGGCAGGAAGCTCGCCACTTCCCGCCCACCGTCTCCAAAAGCGTGCGTCCCTTTGTCCGTCGAAAGCTAATAGCGATAATGGTCGGGCTTGAACGGCCCCGCGGGCGATACGCCGATGTAGGCGGCCTGCTTATCCGTCAACTCCGTCAGCCTCACTCCGAGCTTCGGAAGGTGCAGCCGGGCAACCTTTTCGTCGAGGTGCTTGGGCAACACATAGACTTCGTTCTTGTACGTATCGCCCTTCGTGAAGAGCTCGATCTGAGCGAGCACCTGGTTGGTGAACGAGGAGCTCATGACAAAGCTCGGGTGACCGGTGGCGTTACCGAGGTTCACGAGGCGGCCCTTCGAGAGCACGATGATCTTCTTGCCGTCGGGAAACTCGACCTCGTCGACCTGGGGCTTGATCTCGATCCATTTGAAGTTCGCAAGTGCGCCGATCTGAATCTCGCTGTCGAAGTGGCCGATGTTCGCAACGATCGCCATATTCTTCATTTGCCGCATGTGGTCGAGCGTGATCACGTCCATGTTGCCGGTCGCGGTGACGAAGATGTCGGCGCGCCCGGTTGCCTCCTCCATAGTCACGACCTCATAGCCCTCCATCGCGGCCTGGAGTGCACAGATCGGGTCGATCTCGGTCACGATGACTCGGGCGCCCCCGTTCCTTAGCGAGGCGGCCGATCCCTTGCCGACGTCGCCGAAGCCGGCGACACAGGCGACCTTGCCGGCGAGCATGACGTCGGTTGCCCTTCGGATCGCGTCGACCAGGCTCTCGCGGCAACCGTAGAGATTGTCGAACTTCGACTTGGTCACGCTGTCATTGACGTTGATCGCCGGGAATGGGAGCTTGCCGGTCCTGGCTAGGTCGTAGAGCCGATGGACGCCGGTAGTCGTCTCTTCGGAAATGCCTTTGATGTTCTCGACGGTCTGGCTGAGATAGCCGGGATGCTCGGCAAGGAAACGCTTGAGCGTCGCGACGAAGATCTCTTCTTCCTCGTTCGAAGGAACGAACAGCTCCTCGCCCTTCTCGACGCGGTAGCCCCAAAGGGCGAACATTGTCGCGTCGCCCCCGTCGTCGAGGATCATGTTGGCCGTCGTATCACGTCCCCAGTCAAAGATTTTGCAGACGTAGTTCCAATAGTCCTCGAGCGTCTCGCCCTTGACGGCGAAAACCGGGATGGAGCGCGCGGCAATCGCCGCTGCGGCATGATCCTGTGTCGAGTAGATGTTGCAGCTCGCCCATCGCACCTGAGCGCCGAGTTCGATCAGAGTCTCGATCAGTACCGCCGTCTGAATCGTCATGTGCAACGAGCCAGTGATGCGCGCCCCTTTCAGCGGCTTCGAGGCGCCGAACTCTTCGCGCAGCGACATCAGGCCTGGCATCTCGGTTTCGGCGATTTCGATCTCCTTGCGGCCGAAATCGGCGAGGCCGAGATCTTTCACGACAAAGTCGTTGAAACGGGTTTCAGCCTGCGTCGCCACGTCGATTTTCTCCGAGATAATGATGGTGCGCTTCCATGCGCGGTTCAGCGCAGCCGTTAGCTGCGGCGCGTTCCAAAGGCAAATATAAAGGTTTCTTTATATGTCGATTCAAGCAACCCCGGTCTCGCTCGTGAGCAGGCGCGGATCGATCCCTTCGGCCTTGAAAGCGGCAGCCCAGCGCTCGTCGGTCGGGGTTTCGAACAGAATCTTGGGTTCGGTGCGAGCTGCGAACCAGCCGTGACGTGTCATCTCGTCCTCGAGCTGCCCCTCCCCCCAGCCGGCATAGCCAAGCGCCACGATCCAACGCGAAGGCCCTTTACCTTCGGCGATCGCCTTCAGGATGTCGATGGTCCCGGTCATGGCGAAAATTACTCCCTTTTCGCCGTTCACCTGCACACTGTCCTGCCCACCCCAGTCGGTCGAATGGAGGACGAAGCCGCGGCCCGGCTCGACGGGCCCGCCATGATGGACGGCGCAATCGGGCGCCTCGCCGGGATCAATGTCCAGCTGGCGGAGGAGCCCGCGAAAGGTAATTCCCGCGCGCTTGTGCCCGACCCCGACGCCGATGGCGCCGTTCTCGTCGTGGATGCAAATCGCGATAACCGCCCGTTCAAAGCGCGGATCGGACATTCCCGGCATTGCCAGCAGCAGCTTGCCGTATAGGTAACTCGGCTGCTCGACCATGAGCGCGACAATGGGACGCTGCGGCGCGGCGGGCAAGGCTTGAGGGTGCCATACGCCGGGCCTATCTGCCGTTTCGCCTGACCCGAAGGAGAGATTCGATGACGATTCAAGTGGGCGACCGACTGCCCGACGTTCCGATCACGATCGCGGCGGTCGACGGACCGAAGCCGACCACGACCGGCGAGTACTTCAGTGGCAAGAGGGTCGCTCTGTTCGCGGTGCCCGGCGCGTTCACGCCGACTTGCTCCGCTCGTCACCTCCCCTCCTATGTCGAAAAAGCAGGAGACCTCAAAGGCAAGGGAATCGACGAGATCGCCTGCATCGCCCTCAACGATCCCTTCGTCATGTCGGCCTGGGGTCAACGCGACGGAAGCGAGGACGTCACGATGCTCGCTGACGGCAATGGCGATTTCGCCGAGGCGATCGGACTAACCATGGATGCGAGCAAGTTCGGTCTCGGCAAGCGTTCGCAGCGCTATTCGATGATTGTCGACGACGGCATAGTGGAACAGCTCAATGTCGAGGGACCGGGCGAATATCGAGCATCGAGCGCCGAGAATATGCTGGACCAGCTGGCGACCGCCTGACCACTCATCGATCGTGCGTCTCTATTCACCGCTCGGCTCGCCCGATGGCCGAACGGCCAACGGTCTCAATCGTTTGGTTTCGTGAGAGCGAACCAATTCGAGAGGAGGAATCTATGCAGAAAAGCAATAGTCGCAGCCATAAGGACCCCAGTGATTGGGGTGTGATGGAAATGGCGCGCGAGCGTCCGATTGCCGCTGCCGCAGCGGCAGCCGGCGCCGCTGCAGCGGGTCTGTTCCTGTGGTCGAGACGCAACCAGATCAGCCACCAGATCAACCATCTTGGCGATCAGCTCGGCGATTGGACCGACAGCATGACGTCCAGCAGCGGAACTTCGTCGCGAATGGATGATAGGACTGACCTCAAGACCAGACGGGCGAACAAGCGCTCCGGCGCCGGCTCTTCGTCGGCATCGGGCACACGGACCGAAGGCGCACGCCGTCGTGCAAGCACATCCGGCAGGCCTCGGGGAGCGAGAAAAACCGGTGGCGCCAGCGCGACCGAGACCGGCGGCCAGGCTCGCGATAACAGCTAGGAAGCGGCTTCACTATTTGAGGGACGTCCATCAGGGCGTCCCTTTTTCATGTAACCAGGAACCTCTCGATTGCCTCACCGAGCTGTGGCTTGGTGACCGAGCTCATATGCGTTCCTGGTACTTCCTCGAAGATCGCGTGAGGAAGAATGTTCGCGAGCTCTTCTGCCGAGCCGTTGTCGTCGTCCTGGTCGCCGCAGACAACGAGCGTCGGCATCGTGAAAGCCTCGAGCCACGTCATGAACGCGTCCTCGAAGCTCTCGAGCAGCTGGGCGGCGGCCAGCCTGTCGACTTTCTGGCTCTTCATGAATTGGATCGAGAGCCAGTGCGGATCGCCGCGCTGGGCCGTGTCGAAGAGCGCAATCGCCTCGAGGAAGAAGGTCTTGCGCCGCTTCCAGTTGCGCAGTCCCTCAAGGCCGGTTCCGCCAAGCACGGCTCGCCGCGGGTGCATTCCCTCTCCGACCGCCTCGACGGTCGTTCGCGCACCGAGCGAAAATCCGCCGAGGTCGAACTCGGTGAGATCGAGCCGCGCCACCAGTTCGCGCAGATCGCGCGCGAGGATGCCACCTGGATAATATGCCTCCCCATGCGGCCTTGCGCTGTGGCCGTGAGCTCGAAGATCCGGCATGATCACTCGAAAGCCGTCGCCAGCGATCCGAGCTGCGTGGCCGAACCGTATCCAGTTCATGGTCGCGTCGGAGAAAAGGCCGTGGAGCAGGACCACGGGCCTGCCCTCCCCGAGCTCGTGATAGGCGAGCTCGACACCGTCCGAGGCGGTCCAGAAGTGGAGCTGCGCGCTCATCCGGGAAACTCTCCCGTCGCTTCAACCCATTTCTCGACAAGCGCCTGATAATCCTCAGTCCGCCGTTCCGGCAAACCTTGGGTGTTCAACCAGGCGCGGTGCACGCTCTCGGCACCAAAATGATGCTTCGGAACGAAGTACGAGGGATCATCGAAACTGGCGACCGTCAGGTCCATGTTCCCACTTCCCTTCTTGAACTGGAAGCCGAGCGATGTGCCGCATTCGCGGCAATAGGGGCGCCTGGCGATCGGCGAGCTCTCGTACCAGTCGGGCTCCTGGTGCCATTTCACGTCCGCCTGCCTGACTTGCTTGAAGGCGATCGAGACCGAGCCGGTCGCCCGCTGGCACATTCGACAATGGCAAAGATAGGCCTCGTCGTCATGGATCGCAGCGCCGTAGCGAACACGCCCGCAGGCGCAGCCGCCGGTCATTTGTTCGGCCATTCGCATCCTCATCTTGGTCAGGCGGCAATTGGCCCGCTATTGGGCTGCATGTCCAGCGCTCCCACGGCTGACGAGATTGCGCGCGACGCGACCTGGCTGGTCCAGGCGCTCGACCCGTCGCAGGGTGCTGCGCGGCTCGTTGCGATGGACCGCGAGAGCTACCGCGCAGCGAGCTTCCTCGACGATCGCATGCTTGAAACGCCGGTCGATGCCCAGATCGTGTCGTGGACTTCCATCGAGGAGGCCGTCAGCAGTGACATGCGGTCCGATGCTCGCTGGATTTTTCATATTGGCCACGTCGGATCGACGCTCGTTTCGCGGCTCCTCGGCGAGCTCGATGGCGTGCTCGCAATCCGCGAGCCGCGTCTGCTCCGCGATCTCGCGCTGACGCCTGCCGACATACGTCAGCGCTATATCGCGCTGGCCCCCAGGCTCATGTCACGCACTTTTGCGGAAGCCGAGGTCGCATGTGTCAAGGCGACCAGCTTTACGAGCGATATCGCGCCGGAGCTGGTGCCCATGACGGAGCGCGCATTGTTCATGTTTGCGACCCCGCAAAACTATATCGGAAGCATCCTTGCGGGCGAGAACAGCATCGAGGAGCTGCGCCTTCTTGCCGGCAGCCGGGCCCAGCGGCTGAATTCGCGCCAGATCTATCTTCCAAGCCAAAATGATGCGGGTCTCGCTGCTGCAGCGTGGGCATGCGAAATGACGGCGCTCGAGCAAGCCGCCGAGCGAATGGTCGACCGTCAAATTCTGTGGGTCAATTTCGACCAGATGCTCGGCGAAATGGAATCTGCCCTCGCCAAGCTCGCCAGCTTCTTCGCCTTTGACAGCCGTCGCGCAGTCGAGATCGCGACTGGGCCACTGATCAGCCGTTATTCCAAGGCTCTGGAATATGAATACGGCCCAAACCTCCGGCGCGAACTGATCGCGGAAGCCGGCGAGCGCTTTGCCGGCGACATCGAGCGCGCGCTTGCCATGCTCGTGTCCGGAGCCGAGAAGTCGCCGTTGCTGGGCCGGGCCTTGGCCCGCGCCAAGGAGAGTTGATGTACAGGATCCTGCAAATCCTCACCGACGCGGAAATAGGCGAATGCCACAAAATCGCCGCTTCGGCGCCCTTCCTCGACGGGCGCATTACCAACCCGCACAACAAGGCGAAGCAGAACGAGCAGCTCCATGACGCGAGCGCCTACCAAAAGAGTTCCGAACTCCTGCGCGGCGCAATGCTGCGATCGTCCGAGTTCATGGAATTTGCCTTTCCCGTGTCATTGGCGCCTCCAATGATGACCCGGTACAAACCAGGGATGAAATATGGGGCGCACGCCGATGCCGCCTTCATCCAACTCCCCGGCGCAACCATCCGAAGCGATCTCAGCTGCACCATCTTCCTCAACGACCCCGAGGATTATGAGGGCGGCGAGCTGCATGTCCGCCTGGGCGATGCCGATCTGAAGTTCAAGCTGCCACCTGGACAGGCTATCATCTACCCTTCGGATTCAATGCATCAGGTGATCCCGGTGAGCAAAGGTGAGCGCCTTGTCGCGATCACCTTCATCCAGAGCCGAGTCCAGGACCCATTCCGCCGCAATATGCTTTTTGAGTTGAACGAGGTGGCGGCGCTCGAAGGGTTGAGGATGGACGCTGAGAATTACAGCCGATTGCAGCTCATTCAGCAAAACTTGCTGCGTTACTGGAGCGATATGCCCTAAAGGGCTATGCCGCCTTCTGAAGATGCTTGCGGCCGAGCAGCTCGGCGATCTGGACCGCATTGAGTGCCGCGCCTTTACGAAGATTGTCGCTGACCACCCAGAGGCTAAGCCCGTTTTCCACAGTCGGGTCCTCCCGGATTCTGCTGACGTAAGTCGCATAATCGCCGACGCACTCGACCGGGGTGACGTAGCCGCCGTCTTCGCGCTTATCGACAACGAGGACGCCCGGCGCTTCCCGCAATATCCCGCGCGCCTCATTCGCTGAAATCTCATTCTCGAACTCGATGTTCACAGCTTCTGAATGGCCGACGAAGACCGGCACGCGCACGCACGTCGCGGTGAGCTTGATGGACGGATCGAGAATCTTCTTGGTCTCGACGACCAGTTTCCATTCTTCCTTGGTCGAGCCGTCATCGAGGAAGACATCGCACTGCGGGATGACGTTGAACGCGATCTGCTTGGGATAGACTGACGGCTCGTTCGAGTCGCCGACGAAGATGTTGCGCGATTGCTCGAAGAGCTCGTCCATTGCCGCCTTTCCGGTGCCGGAAACTGACTGATAGGTAGCAACGACGACCCGCTTGATCTTCGCTGCGTCGTGCAGCGGCTTCAGAGCAACCACGAGTTGCGCGGTCGAGCAGTTCGGATTGGCGATGATGTTTTTCTTCCGATAGCCGGCGATCGCCTCCGGGTTCACTTCAGGAACGATGAGCGGCACGTCAGGATCCATCCGGAACAGGGAGCTGTTGTCGATAACCGTGCAGCCGGCCGCCGCGGCCTTGCGAGCATAGATTTCCGAAATCTTGGACCCGGCCGCAAACAGCGCGATATCCCAGCCCGCGAAATCGAAATGCTCAAGATTCTTGACTCGCAACATCTCATCGGTTTCGCCGAACTGGATTTCGTCCCCGGTCGAGCGTCCCGAGGCGATTGCAGCAACTTCATCGATCGGAAACTGGCGCTCGGCGAGGATGTTCAGAAGCTCGCGCCCGACATTGCCAGTCGCACCGACGACCGCGACCCGATAACCCATGAGAACCTCTCCAGACTGCGCATCGCGCCTATCGCAAGCGACTGCGAATGGCGATATGGCTCGAGCCCTTGCGCGCACAAGGGGGGCCATTCATGCGGCGCGACACGCTACTCGCGTTGGGAATTGTTGTTCTCATCCTCGCGGCGATGGTCGCGAAGTCCCTGCTGCTAGCCGTTCCTCCGGTTCACAGCGGTCCAGGTCAGTTCGATGCAAATCGGGCAAAGGCGCGTCTCGCGTTCATCCTTGGCGACCAGAGGCCACATCCAGCCGACAGCGCAGCCGACGACGAGGTTCGCTCGCGGCTGATTGCCACACTCGGGCAAATCGGCCTGAAGCCGATCGTCCGTGATCAGCTTGTATGCAATGATTTCCAAAGGGCACGGCTGGTCGCCTGCGCGCGCGTTCGCAATGTCATAGCCAAGCTTGGTCCTCGGACCGGCCGGACTCTGCTGCTCAGTGCTCATTACGACAGTGTGCCGGTCGGCCCGGGAGCATCGGACGATGGGATTGGAGTTGCGACCCTGCTCGAAGTGGGGTCGATCATGAAGGACCGACCGCTCAAGCGTCCGATCATCCTTCTCTTCAACGAGGGCGAGGAGCCCGGCCTGATTGGAGCCCGCGCCTTCCTTGCCGATCCCTTGAGCCGCAACGTGGACAGTCTTCTCAACTTCGAGGCGCGGGGCGTCACCGGTCCTGTGACGATGTTCGAAACGAACCGGCCGAACGGCGCCGCGATCGCGGCCTACGCGAGTGCTGTTCGTCGGCCATACGCGAGCAGTCTCTCGACCGACGTCGCCCGGCTCATCCCCAACGACACGGACGTCACGACCTACAAGGAACGCGGCTGGCTCACGCTCAATTCCGCGATCGTGGGCAACGAGACTCATTATCACAGCCCGGGCGACGACCTCGCGAGCCTCGATGTGAGAAGCTTGCAGAGCATGGGTGACGAGGCGCTTGGCCTTACTTCAAGACTTGTCGCGGGCCCTCCTCGAGCCGAAGGCAATCGCATCTTCTCCGACCTCTTGCAGCGCCTGTTTGTTCAAATGCCGCTCGCGGTCGGCCTCGTCTGCCTGGTCCTCCTTCTCGCGATGTTCGGTGTGCTCGCACGGGCTCGCGGGGCCCTCATCGGTGGGTTGGCGGTGGTACTTGGAGCGCTCGTCGCGGGCGGGGTTTCGGCGTGGCTTGCAGTCACGGTAATGGGAGCGCTTCGCGCTGGAACATATTGGCGGGCTCATCCGGAATTTGCCTTTGGCGCCATTTACGCAACGACACTCCTCGGAGTTCTTGCCATTCTCTCTACGCTCGCTGCCAAGCATCAAACTGCACGGTTGCGAGCAGCATACTGGTTCCTATTCCTTCTCATTGGCGGCGTCCTCGCACTCGTCGCCCCTGGCGGCATGATCTACTTCCTGATCCCTCCCGCAATACTTCTCGTTGGTACGCTGGCCGCGCGCTGGTATTCGCCCGCCGAAGCGATTGGAGGCCTCGCCGCACTTCTCTTCCTTTATCTGAGCTGGGGCGAGCTCCTGACCGCATTGGAGGAACTATTCAGTCCCGGTCCCCTGTGGATCGTCGCTCCGGTAGCCGCGATCATGATCACTCCGGCGCTGATTGAGGGACACGGCCTCCTCAGACGTGCCAGCCCGCGATTGATTCTTTCCGGCTCGGCCTCGATTGCACTCCTCGCGTGGATCGTGGCCGCAACTGCTCCCGCCTATTCGCGGGACCGCCAGCAGCGGTTCACGATCGAGCATGTGACTCTTCCCTCGGGGGAGGCCTCCTGGTCGATCATCAACGACGGGGCGAATCTGCCGCCCGCTTATTGGCATTTGAACCAGTGGCATCGCGGAAAGCTGGACTTCTCCGAGCGACTACGCTGGTTTGCGCCCGCTCCTCCAGACCCCTCGATGCGGCCGCCTACAACCCAGCTTCTCGAGACCGTCAATAATGGGAGCGAGCGAGAGATCAGGCTCCGATTGAAGGCGAACGGCGCCGAGCGCATCTTGATGGTCGCTCCGCCAGAAGCGCATATCCGGAGCGCTGGCGTGACCGGCTTCATTCGGCCCATTGCGAGCGCCGATTCTTCCGGCAAGTTCACCATCTCCTGCACGGGACGCAGCTGTGACGGATTGGAGCTGGCGATCGACCTGGACAGTCAAGCGCCAGTCGTTTTCACTTTGGTCGGCGCAAGGAACGGATTGCCTGCCACGGCTGGCCCGCTGATCCACGCACGGCCCGACTTCGCTCGACCGCAATATGTGCCGGACGAGACGCTTCAAATCGCGCGCGTCAAGCTCTGACCGACTCGGTCATACTGTGCTATGGACCTCGCAAGGCGCCCGGCGCGCCCAATCCGCGCCGGACGGCACCCTGGTAAAGAGGAGGTGTCATGGCAACCCAGTCCGTGTCCGCGTCACGTTCTTCGCGTGCGAAGAAAATTCCAGTTCGAACAATCACCGATGAGGACCTGCGCCTTTCACTGAGACAGGGCTGGGAGGATTTCGGCGATCTTCGCGGAGACATCTTCTTTGCCGGGGTGATCTATACGCTGATCGGTCTTGCGGCCGTCGTGATGACGACGAGCGCGCCGCTGATCCCCTTCTTCTTCCCGGTCGTCGCGGGCGTTGCTCTCCTCGGACCGATTGCGGCGGTTGGATTTTATGAGCTGGCGCGGCAGCGAGAGAAAGGCCGCGACGTCCATTGGTATAATTTCCTCGACGTTCGCAAGCTCGCCTCGCTCGACGACATGGGTATTGTCGCCGGGTTGCTGCTTCTGATCTTCCTTGGATGGCTACTGGCGGCAGGTCTGCTCTATGCCTTGATCTTCGGCTGGGCGACGCCGACCTCGGTTGGCGGCTTCCTGTCGATGATCTTCACGACGCCGCGAGGCTGGACTCTGATAATTGCGGGAGCCGTCGCGGGCGCCTTCTTTGGTTGGTTCGTGCTGGCGCTCAGCGTCGTGTCCCTCCCGATGCTCGTCGATTGCGATATCAGTGCAGCCGAAGCGGTCTCGGCGTCGTGGCGTGCAACGCACGCCAACAAGGGCGAAATGGTCCGCTGGGGGATCCTGGTCACCGCCCTGCTGGTGCTGGGCTCGATCCCTGCCTTCGTGGGTCTCGCCTTTGTTCTTCCGTGGCTAGGCTATTCGACCTGGCACCTCTACACGCGGCTGATCGACCGCGACGCAATTCCAGCGAGAAGGCGACGGCGCGACTAGTCGCGGATGG
>DATATH010000076.1:0-6275 GCA_036268895.1 Sphingomicrobium sp. | reverse complement strand
CTGCCGAAGCTATATTCGAGCGCCGATCATCTCGGCATCGAGATCCCGTTCCGGATGTTCGTCGGCCAGGATCGCAAGGCGTCCGAGAGATATGCTCTGAACGTGATCCAGGGCGGACTTGGGATGCCCGATCGCGACTATTATCTGTCGAGCGATCCAAAGCTGGCCGAGACCCGGGCGAAATATGTTCAGCATCTGACCAACGTGTTGACACTCGCGGGCGAAGCCAATGCTGCGGCAAGGGCAAGAGCGATCCTCGATTTTGAAACGGAGATCGCGCAGGTCCATTGGACCAGGGCCGAAAGCCGCGACGCGACCAAGACCTACAACAAGATGACGCTCGCCCAAGCGCGCAAGCTCGCGCCCGGCTTCGATCTTGCTCGGCTGCTCGAGGACGATGGCGCAAAGGTCAGCTATGTCATCATCTTCCAGCCGAGTGCCTTCAAAGGAATTTCAGCCCTTCTCGGCCGCACTCCGCTGTCGGTTCTTCGCGACCAGCTTCTGGTGCGCTCGCTCGATTCCTATGCCGATTATCTTCCAAAGGCATTCGATCGGGAGAATTTCTCCTTCTACGGCACGGTTCTCTCGGGGACTCCGGAGCAGGAGCCGAGGTGGAAAAGAGCGGTGAATTTCACCGTCGGCGCGCTCGGCGACGATGTCAGCAAACTCTACGTCGCAAGATATTTTCCGCCAGAGACGAAGGCGGCCGCCGACCAGCTGGTCCATAATCTGATCGCAGCGATGGACCGGCGGATCGACAAGCTCGACTGGATGAGCGCCGATACCAAGGCGAAAGCCCACGCAAAGCTCGCGGCGTTCGCGCCCAAGATCGGCTATCCGTCACATTGGCGCGACATGAGCGGCCTCGTCATCGATCGGCGCGACCTGCTTGGCAATGCGATGCGGGCGAACCGCTTCGAATATGCCTACCAGATCGGAAAGCTCGGGGGACCGATCCGGCGCTGGGAATGGGGCATGACCCCAATGGAAATCAACGCTTACTCCAACCCGACCATGGTCGAGATCGTCTTTCCGGCCGCGATCCTCCAACCGCCCTTCTTCGACCCGAACGCCGATCCGGCGGTCAACTACGGCGGCATCGGCGCAGTGATCGGTCACGAGATGAGCCATCAGTTCGACGACCAGGGCGCCAAATTCGATCTCCACGGCAATCTCGTCGACTGGTGGACTCCGGCAGACGCGAAGAACTTCCAGTCCCGACTCGACCAATATGAGCGGCAGATCAATTCGTACGAGCCGCTGCCCGGCATGCACGTGAACGGCAAGCTCACGATGGGCGAGAACGTCGCCGACCTCGCCGGTCTTTCGGTTGCACACGACGCTTATCTCGCTTCGCTGAACGGCGCCCCGTCGCCGGTGATTGATGGATTCACGGCGGACCAGCGCTTTTATCTGGGATGGGCACAGGTATGGCGCTGCAACGACCGTGAAGCGGCGCTTCGGCAGCAGCTCCTGACCAATCCGCATTCGCCGTGCCGGGTAAGGACCGATGTCGTCCGCAACATGGATCCCTGGTATTCAGCGTTTGGAGTACAGCCCGGACAGAAGCTCTACCTCTCGCCCGCGGACCGCGTCCGCATCTGGTAGCTTCGAGCGCTTCTGGTAGCATGGGCGCAAGGAGCCCATGCTGTACCAGGATCTGCCCGTAATTGAATCGACGCGCCTCGATGGCTGGGGACGATGGCTTGCGCCTGCGCTCACCGCCGGCGCGGCCGCTACCGCGGCTCTCCTTCTGCTTCTCGTGGGACAGCCAGCGGTTGCTGGACTGATGTTTGTTGCAGGCATCCTTTTGGCGGCTTTCGCTTACTTGCGCTCGCCTCTCGGCCCAGCTCCGACAGAGCCGCTCGTCATCGGCCCCGATTATTCGCTGCTCGGCTCTGCGCTCGGACTTAGCGGCGACCCAGTCGCGCTGACCACCTCCGAGGGATCTCCGCTGCTCGTCAACCTAGCCTATCGCGAGCGGTTTGGCGGCGCCGCTCCGCCGCTCGAGCTCGCGTCGACCGACGATGCGCGCCAGGGGCTAAATCTTGCACTGACCATGGCACAGCGCGACGGTGCGGGCTGCGTTGCGGGCATCGAAACCAAAGCGGGGTCCACGCCGGTCGAGGTCGAGCGCGTAGGGATTCAGAGCGACCTCCTCCTGTGGCGGTTCGTGAGGGCAGCCGCACCCGATCCGATCACGCTCACTGCCAGTCGACTGCGTGGCCAGGCGGGCGACCTCCTTGGCAGGGCGGGGATTATGGCTGCGCTCATCGATCCGCAGGGAAGGGTCATCGCCAACAACCGCCTTTTCGAGGAGCGAGCGCTGCGTGGCGAGGATACGGGCGAACCCGCGCGGCTCAACGAAATTGTGTCGGAAGCGCAAGGCGGTGGTCATTTCCAGCTGGTGGCAGAAGGAGAAACGGGTCGCCCGCTCCGTGCCCTCCTTCTTCCGCTGGATCCCCCAGGGCCCAGTGACTTCGGCAACTTCTATCTGTTCGACAGCCCCGACACCCTCCCGATGTCGAGCTCATCGCACCTCCAGGCTTTGCTCGACATGCTTCCGATCGGACTTGCCCTTGTCGACGGCGACGGACGGTTCCTGACGATGAATCAGGCTTTTTACCAGGCCGCCGGAATCAAGGGGCCGGAAGCACCGGTCTACCCTGGCGATCTGGTCGTGAAGGAAGACAAAGCGGCCGTCGCCGATGCAATTCGGCGCAATGCCCGTGGCCCAGCCATGTCGGGCGACATTGCGGTGCGGCTCGTTCGCCAGCCCGCCGAGCCGGTGGCGCTGACCATTGCCGGCCTCCGGGGACTGGGTGATGCAGCGGTTCTCCTGCTACTCAAAGACAATAGCGAGGAAGCCAAGCTCAAGCGCCAGGTCGCCCAGGCGACGAAGATGCAGGTCGTTGGCCAGCTTGCCGGCGGCGTCGCCCATGACTTTAACAACATCCTCACCGCGATCATCGGCCATTGTGACCTCATGCTCATGCGGCACACTCCGGGCGATATCGATTACGATGACATCCAGCAGATCAAGTCGAACTCGAACCGAGCCGCTGGCCTCACCCGCCAGCTGCTCGCTTTCTCCCGCCAGCAGACCCTTCGTCCACAGGTCCTGCAGCTGCCCGACGTGGTTTCCGAAGTTTCGCACCTCTTGAAGCGACTGCTTGGCGAGACGGTCGAGCTGACGGTCAAGCACGGGCGCAATCTCGGGCCAATTCGCGCCGACCCGGGTCAGCTCGAGCAGGTGATCATCAACCTTGCGGTGAACGCCCGCGACGCGATGGCTCCAAAGGGCGGTGGAACGCTCACCATCCAGACCTATTCGGTGAAGTCGGACCAGGTCGCGGAACTTGGCTCGGACATCCTTCCAATCGCCGACTACAGCGCACTGTCCGTCACCGACACCGGAACCGGCATCGCGCCAGGAGTGCTCGGAAAGATCTTCGAGCCCTTCTTCACTACCAAGGAAGTGGGAAAAGGCACCGGCCTTGGACTTTCGACGGTTTACGGCATCGTCAAGCAATCGGGTGGATTCATCTTCGCCGAATCAAAGGTCGATGAGGGAGCGCGCTTCGTCATCTACCTTCCGGTCCACCGCGAAGAGGAGACTGCCAAGCGGGCGCGCACGCCCGGGAAGCCCAAGAAGGACGAGCTGTGGGGCAGCGGGACCGTGCTCCTGGTCGAAGACGAGCCGACGGTCCGCGGGGTCGCCGAGCGCGCGCTCACGCGCCATGGCTATACCGTCGTGACCGCGGACAATGGAGAGGATGCGCTTGAGATCCTCGCGGCTCAACAGATCGATCTTCTGATTAGCGACGTCGTCATGCCGGGAATGGACGGCCCGACGATGGTCCGCGAAGCGCGCAAGACCTGGCCTCACCTCAAGATCCTGTTCATGTCAGGCTATGCCGAGGAACAGCTGCGCAAGTCGATCGACATCGAGAACGTGAACTTTCTTCCAAAACCATTCTCGGTCACCGAGCTCGCCGAAGCGGCGCGCCGCGCGGTTGGTACGAAATAAAGGTCTTTTCGGTTTCCCGCTCGCACTTTATGCCGACACCTCCATGGCTGGCGCGCGCTCCATTCTGATCGTCGAAGACGAACCGCTCATTGCGATGATGCTCGAGGATTTCCTCGATTCTCTGGGTCACAAGGTGCGGGGGACATGCGAAACGGTCGAATGCGCACTCAGGGAGGTCGAGAAGGGCGGTTTCGATCTCGCGATCCTCGACGTGAACCTCAAGGGCGAGAATGTCTGGCCGGTCGCCACCAAGTTGCGCGAGAAGAAAGTGCCGTTTGTCATTGCGACCGGCGGTCACGTCGATCCGCCTCCGCCCGAGTTCAACGACGCGCCTGTGATCGAAAAGCCGTATACGGTCGACCGGGTGACTCCGGCGATCGAGGCTGCATTCGCCGCTTAGCGCTTGTCTTTTTGGACGCTCGCTCGCCGCATCCTTCACTTGCATGTTTGAATTCCAGACACAGCTGATCTTCCCGACGCACGCGGTGGCCGGTGCCGGACCGCTTCCGCCGCGAGCGGAACGCCTCTTGCTGGGAACGCCCGGCGGATACGACCTTGCTGGAATCCACATTCCCCCAGACGACCCGAACGGAGAGCCGCTCCTCATCCTGGGTTTCGGCGGGAATGCCTGGAACGCTCAGGACGTCGCCGAATATCTCCATGACCTCTTCCCCCAAGAAGATGTTATCGCCTTCCATTATCGGGGCTATTCGCCCTCGCAGGGGACTGCGTCAGCTGAGGCGCTGATCGCAGACGCGCCGCTCGTCTATGATTTTGCGGTGGGGCGAATGAAGCCGAAGCGCGTGATCGGTGTCGGTTTCAGTATCGGCAGCGGAGTCGCGGCCGAGCTCGCCGCCGCCAGGAAGCTGGATGGCCTAATCCTGGTCACTCCATTCGATTCGCTAAAGGCGGTCGCGCAGTCGATGTACCCTTGGCTCCCGATCGGTCCCTTCTTCGAGCACGAGATCAACGCCGTGCTTGCAATCGAGCGGCTCGAGGTCCCTGTCGCCATCATCGCAGCGCAGCATGACGAGATCGTCCCGGGCGAGCGAACCGATGCGCTTCGGCGCCGCATAGCGCAGCTTGTGTTCGACAAAACTATCCCGGGGGCAGGGCACAACGACATCTATGCCCGCTCGGACTTTCAGCAATCGATGCGAGAGGCGCTCGCCAAGCTCGGCTCCTGAGCGCCTCTCTCCTTTTCCGATGCCGGTGCGGCTGGTTGGCGCAGGCGACGTCGTTGCGACGCGGACGCGCTATTGCGCGAGTTCAGCGCCAGCGACGCGGCATGATGCGAGCCGGCTTTGAGGTCCGGGCCGGTGGACCGCCGTCCCGCAAGTCGAATGAACTCCAGGAGGAGCGCTGCGTGCTCCAGCTTGGGACAAACGCAATTCAGCCCGGACCTTGCTAGGCGTTTGCGCACCATCCATATTGCTGAAATCAAAGGGCCAATTCCGGAGCGGGATGCGTTAACCGACCTGCAGAGTTGATTGTGTCATAAAGCGGGCTAGCATGCCCACGAGAGGACGGTCGCTCGCGGCCGAAGTGCAAGGACAGGAATGACCAAGCTTTCAGGCGGCGATAGCAAAAGCACTCTCTACTGCTCGTTCTGCGGCAAGTCGCAGCACGAGGTGAGGAAGCTGATCGCGGGACCAACCGTCTTCATCTGCGATGAATGCGTCGAGCTGTGTAACGACATCATCCGCGAGGAATCTAAGTCCGCCCTCGTCAAGACTCGTGACGGAGTTCCAACGCCGTCCGAAATCTGCAAGGTCCTGGACGATTATGTGATCGGGCAGGACCGCGCCAAGCGTGTCCTCTCGGTTGCCGTTCACAACCATTACAAACGCCTGTCACACGGAGCGAAGTCCGGGAACGAGGTCGAGCTCGCCAAGTCCAATATCCTTCTGATCGGGCCGACCGGTTGTGGAAAGACGCTGCTTGCGCAGACCCTTGCACGGATCCTCGACGTGCCCTTCACAATGGCGGACGCGACAACGCTTACCGAGGCGGGCTATGTCGGCGAGGACGTCGAGAACATCATCCTGAAGCTTCTCCAGTCCTCCGACTACAACGTCGAGAAGGCCCAGCGCGGGATCGTCTACATCGACGAGATCGACAAGATCGGCAAGACCACGCACAACGTCTCGATCACCCGCGACGTCTCGGGCGAGGGCGTCCAGCAGGCCCTGCTCAAGATGCTTGAGGGCACCGTGGCCAACGTCCCGCCGCAAGGGGGCCGCAA
>DATATH010000075.1:0-1934 GCA_036268895.1 Sphingomicrobium sp. | reverse complement strand
CTCGTCGCTGGGCCGCTATCTCGACTTCTACAATCGACAGCGCCCGCATTCGAGCCTTGACCGACGCACCCCGGACGAGGCTTACTTCCAACCGACGCCAATCGCGGCGGCGGCATGAAAGTTTCCGCGCCGCATAGGGGGGGGCCTGTCGAGTAGGCGCGAAAGATTACTCCTTCGCGCCTCTCACAGAACCGGACATGCGGGCCTCGCATCCGGCTCTTTGGATTGATATGTCAGAACTCCAGCATGAGCTGGGCCGAGACCTGCGGTGAGTGAAGATCGTTCCACATCGCTTTGAGCGAAGCCATCCGTCCGGCGAACCATGCCGGTGGATAGGCCTTCTGCATTGCGGGTCGATTGGATTTCACCCATGCTCCCTTGCCGCAATACGCACAGCCGGCGGCAGCCCTCGCGCTGACGCCTTTGGCTTTCAGGTGTCGGTAGAGGAAGCGCGGACGCTTCTTCTGTCGTACGATGATCGCCCTGACGCGGCGGCGGACATGGGCGTCGAGAACGCCCAATCCCTGGACCGCTTCCGGTGTACAAAGCCGAAAGTGCGATATCCAGCCCGTCAGGTATCGGCTGATGCCTTCCATGCAGGATGTGAGGGATCGCCCCCAATTCGGAGGCGTCATCTCCCGCATTTTCGTCCTCAACCGTCGCTCCGCCTTGCCGGAGAGAAAGACGGCGACTTCCTCGCCGCCCTCCCCCCATGCGCAGCGAAAGCTGAAGCCAAGGAATTGAACCTCGTCGGGTTGGCGCACGCCACTTTTCTCCTCGTTGATCGGGAGCCGCATGCGCGTCTCCAGAAATCCCCGAATCGATGTCATGACGCGCCGCCCGGCACGCTCGCTGCGCACGAAGATGTTGCAATCATCCGCGTAGCGAACGAACCGGAGACCCCGCCTCACCAGTTCGCGATCCAATTCGTCGAGCACGACGTTGGAAAGCAATGGCGAGAGCGGACCTCCTTGAGGCGTTCCTTCCTGGACTGTGATCTTCGTCCCATCCGGCATTATCGCCGCCGCCTTCAACATCAGGCGAACCAGGGCAAGCATCCGCGGGTCCGTCACGCGTTCTGCGAGCCGGGCCAGCAGGCGTTGGTGATGAACTCGGTCGAAGAATTTGGCCAAGTCCAGATCAACCACCGTTCGATAGCCGTCCTTCAGATATCCCGTTGCCTCGGCGATGGCGGTATGAGCGCCGCGCTTGGGGCGGAACCCGTGACTGCTGGCGTGGAAGGACGGCTCGAAGATCGGCTCCAAGACCTGGAGCATCGCCTGCTGAACCACCCTATCCACGACGTTGGGAATGCCGAGCCCTCTTTGTCCACCCCCTGGCTTTGGCAGCCATACGCGGCGGACATCGCCGGGCCGGTAGCATCCCTCCAGCAAGTCCCGGCGCAGACGTGCGATCAGCGCCGGGGCTTTCGCCTCCGCCGCTTCGACCGTCTGACCATCCACTCCCGGCGCTCCCTTGTTGCGCACTACGTTCAACAGCGCCCGGGCCAGATTGGCTTCGCTCGCTGCTGCTTCGAGCAGCCGACTCGTGTCGGCCGCGCCGGCGTTGGGACCGATCGGTTTCTTGCGCTTTGCTTTTTGCAACAGAAAACTTCGCGGCTCGAATGCGTCCGAGCGCTCAGCCTCTCCGTCCCCCGAAGGGCTGTCGGCGAACACAAAGCTCAATTGCCGCGGTCCCGTCTTTCTCAATCCATCTCCTCCTTGGCTCCGCTGGCTTTCACCAGCCTCCTCGCTACTATGAGGAGATCCGACTTCTGCGTGGGCGTCGTCCCGTCGTCGTTGCCTCCTTCGGGTCTACCGCTCGAGGCGGACCCACGCAGACCTCCCTGGGTAATGACACTGGATGTCCCGCCGCTCCCGCCCCCACTACCACTCCGGCCTCGAATGGATTTTGGGCGTCGCGTTCGAAGACAC
>DATATH010000074.1:0-7971 GCA_036268895.1 Sphingomicrobium sp. | reverse complement strand
GGCCGGCGAGGTCGGATTATATTGCTTGAGAGCCATTAGCCGCGGACCCCTTCGGTAATGTCGATCGACTGGCCCTCGGCGAGGGTGACGATCGCCTTCTTCACGTCAGAGCGCTGGTAGGGCCTGCCCTTCCACCGCTTGGTCTTTCCCTTGGCGAGGATCGTGTTGACGGTCTTCACCTTGACGTTGAACAGCGCTTCGACCGCTGCCTTGATCTCGGGCTTGCTTGCCGTCGGGGCGACCTTGAACACGACCGCGTTCGTCTCCGCGAGCATCGTCGATTTCTCGGTGATGTGCGGGCTGAGCACGATGTCGTAGTGGCGCGCGTCGAGCGTTCCTTTGGGCTTCTTAGCCATTGAAGCGGTCCTCCAGCTTCTCGACGGCCGCGCGGGTCAGAACCAGCGTTTCGTGCCGCATGATGTCGTAAACGTTGAGGCCGACCGCCGGCAGCAGGTTGACGCTCTCGAGGTTCGACGAAGCCCGGGCGAAACCGACGTTGAGTGCATCACCATCGATGATCAGCGCGGTCTTTCCAAAGCCGAGCCTGGCGAGCTGCAGCTTCAAGGAGTTGGTCTTGGCCTCGGCAACGTCGAGATTGTCGACGACGATGAGGTTGCCCTCCTTGGCCTTCGACGACAGCGCCATCTTGAGGCCGAGCTGACGAACTTTCTTGTTGAGGCCCGACGTGAAGATCCGGGCACGCGGACCGTGGGCCTTGCCGCCGCCGATGAAGATCGGCGCCCTGCGGTCGCCGTGGCGGGCCGTTCCGCCACCCTTCTGGCGGCCGTACTTCTTGCCGGTACGGGCGACGTCGCTGCGCTCGCGGGCAGCGCGCGCCGGAGCGCGGCGGTTGACGAGCTGCCAGGTGACGACGCGGTGCAGGATGTCGCCGCGAGGCTCAACGGCGAAAATCTCGTCGTTGAGCTCGATGTCGCCGCCAGCACCGCCGTTCTTGGCACCGTCGAGGGTCTGAACCTTGACCTTCATCGCTTAGCCTTCCTTGCTCTCGTCGGTGGCTTCGCCGTTGGGCTTGGCGTCGTCCTCAGGAGCGTTCGTTGCTTCATTCTCGGCCGCGGCCTGGGCCTCGGCCTCGGCGGCCGCACCAGCTTCCTGCTCGGCCGCGATAGCCGCGACTTCCTCGTCGCTCGGAAGCGCCGGCATCTCATGGATCGCGCCTTCATCGACGAGCCCGGCGGGAGCATGCTCCTGCTCGGCAGAGGGCTTTGCACTCTCGACGAGCGCTGCTGGATAAGGAGCGCTTTCGTGGCGCGGGAGCTTGATCGCATCGCTGACGGTCAGCCACGCGCCCTTGTGACCCGGAACCGAGCCCTTGACGAACAGAAGCCCGCGGATCGGGTCCGTGCGGACGATCTCGAGGTTCTGCTGCGTGCGATTGCGGGCCCCCATGTGCCCGGCCATCTTCTTGTTCTTGAAGACACGGCCCGGATCCTGGCGGTTACCGGTCGAACCGTGCGAGCGGTGCGAGACCGAAACGCCGTGGGTTGCCCTGAGACCGCGAAAACCCCAGCGCTTCATCGCGCCCGCAAAGCCCTTGCCCTGGGTGACTCCGGCGACATCGACGAGCTGCCCGGCAACGAAATGCTCGGCGCTGATCGTCGCCCCGACGTCGAGAAGGGCATCCTCGTCGACGCGGAACTCGACGACCTTCGCCTTGGGCTCGACCTCGGCCTTTCCGAACGCCGTGCGCTGCGGCTTGGCGACGTTCTTGGCCTTGGCCTTGCCCGCCCCCAGTTGAACGGCGGTATAGCCGTCGCGGTCGGTTTCACGCCGGCTGATGACCTGCACGTCCTCCAGCTGCAGGACGGTAACCGGCACGTGCCGACCGTCCGCCTGGAACAAGCGCGTCATTCCGACCTTCTTCACGATCACGCCGGTGCGCATGATCAAACTCCTCAAACAGAGGCACACAGCGAAACGCCGGGTGCGTGCAGCCCAACCCAATGTTTGCGTGCCCCGCCTGGGCTAGTGCTCCTTTCAAAAAGGAGCGGCGGGGACGCAGCCCGGAGCTGATCTCCGGCGGTATCGCCCTATTCTCTCGCAAGCCTCGAGGCCTGCGCTGGCCGGTCAGGCCAGTTTGATCTCGACGTCGACGCCGGCGGCAAGATCGAGCTTCATCAGCGCGTCGACCGTCTGCGGCGTCGGCTGCACGATGTCGAGCAGCCGCTTGTACGTCCTCACCTCGAACTGCTCGCGCGACTTCTTGTCGACGTGCGGCGAGCGGTTGACGGTGAATTTCTCGATGCGCGTCGGAAGGGGAATGGGACCGCGGATCAGTGCACCCGTGCGGCGCGCCGTATCGGCTATGTCGCCAGTTGCCTGGTCGAGCACCCGATGGTCGAACGCCTTGAGGCGAATCCGGATATTCTGCGTTTCCATGTCCCTACCGATGCGAAAGAGCCAGCGAGCCTCAGCTGAGAGCCGAAGCCCGCCTTACAAATCAAACTCAAAAGCGAACCCGCGCGACCCTGATCCGGAATCGCGCGGCTGGCGCCCTATATTACTTCGTGATGTTCGCGACAACCCCTGCGCCGACCGTTCGGCCGCCTTCGCGGATCGCGAAGCGCAGGCCCGGGTCCATGGCGATCGGAGCGATCAGCTTGACGCCGAGGTTCACGTTGTCGCCCGGCATCACCATCTCGGTGCCTTCGGGGAGCTGAACCTCGCCGGTCACATCCGTCGTCCGGAAGTAGAACTGCGGACGATAGTTGGCGAAGAACGGCGTGTGACGGCCGCCCTCGTCCTTCGAAAGGACGTAGACCTCGGCGCTGAAGTCGGTGTGCGGAGTGATCGAGCCGGGCTTGGCAAGCACCTGGCCGCGCTCGACGTCCTCACGGCCGACGCCGCGCAGAAGGGCGCCGATATTGTCGCCCGCCTGGCCCTGGTCGAGCAGCTTGCGGAACATCTCGACGCCCGTGACGACCGTCTTCTGGGTGTCGCGGATTCCGACGATCTCGACTTCGTCGCCGACCTTGACGATTCCGGTCTCGACACGGCCGGTGACGACGGTGCCGCGTCCGGAGATCGAGAACACGTCCTCGATCGGCATCAGGAACGGCTTGTCGAGCGGACGCTCCGGGGTCGGGATCCACTCATCAACCGCGTCCATGAGCTTCAGGATCGACTCCTTGCCGATTTCGGGACTCTTCTCCTCGAGGGCGGCAAGCGCCGAGCCGGCGACGATCGGAATGTTGTCGCCGTCGAAGTCGCGCTTCGAAAGCTCCTCGCGGATCTCGAGCTCGACGAGCTCGAGAAGCTCGGGATCGTCGACCTGGTCGACCTTGTTCAGATAGACGACCATGGTCGGAACACCGACCTGCTTGGCGAGCAGGATGTGCTCCTTGGTCTGGGGCATCGGGCCGTCGGCGGCAGACACGACCAGGATCGCGCCGTCCATCTGGGCGGCGCCGGTGATCATGTTCTTCACATAGTCGGCGTGGCCCGGGCAATCGACATGCGCATAGTGGCGCTTGTCGGTCTCATACTCGACGTGAGCGGTCGAGATGGTGATCCCGCGCTCGCGCTCTTCCGGCGCCTTGTCGATGTTCGCATAGCTGGTGAACTCGGCCTTGCCCTGCTCGGCAAGAACCTTGGTGATCGCCGCGGTCAGCGACGTCTTGCCATGATCGACGTGACCGATGGTCCCGATGTTCACGTGCGGCTTCGTCCGCTGGAATTTAGCCTTCGCCATTTTACGCCTCTTCTTCTGGAAAATCGGACGGCCCGCCCAATGCGTGCGCGCCCATAACTACAATTTTGCGCTTACGCCAGCTTCGCCTTCACCTCGTCGGCGACGTTCTGCGGCACTTCGTCATAGTGCGAGAACTGCATCGTGTACTGCGCGCGACCCTGGGTGAAGGAGCGCAGCTGATTCACGTAGCCGAACATGTTCGCCAGCGGCACTAGGGCCTCGACGACCTGGGCATTGCCTCTGCTGTCGGTGCCCAGGATCTGCCCACGTCGGCTGTTGATGTCGCCGATCACGTCGCCGAGATAATCCTCGGGGGTCACGACCTCGACCTTCATCATCGGCTCGAGGATCTTGATTCCGGCCTTGTGCGCCGCCTCGCGCATCGCGCCGCGGCCGGTGATCTCGAACGCGAGCGCCGACGAGTCGACGTCGTGATACTTGCCGTCGATGAGGTGCACTGCGAAGTCGACGATCGGGAAGCCGATCAGCGAACCCGTCTCGGCCGTCTCCCTCATGCCCTTCTGGACTGACGGGATATATTCGCGCGGGATGTTGCCGCCCTTGATCTCGTCGAGGAACTGGAAGCCCGAACCACGCTCGCCGGGGACGACCTTCACCTTCACCTCGCCGAACTGACCCGAGCCGCCCGACTGCTTCTTATGTGTGTAGGTGAGCTCGACCGGCTTCGCGAGATATTCGCGGTAGGCGACCTGCGGAGCGCCGACATTGGCCTCGACCTTGAACTCGCGCTTCATACGGTCGACGAGGATCTCGAGGTGGAGCTCGCCCATCCCCTTGATGATGGTCTGGCCGGACTCATGGTCGGTCGTCACCCTGAAGCTCGGGTCCTCGGCGGCAAGGCGGTTGAGCGCGATGCCCATCTTCTCCTGGTCGGCCTTGGTCTTGGGTTCGACGGCGACCTCGATGACCGGATCCGGAAATTCCATCCGCTCGAGGATGATCGGCTTGTGCGGATCGCACAGGGTGTCGCCCGTCGTCGTTTCCTTAAGGCCCGCGATCGCGACGATATCGCCGGCATAGGCCGTCTCGATGTCCTCGCGGTTGTTCGCATGCATGAGGAGCATTCGGCCGATCTTCTCCTTCTTGTCCTTCACCGAATTGGTGACGATGCCCTTCTCGAGCTTGCCCGAGTAGATGCGAGCGAAGGTCAGCGACCCGACGAACGGATCGTTCATGATCTTGAAGGCGAGCGCCGAGAACGGCGCACTGTCCGACGCCTCGCGGCTGTCGGGCGCGTCGTTCGAGGGGTTGATGCCATCGACCGGCGGAATCTCGAGCGGGCTCGGGAGATAATCGACGACCGCGTCCAGGAGCGGCTGGACTCCCTTGTTCTTGAAGGCCGAGCCGCACAGGATCGGGACGAACGAGAAGTTGAGCGTCCCCTTGCGGATCAGGCGCTTTAGCGTGTCACGGTCGGGCTCATTGCCCTCTAGATAGGCCACCATGACGTCGTCGTCCTGTTCGACTGCCATCTCGATCAGCTCCTGGCGGGCAGAAGCTGCGGCGTCCTTCAGCTCGTCGGGGATCTCGCCATATTCGAACTTCGCCCCGAGGCTTTCCTCGAGCCAGATGATCGCGCGGTTTTCGACGAGATCGATGAGTCCCTTGAAGCTGCTCTCGATGCCGATCGGAAGGTAAAGAACGGCCGGGCGGGCGCCGAGGCGATCCTTGATCATCCCGACGCACATCTCGAAGTTGGCGCCGGTGCGGTCGAGCTTGTTGACGAAGCATATCCTTGGCACGTGGTACTTCTCGGCCTGCCGCCAGACGGTCTCGGACTGGGGCTCGACGCCGGCAACGCCGTCAAAGCAGGCGACCGCACCGTCGAGCACGCGCAGCGAACGCTCGACCTCGATCGTGAAGTCGACGTGGCCGGGCGTGTCGATGATGTTGATCCGGTGCTCTTCGCCCTTGCCTTCGTCGGGCCGCCAGAAGCAGGTCGTTGCCGCCGACGTGATCGTGATCCCGCGCTCCTGCTCCTGCTCCATCCAGTCCATCGTCGCGGTGCCCTCGTGGACCTCGCCGATCTTGTAGGACTTGCCGGTGTAATAGAGGATGCGCTCGGTCGTCGTGGTCTTGCCGGCATCGATGTGCGCCATGATGCCGATGTTGCGATAGCGATCGAGCGGATGGCTGCGGGCCATTTTGAATGTCTTCCTTAGCGATGTCGGGAGCCGGCATGCGCCGGCCCCTCGATATAGGTACGATTCTTACCAGCGGTAGTGGCTGAAGGCGCGGTTCGCTTCCGCCATGCGGTGCGTGTCCTCGCGCTTCTTCACGGCGTTCCCGCGGTTCTGCGAAGCATCCATCAGCTCGCCCGAGAGGCGCCCCGACATCGTCTTCTCCGAGCGGACCCGGGCAGCCGAAATCAGCCAGCGGATGGCGAGTGCCTGGGAGCGCTCGGGACGAACCTCGACCGGAACCTGGTAGGTCGCACCGCCAACGCGGCGGGAGCGGACTTCAATGCCCGGCTTCACATTGTTGAGCGCATCGTGAAACACGCGCAGCGGGTCCTGCTTCAGGCGGGTCTCGACATTGTCGAGAGCGCCGTAGACGATGCCTTCGGCAACCGACTTCTTGCCGTCGAACATGACGGAATTCATGAATTTGGAGAGCACGATATCCCCGAACTTCGGGTCGGGAAGGATCTCGCGCTTCTCGGGACGACGACGACGAGCCATTGGACTATTCCTTTTTCTCTCTTCAGCCGGGTCCGGGACCTTAAGGACCCCATCAAGTTACGACCTTCGATGGGAATCCGCCCGGGGCTTACTCTGGCCTGGTTATTTGGGGCGCTTGGCGCCGTACTTTGAACGGGACTGCCTGCGGTCCTTGACGCCCTGCGTGTCGAGGACTCCGCGAAGCACGTGATAGCGAACGCCCGGAAGATCGCGCACACGACCGCCGCGGATGAGAACGACGCTATGCTCCTGGAGGTTGTGGCCCTCTCCGGGGATGTAGCTGATGACCTCGCGCTGGTTGGTCAGGCGGACCTTGGCCACCTTGCGAAGAGCAGAGTTCGGCTTCTTCGGGGTGGTTGTGTAAACACGGGTGCAGACGCCGCGCTTCTGCGGGTTCTGCTCCATTGCAGGGACCTTCGACTTGGCCTTCTGCGGTTCGCGACCCTTGCGGATCAACTGGTTAATCGTTGGCATGAAGCCCTTCACCTTGTCTAAGCCGGAAGCCCCGGCGGTTACTTTGCCCAAAGCAAAAGCGCGAAGTCCTGGCGGCCTCGGGCCGCCCGGCCTTCACGTCCCTTGAGCAATGTTCAGCTCTTGCCCGGCGCAAGTGAAACACGTGACGCTCGGACGGGCGGCCACATAGCGATCAGGCGGTGAAGGGTCAACCGCGGGCGAGTGGCTTGTCACGAACACGACGTATGTCCGATTAGTTACCACGTCATTTGTCCGACTGGCGATCTCGGCCTCCTGTATCCCGACGGGAGGTTCTAGCTGCGATCCCGCTTCCTTTTCGAAGGCTCCCTGGTTTTTTTCGAAGGTGCTTTCGACTTCTTGGCTTTTGCCTTTTTCGACGAGCCTTTAGACTTTTTCGCCGGTCGATCGGCGACGTCCGCCTTCGTCTCGTCTCCGAACCAGCTTGCGGGACTTCCATGCTCGCGGTGGAGGTCCTCCATCGCGCGGCTCAATTCGACCCCGACGCGCTCCATCTCACCCTTCATCTGCTCCATGGCGGCGCGCATTTCCTCGTGAACGCGCTTCATCTCCTCATTCAAGTGCCGGCCATGCTTCTCCATCGCCCGTTTGAATTCCCTACCGAAAGCCTCGAACGGATTTTCAGCCACGACTCACCTCTCCAGCTGTCCTAATCGTGTAACACACTTGGCCGGAAGCATCCACGCTGGCGAAATAGAGCGGTGAAAGGCCGGCCGGAGCGGACGAAACAAGGAACGCTTGAGCAGATCGCATCGTTCGTCATTGGCCTTCCGCTTGAGGAGGCCCCCGAATGACGCATCAGACCCTGCTCAGGATTGTGCCCGCCCTCGCGCTTGTCGCGCTGGCGAGCTGCGGAGCAAGCAAGGATGACAACACCCAAGGAGGAGCAGCCGTGGAAAACGCCACACTCACGAAACTCCAGCTGACGAGCGACGCCTTCAAGGACGGGCAGCCGATCCCCGCCCGATACACGTGCGACGGAGCCGGCCAGACCCCCATTCTCCACTGGAGCGAGCCGCCTCCGGACACGAAGAGCTTCGCGCTGGTGATCGACGATCCCGATGCGCC
>DATATH010000073.1:0-8791 GCA_036268895.1 Sphingomicrobium sp. | reverse complement strand
CGAGATCGAGATGCCGAGCCATTCCGGCTCGGCAGGAGCCGCATATCCCGAGCTCTATAACGGCGGCAGCGCTCTCGACCCGGCGAACCCTCAGACCTACGCCTTCATCCGAGCTGTCTTCAGCGAGGTCGCACGGCTGTTTCCCGAACCCTACATCCACTTCGGCGGCGACGAGGTCGACGACGACGTGTGGAAGAACGTCAAGGACGTCCAGGAGCTCAAGGCCGACAAGGGATTGAAGACGACGAAGGAGGTCGAGGCCTATTTCGTGCGCAACATCGTCGACATCATCAAGAGCGTTGGAAAACGCCCCATGGCCTGGGACGAGCAGGCCGAAGACAGGGCTTCCAGGGACCTCACCATCGAGTGGTGGCGCACGAGCCGCCCCGACGTGCTGAGGCAAGCTCTGGAGCGTGGTTCAAAGCTCGTCATGTCACCGGTCGATCGGCTCTATTTCGACTATCACCAGGGCCCGGGCGAACCCGGCGCTCCGTGGGAGGGGAACGAGGGCGGTCCAACCTCGATCGAGAAGATCCTCTCCTGGGAGCCGGTGCCCTCAAGCTTCACGCCCGACGAGGCGGCACGGGTGCTCGGCATCGAGGCCTCCGTCTGGACCGAGTTCATCGTGACCAAGCGCTATCTCGAGTTCATGACTTTTCCGAGGCTCCTCGCCCTTGCCGAGGTGGCGTGGCGCCCCAAAGGTCCTAGAGACGAGAAGGAGTTCGAAGAACGGCTTGGGCCGCACATCGAGGCCCTCCGCGCAAAGGGCATCAATGCCCGGCGCGACGAAGGTGACGCTTATGAGTTCATCACCAATTAGACCGTCGCAAATCCCCGAACTGCCGGCGCCGAGCTCCGAGCAGTTCCGCGACGAGATCCTCCCGGCCGCACGGCCCGCAGTGCTTCGCGGCATTGTGCTCGACTGGCCGCTGGTTGCCGCTGCTCGCCAGGACCCGCATCGAGCCATGGACATGCTCTCGAGCAATGCGAGCGGGCTCGAGACCGACGTCCTTCGAGCGGAGGCGGAGATGGAAGGACGCTTCCATTACGGTCCCGATGGCCTGTCGCTGAACTTCATCCGGGGTACCGGCAACATCCCGGGAGTCCTCGCCGGTCTTCGCCAGCTGGAGAACGTCCCGCGCCCCTTTGCAATAGCGGCGCAGGCGATGGTCGCGGATCAATATGTGCCGGGATTTTCCAGTGCGCATCCGATGCCACTGGTCCCGGCTTCGGCGGCTCCGCGTCTGTGGATCGGCAATGAGGCGAAAGTCGCGACCCATAATGATCCTATCGAGAATGTGGCGGTTGTCGTGGCCGGGCGCCGCCGCTTCACCATCTTCCCACCCGAGGCGGAGCCCAATCTCTACATGGGCCCGAAGCACCCGACGCCCGCAGGCGCACGGATCAGCATGGTCCATGTGACCGCGCCCGATTTCGACCGCTATCCTCTCTATGCCGCAGCGCTTCAAACCGCCCAGCAGGCAGAGCTTTTGCCGGGCGACGCGATCTTCATTCCGCGCGACTGGTTTCACCACGTCGAAGCGCTCGAGAAATTCAACGTCCTCGCGAACTATTGGTGGGATGCGACGAAAGACGGCGCTCATGCATCAAGAGGGAGTGTTTCATGAGCAGGAAGATGGCGTTTGGACTATCGGCGGCAATGCTTTTGGCGGTGCCGGTGAGGGCAGCCCAGCCAGGCGCCCCTGCGGACCGGCCGTGGCTCAACCCCAAGCTGACGCCCGAAGCTCGCGCCCGGGCAGTGCTTGGCGCCATGACCCTCGATGAAAAAATGAGGATCGTCTTCGGCTTTTCGGACCAGGCAGTGACCGAAGTCTCGAAGGTTTCGGACGACATCGTCTCGCCCGAGCTCAAGACGGTTGTGATGACCCGGGCGGTCAAGGGCTCCGCGGGGTTCGTTCCCGGCGTTCCACGCCTCCAAATCCCCGACCAGACCCAGACCGACGCCTCGATCGGTGTCCGCAACAGCCTGATCCCGAGTACCGCTCTTCCGTCCTCGCTTGCGACTGCCGCAAGCTTTGACCCAAAGGTCCCTTTCGCGGGCGGGGCGATGATTGGAGCGGAAGCAAGGGCGACCGGCCACAACACCATGCTTTCGGGCGGCGTCAATCTCGCGCGCGAACCGCGCAACGGCCGCAATTTCGAATATGCGGGAGAAGACCCGCTCCTTGCCGGAACGATGGTCGGCGCCTTGATCGACGGGATCCAGTCGAACCATATCGTCTCGACGATCAAGCATTATGCGGTGAACGACCAGGAGTCCGAGCGAACTTCGCTCGATGTGACGATTTCCGCCGAGGCGATGCGCGAATCCGATCTCCTCGCGTTCGAGCTGGCGATCGAGAAGGGCAAGCCCGGCTCGGTCATGTGCTCGTACAACCTCATCAACGGGCGGTGGGGCTGCGAGAACGACTATCTCCTCAACAAGGTCCTCAAACACGACTGGGGCTTCAAGGGGTTCGTGATGAGCGACTGGGGCGCAGTCCACTCGACCGCGGACGCGGCGAACGACGGCCTCGACCAGTTCACCGGTTTCTGCTGCGCGACCGACACGCCCTGGTTCGCGGAGCGGGAATTGAAGGCCGCGCTCGCGAGCGGAGCGATCCCCGAGCGCCGCCTCGACGATATGGCGGAGCGCATCTTGTGGGCATTGTTCGCCAAGGGCGCTGTCGATGATCCGGTAAAAGCCGCACCCATCGATTTTGCAGCCCACGCCGCAATTTCCCAGAAAGCCGCCGAAGATTCGCTCGTTCTCTTGAAGAACGACGGCGACCTTCTCCCGTTGCACAAAATAAAGTCCCTCGCGGTCATCGGCGGCAATGCCGACAAGGGCGTGCTCGCCGGCGGCGGCTCGTCGGACGTGACGCCGGTCGGAGGAGCGATCATGATCAATGATCGAACCTATCTGCCCTCGCCGCCGCTCGATGCCCTGAAGCATGAATTGCCGCAGGCCAGGATCGGCTTTGATCCCGGCGCCGATCCGGCTTCGGCAGCGGCGCTGGCCGCGAAATCCGATGCTGCGATCGTCTTTGTCACCCAATATGACAGCGAGGGGTATGACGGCAGGCTCGAGCTGGAGGGCAACCAGGATGCGCTCGTCGCGGCCGTGGCGAGGGCCAACCCCAAGACAATCGTCGTCGTTGAAAGCGGCGGCGCCGTTTTCATGCCCTGGGTGAATGCCGTACCCGCGGTGCTCGAGGCCTTCTATCCCGGCATTCGCGGCGGCGCGGCGATCGCTCGGATCCTCACTGGCAAGGTCAACCCGTCCGGGCACCTTCCGATCAGCTTCCCGGCGTCGCTCGACCAGCTTGCCCACCCTGATCTTCCGGGGCTCGGCCTTCCCGACGGTACACCCGCCAAGATCAATTACGATGAGGGCGCCGCGATCGGTTACAAATGGTACGACCTCAAGGGCTATCGGCCCCTGTTCGCCTTCGGACATGGCCTCAGCTACACGCGCTTTGCGCTTTCCGGCCTGACGGCGAAGTCGGGCGGCAGATCCATCGATGTCAGTTTTTCGATCAGGAATTCAGGAAAGCTGGAGGGCAAGGGCGTGGCTGAGGTCTATGTCGCCCCTGCGGACTGGAAGGCGTTGGGCTGGGACGCGCCGAAAAGGCTCGGAGCATTTACCAAGGCGGATCTCAAGCCCGGACAGAGCAAAAGGTTAGAGGTCACGATCGATCCGAGGCTGCTCGCCACCTATGAGGCTGCAGGCAATCACTGGCACATCCGGGCCGGCGATTACCGGGTGATGCTGGGGGATTCTTCGGACGGAGAGATGGAGAGCGTTGACGTTTCGATGCCCGACGCAGTCTGGAGCGCATCGTCCGCCTCGAACTGACGCTCATCAAGCCGGCCTTCACAGCTCATTCCTGCGCGCGGGCAATAACTAACCTTCGTTATCCTCGACGCCATTTAAATTCCTGTTTACAAAGCAATCCATTGTCCGGGTACGGGGCCCTGGACGACAGGGGGTAAAACTATGATCCGGTATCTGCTTGCTGGTGCTGCACTGGCGGCCTTCGTGACGCCTGCTGAAGCGCGCGATCATTCGGCTTATTTCGGACTTGAGATCGGGGCGATGTTCCCGGCCAATGCGACCGTCGAAGATTCGATCACGAACACCAAGCTCTTTGATCTCAAGTACAAGACCGGCGCCGATGGCGACATGATCCTCGGCTATGATTTCGGACTGATCCGGGCCGAGATCGAGGCGAGCCACAAGTGGGCCAAGCAGGACAATATTCATCTTCCCGATGGCAGTTCGCTTGGAGTCACCGGGCACACCAGCGGCTACAACGGGATGGGCAATGTGATGCTCGATCTCGGCAAGAACGACATGGTGAACTTTTTCGTCGGCGGAGGAGCGGGGCTTGCCTGGCTTAGCCAGGAAACGCACGTCGCCCAAAACGTGAACCTCAAGGTCAGGGATCAGGGACATTTCGCGTGGCAAGCAATCGCCGGAGTGCGCGCTCCTATATTCCGCTACTTCGATGTCGGCCTCAAATATCGCTACTTCGACGCGGGCCATTTCACCGACCATGGGGTGAAAAGCGGGTTCAAGTCGCACAGCATCCTTGCGAGCCTCATTTACAATTTCGCATCGGAGCCGCCACCTCCGCCGCCGCCGCCACCTCCTCCGCCGCCTCCGCCGCCTCCGCCGCCGCCTGCGACCCAGACGTGCCCGGACGGATCGGTGATCCTGGCAACGGACACCTGCCCGGCGCCGCCGCCGCCGCCGCCACCGCCGCCTCCGGCGCCGGAACGCGGCAACTAAAACCGTCCCTCATCGGGACAGTCGAAACAGGCGCGTTGCGCGTGTTAGGAGACGCGTGTCAGTTCGGAACGCCGGCCAGTTTTCCCCTGCGACCGGCGCGGTTCTAGGGAGACCGCGGTCAAAAATCCTGCGTTGGAAGGCTCGCGCTTCGGCAACAGGCGCGGGCCTTCTTCTTATTCAGGCCCGACTGAGAGTTCTCTCGACAGCACTTCGCCAGCCGGCAATCAGCCGCTCACGCTCTTCTGGTTCCATCGCGGGTTCGAACCGGTCCCTCCGTTTCCACGTGCGCGAAAGCCCGTCGAGATCCTCCCACAGGCCGGTTGAAAGACCCGCGAGGAATGCCGCCCCGAGCGCCGTCGTCTCGAGATTTTGAGGCCGTTCGACCGGAACCTGTACAATATCGGCGAGAAACTGGCAGAGCCAGGCGTTCGCGGCCATTCCGCCGTCGATCCTCAATGTTTGAGCGCCGGCCGCCCCGTCGTTAGCCATCGCTTCTCTAAGATCGAAGGACTGGTAGGCGACCGCCTCGAGCGCTGCCCTCGCAAGGTGGGCGACGCTGGTGTCGAGCGTGAGGCCAAAGACCGCGCCGCGCGCGTCGGGATCCCAGTAAGGCGCTCCAAGGCCGACGAAAGCGGGGACCATCACAACCCCGTGGCTGTCCCGAACGCGCGTTGCCATGCTGTCGGTCTCGGACGCATCGGCAATGACTCCAAGGCCATCGCGAAGCCATTTGACCGCCGCTCCGGCGACGAAGATCGATCCCTCGAGCGCGTAGGTCGTCTCGCCGTTGAGCCGGTAGGCTGGAGTGGTCAGCAGCCGGTGGCTCGAGCGAACCGCCTCGCTTGCGGTGTTGACGAGCATGAAACAGCCGGTGCCATAGGTCGACTTGGTCATTCCTTCAGCAAAGCAGGCCTGGCCGAACAGCGCCGCCTGCTGGTCGCCCGCCATTCCGCCGATCAAGAGCTGCCGCTCGAACAGCCCGGGCGCGCTCGTTCCAAAGATGCAGCTGTTGTCGTGGACTTGGGGAAGAAGCCCGCGTGGAACACGAAACAGCCTTAGCAGCTCCTCGTCCCAGTTCCCTTCGCGAATGTCGAACAGGGAGGTTCGGGCAGCGTTGGTGGCGTCGGTTGCATGAACCTCGCCGTCGGTCAGCCGCCACAGCAGGAAACAGTCGATCGTTCCGCAGGCGAGCTCGCCCCGCTCGGCGCGCCTTCTGGCTCCCGGGACATGATCGAGGATCCAGGCGATCTTGGTCGCCGAGAAATATGGATCGAGAAGAAGGCCGCTTTTCGCGCGCACCAGCTCCTCGGCCCCGTCGGCCTTCAGGCGAGCGCATTCTTCTGCGGTGCGCCGGTCCTGCCAGACGATCGCTCTATGAACGGGTTCGCCGGTTGCCCGGTCCCAGACGACGATCGTCTCGCGCTGGTTGGTGATGCCGATGCCGGCGACCCGGCCCGGGTCGATTCCAAAAAGCGCCTCGCGGGCGACGGCAAGCGTGTCGCTCCAGATCCCATTGGGATCATGTTCGACCCAGCCGCGCTGCGGATAATGTTGGGGAAGCTCGCGTTGGGCAACCCTGATCGCCAGGGCATCGGCATCGAACAGGATCGCTCTGGTCGATGTCGTGCCCTGATCGATTGCCAGTATGTGGTCGGCCCGCACGAGCCGACAATAAGGCGGGTCGGTTCACCCCGGAAGGGGTTCTCAGCAGCAAGGCTCATAGCTAGGTCGCGAAAGCCCATGAATTTCTCGGTCGTTCCGCGTCACGAAGGCGACGGTTTCCGCATTGATGTCGGAGCGGACGGCGATGCCCGCAGCTTCGTCGTGCCGACCGCGACCCAGCGGGATTTCACGATCTTCTTTCGCGAGCTCGCGAATGATTTCGGAACGCGAATGCCGCACGCCTACAAGAGCGTCGACGAGCCCCAGGCCGCCAGGATCGACTGGCGCCCGCTCCTCACCGAGAACGTCCATCCCCAGATCCTAATCGGCTACGGCGATCCGGCCGTCTTGCGGACGAGTGACGGCTGGTGGCTCACCGCGACGTCGAACGATGCGCCGGATGCCTTTCCCATCCTCCATTCAAGCGATCTCAGGACGTGGGAGCCCAAGGGCTTCATCTTTCCGGCGGGGCTCGAGCCCAGCTGGACGGCGAAGGGTCGTAATGTCGCCGATTTCTGGGCGCCCGAGATTGCAAGCGTTGGAGATGAATATTGGGCGGTCTTCACCGCACGGCAGGCCAACAATGCGCTTGCGATCGGCCTTGCCCGGGCGCCCTCGCCGCTCGGCCCGTGGATCGACAATGGCGAGCCGCTCATCACCGGTAAGCCGATCAACACCACCGGCCTTGGCTATGATCCCTCGCAGCCGCTGATGAGCGGCGGGGTCATCGATTCCCATTTGTTCGTCGATGATACTGGCGAGCGCTACCTCTTCTGGAAGGACGACACGAACAGCATCTGGCCGCGTCCGCTCGCAATGCTTCTTCATGCGCATCCTGAGCTCATCAATGAATTGTTCGTCAATTGCGCCGACCGCCGAACGGCGGCCTTCGCTGCAGCGATCGTCTCCTGGGCCAACGCCCAGCGGCCGATGACTCGCTTCTTCATCATGCAGCCGCTCATCGAAGCGGCGCTCGATAATTGGAAGCAGGTGCGAAAGGTGCTTGGCGAATTCGGCCTTGCCGCGACCACGATCCTCGAAGCGATGACGACACCTTTGAGGGCGCAGCGGATCGCGGCCGACGGACGCTCGCTTCTTGGCGAAAGCAGGATTGTCCTCACCAACGACCAGGATTGGGAAGGCCATCTCATTGAAGGCCCGTTCGTTACCTTTCAGGAGGGCCGCTACTGGCTGTTCTACGCCGGCAACGATTTTTCAACTTCCGCCTATGGGATCGGAGTTGCCGTCGCCGATGATCCCTTCGGACCATATACCAAGCAGGGGGAGCCGCTTTTGAGGTCGACCCGCAACTGGGTGGCGCCCGGCCATGCGTCGGTCGCGCCCGGCATCGAGGGCAGGCCGCAACTCTTCTTCCATGCGTTCCACGAGGGGACCGGGGGCTACAATGCCTTCCGGGCGCTCCTCACCGTCGGCCTCGAGTTCACGAGGAAGCGAGTAGAGGTCGTCGAGCTAATCGGTCAGTAGCCGGGCCGGACCGAGCCGCCGCCCTCGATCGCGCTGGTGACTGCTGGATTGCCCCAATAGCGAACCGTTCCGCCGCCGCGGACAGCGCCAGTCAGCTTTGAAGCTGCACGAACGAAGAGCTCGCCGCCGCCGTTGACTGCGGCGGTGACATCGCCGACGTCGACTGCGCGCGTGTCAATCCTTCCGCCGCCGTTCACTGCTGCGACAAGCCGGTGCTCGGGGGCAAATCCGCTCGCGATGATGATCGCCCCGCCGCCGTCGACGGCAAGGGTCGGGACGCTCGGCGACTGGATCTCGACCCTCAACCGATAATGCTTCGGGCAATCACGATTGCAGGTATCGATCCTGAGGCTTCGCCCATGTTCGACATAGATGTGGGTAAATCGGCTGCTTCCCTCGAGGATCGTCACCCGCTGGACCGGTCCGGGAACAATCGAGACGCTTCCGCCGCCTTCGAGGCCGACGCCGTCGAACTGCCCGGTCGGGACGAGCTCGCCTGCGAGCGCCGGGACGGAAGCGACAAGAGCAAGAGCGAGCAGCGGGAGAATCGTTCGGATCATGAGGAGCCCCTTTCCGATGAGTACGCTACATCTGTAGCGCTACAAATGCAGCGTGTCCAGCGCCTTCTCACCGTTGCGGCTACCTTCAAAAAGGACCAGTTGCTCGCCTCAATGATCCGGATCATCGGAAGCTTCGTCGGCCCCTATGTGCGCAAGGTCCTTGCAGCCATGAACCTCAAGGGTCTCGCCTACGAGGTAGACCCGATCACGCCTTTCTACGGAAACGACGAATTCGAGCGCCTGAGCCCGCTTCGCCGGATCCCGGTTCTGGTCGACGGCGATTTCCACA
>DATATH010000072.1:0-4426 GCA_036268895.1 Sphingomicrobium sp. | reverse complement strand
CTTTGATATCGTGGATTACGACCGACCTGGTCCAGCTGAGAAGCGTCGGCACGACGAGGCCGACCCCCTTGGCCACTGCGGGTTGGCGCGATCGCCATGACATGCTCGGGTCCGTTGTGGCGAAGGTAAGATCCGTCGAGGGACCCTAGGAAGACACCCGTATCCCCGAACAGACCGGCCGCTTGGACTTCGCGTTCGTTCGCCCATCGCGCCGATCCATAAGTCGTGACCGCGCCGGACTGACGAGCCCGCCACAGTGAACCAGCGATTGCGGCTGCGCAGCCAAGAAACCCGCTTGCCGAGGCGAGCGCGCCCGCCTTGTTGAATACGTCGTGCGCGTAAGCGTCATAGTGAAACCACCACGGGAACAGCGACCACGGGCGGTAGATTCGTAGCTCACCGAACTGGAACCAGGGGGAGCCGAGCTCCCTCTGGTACGCGAGCATCGAGGCAGCCCATTGCGTCGCGGCCCATAAGCCGGTCGCGATAATCGCGAACACGATCAGAATCTGGCCGATCAGCAGCCTGGTGGGCGTCATCTCCGAAAGCTCCCCGCCGGCGCCGGGCCGACGACGCAGCTAGAGATCGAAGACGGTCCCGAGTCGGCAGTAGTCCCCCCCTGACGCAGCGCATGGCTGTTCGACGAATCCAGGCAATCGTCGGTAGGGTGAATTGTCTGGCCGAGCGTCTGGAACCATTTGCTGTCTGTGGGACCCGCAGGTTGCCGAAGTGGACGATCGGCTTTCTCTAGAGCGCGATTCCGCGCTCGCGAGCGAAGGTCCAGGTGATGGTTGCACGCCGCCCGACGAGGCCCGACACTTCACGGCCCAGCGCCCGTTCGAGCCTCGGCTCCGACGCCACCAGCGCGAAATCGCGCTCGTTCTCGATCAATAGAAAGCGCCCGGATGCAAGATTGAGCGGCCGAGAGACCTTGCCCTTGATCCGCATTCCTCGCTCCAGTTCGATGAAGTCCTTGCCGCTCTTGGCGCTGATGTCGGCCGCAGTGGTCAACAGCTCCCTTCGCTGCAACTTTCCGATTAGTCCTCCATCGAAGGAGAGTGCGCCCTGGTTCTCTCGCGCCAAGCCGCGCTCCACGAGCCATGCGCGCCGTAAGCCGAGCGCCGAGCGAACCTCGTGCCCGAAGCCGGCATCACGCACGGGTTCCCGGTCATCGCCCATGAGCTTACGGTCGAGCCAGGTCGCACCCTCAAATGCATGCAACCGTTCGAGCGGGATCTCGGAAATGAGCTCGATCTTGACCGGATGACGGCGCCTCGCCTCCGTTTCGTGCAGATCCTCTCGAGTGGCGTGTCGCAACTGCGATACGCGAACGATCGCTCCTGGCGCCGGCGCCTCTGGTCCGTCGACCGCCCCGATATCGACATAGTGAATGCGGCCATCAACGCCATCGACAATGAGAAATTGATGGTCGGAGAGCTCATCGGCGAAACCGTGAGCGATCACTCGGCCGCTGAGGTTCCTGCCAGCGTCCAGGCGAAAGACCATTTCCCTCGAACTTTGGTCGAGGCCCGCGGCCGTCATCGCGCGCTGCATCGTCTGGAAGATATCGGCGCGTTCCCCAACGCTGCGCAGCGTCCCTTCCAGCCCCTCGCTTAGGCGCCAGCGTCCGTGGCTTAGAGCTTCCGCCAAGCCAAGGGATTCGAGCTTGCGCAGGCGTCCGGTCCAAATCGAATGATCGAACATGTCGCGCCCCGAAGCCGATACGATGCGCGTCTCGTCCATGTCGCGCAGCAACCTCAGGTCGATCGTCGTCAGACGCTCGGCACCAACGTCGAGCGACAAGCGCCGCTTGATCTCGAGATCGCTCCTTGGTCCAAGATCCAGGTTCAGGATCTCAGCGACCCGCTCGCTCATGCCGCGAGTGATGTAATAAGGGGAGATGACGAGGTCCCCACCCAGGTCATCCTTGCCGCGAAGAACGACGTGCGAATGCGGGTTCAAAGTGTCGAGGTGGTTCGCGGCGACCCAATCGAGGCTCGTTCCGAGATCTTCTGCCATCCGCCCCATGAACCGGCGGATGAGTGGCTGAAGATCCTCATATTCGTCGGCGTCCTGCGCCAACACAACGAATCGAAACTGGTGCCGATCGCCAAGGCAGCGTTCAGCAAATGCGCGCCCATCTGCGTCGTCCTCAAGGGCTGAATATAGGCGCCCACGCCCACCGTCTCGTTCCACGCCATCACGCTGAAGATAAGTGAGGTGCGCGAGCAACCTCCCCAATCGTCCGACCCGGACAATCTGCATTCGAACGTCGGCGTGCCTTGTCCGAAGGGCGGCATAACTGTCGCGCAAGCCAAGCATGCGCGCTGCCACCGCGCCACGTCCGATCTGGCTTCCGTAAAATTTCCTGCCCTTGGGTCTCGGCATTCGCGAGCGTCCGGCAACGCGCAAAACCGCGTTGAGAAAGGTGTGTTCACGCCCGCTCGTACGGCCGAGCCAAAGCTCGAAAGGCTCATCTCCCATGTCGATGCTCGGTCCATGTAACTGGAGCCCAAAAGGTCACCGAGTGTCCCGTCACCCTGCAAGGGATTTAGCGGCGAATCCGGGGCCGTTTCGACGCACTTGGCAGCCCTCGACGAAAGGGTCCGAAATGGACGGTAAATTCGCCGGTAACCACAGACCCTAAGCTTATATTCGACTTAGTTTGCGAGACGCTGATGCATGGCGATCCGCAACTTCACTCGCGCTTCAATCGGACTTTCGGCCGCGCTTGGCGCGTTCGCGTTTTCGGGAAGCGCTACAGCGCAATCACTTCCCGGCACCGCAGCTTCCGTCGTCTGGTCGAAGAGCGAAGCAATCCTCGGCGCACCGAGCGCATTGCAGGCGATCCTCTCCGAGCAGCATGCGGCGCTGGCGATGCCCGCCATTGCTCCCGCCTCCTATGCATCCTCTTACTATTCGGCTCCGCCGCTGGTGCAGGCGATCGTGCGCGTTCAGGCGCAAGACGACGGCGCCCTGACCGGACGTCCCGACGTGTTCGGCTCGGTCGCCTTGCGGGTGGGTCATACGCCGCTCGACGCCAAGTGGCATGCAATTGAGCACAATCAGGTTACGGGATCGCCGGCGCGCTTTGCCGCTAACCTCAAGGGATTCAGCCCCGTCGAGATGCTCGAGCGCGTCAACAATTTCGTCAATCATCGCGTACAGTATGAAGACGATCAGCAGCATTGGGGGCGCCCCGATGTCTGGTCGTCGGCCAACGAGACCCTGGATAGCGGCCGCGGCGATTGCGAGGATTATGCGATCGCCAAGCTGCAGTTGCTTCGCGCCGCCGGCTTTGCGCAGCACGACCTTTATCTGACGATCGTGCATGATCTCGATCGCCGAGCCGACCATGCGGTGCTCGTAGCCCGCGCGGCGGGCCACATGTACGTGCTCGACGATGCCACCGACGAGGTGCTCGATTCGAGGAACGTCGGTGACTACCGGCCGATCCTCACGTTCGCGTCATACGGCGAATGGACTCACGGCTACCGCATCCAGCGAGAAGCTGCTCCCGTCATGGCTCCTGTCACGATCGCCGAGAACGATCAGCGTTCGCGAAGCGCGTCGCTGTTCGCCTTCAATGCCGGCTTCAAGAGATAGGTCAGAATAGACTTCCGCCCAGTGATGATCTGCGTGCTGGTCATCATTCCGGGCGTGATCGGAAGCTCATGGCCTAAGGACACGAGATAGCTCTTGTCCGTCTGTACGACGACGGTGAAATAGGCTTCCTTTTCCTTGTCGTCATAGATCGAATCCGCGGAAACCTGCACGACGCGCCCTTCAAGACCGCCGTAGATCGAAAAGTCGTAGGCGCTGACCTTGACCAGCGCTCGGTCGCCGACCTTGATGAAGGCGATATCGCTCGGCTTCACGCGGGTTTCGACGAGGAGCTTGTCGCCCAGGGGCACGACTTCCATGATCTTCTGCCCCGGCGTCACATAGGAGCCGATGGTGGTGACCTGGACGTCATTGACGACACCGTCGACCGGCGAGCGGATCTCGGTCCGGCTGAGCTTGCCTTCGGCGCCCTTCAGCGACTGTTCGTTGACCGCGATCTTGGCGTTCACCTGGCTGCGCTCGTCGAGAGCCTGCTGCTTGAACTCGAAGGTAGCCTGCGAAGCCTGCGCCTGCGCTTCCTGGACGCCAGCGGCCGCTTTGCCCTGCTGCTCACGCGCCGCCGCGATCCGGCCCTGAATATCGACGACCTCGCGCTGCTTTTCGAGGAGGTCGGTCTGGGGAACAATGTTTTTCGCTGCGAGCGGGGCTATCATCTGAACCTGGTGCTGCGCCAGAACCAGGGTGCTCTGGAGGCTGCTGATCGTCGCGGCGGCTTCCCCAGCATCGCGCCGAGCCTGCTCGGCCGTCGCTTCAGATGCCTCGACCTTGCTGCGCAGGGCGGACTGCCGCGCGGCACGAAGCG
>DATATH010000071.1:0-13260 GCA_036268895.1 Sphingomicrobium sp. | reverse complement strand
AATACGCAGCTCGAGACTCGCCGCGCTTTCATCGAGGCGGTGCTGTCGAGTGTCACGGCAGGAGTGATTGCCGTCGATACGCAGCACAATATCCTGCTGCTCAACCGCTCTGCCGAGACCTTGCTCGAGCAGGGTGAGCCGATCGAAGGCAAGGCGCTGGTTTCGATATCGCCCGAGCTCGAAGAATTCATGCGGGGTCAGCAGTCCGAGGCCAATGTGCTGATCACCGCGGAAGGCGCCCAGCGGACGCTCGCGGTGAAGCGGGTCCGTTACCAGGATGGCTCGGTCCTGACCTTCGACGACATCACCGACCAGCTCTCCGACCAGCGACGGGCGGCCTGGTCGGACATCGCGCAACGAATCGCTCATGAGATCAAGAATCCGCTGACTCCGATCCAGCTTGCGGCGGAGCGGCTTCAGCGCCGTTTCGGCGAGGAGGTCTCATCCGACAAGGACACGTTCGAGAGATTGACCGGCACGATCGTAAGGCAGGTTGGCGATCTTCGGCGCATGGTCGACGAATTCTCCAACTTCGCGCGCATGCCCAAGCCCGCGTTCCGCGAGGAGAATGTGCACGAGATCGCGCGCCAGGCCTTGTTCCTTCACGAAGTCGCGCATCCTGCGATCAGTTTCGCGCTCGAGCCGCCGAGCGGCGACATCCGAATGGTCTGTGACCGCCGGCAGCTTGCCCAGGCGCTGACGAATGTCGTCAAAAACGGGGTGGAAGCGATTGAAAGCAGAAGAAATCGCGGCGAACACAGTCTTGCCGGCGATCGCGTCGAGCTGAAATTGCACGAGGAAGTCGGCCTGCTGATCATCGACGTGCTGGATACCGGCGTCGGGCTTCCCGAAGACCGTGAACGCCTGACCGAGCCCTATATGACGACGCGCGTTCGCGGCACGGGGCTTGGGCTCGCGATCGTGAAGAAGATCGTCGAGGAACACATGGGCGAAATCGCCTTCCTTGATAGGCCGGGCGGCGGGACCCACGTTCGGATTTCCTTCGATACGGCGAAGCTCGCCGCGCTCCAAAGCGACGATACGTCCCCCACAACCGAAGAGGACAATGATGACGTTGAGGATGTCTGATGGCGCTTGAAGTGCTCGTTGTGGACGACGAGGCCGATATTCGCGAGCTCGTCAGCGGCGTGCTCGAGGACGAAGGCTATGCCGTGCGAACGGCTGCCGACAGCGATTCCACCCTCGAGGCGATCGAGGAGCGCAGGCCCTCGATGGTCCTGCTCGACGTCTGGCTCCAGGGCTCGAGGCTGGATGGTCTGCAGCTGCTCCAGGAGGTCAAACGGCGGGATTCCACCATTCCGGTGCTGATGATCTCGGGTCATGGGAATCTTGACACGGCGGTTGCGGCGGTGAGGGAAGGGGCGGTCGATTTCATCGAAAAGCCGTTCGAGGCCGAGCGGCTGATCTATCTCGTCGATCGCGCCACCGAGACCGACCGCCTGCGGCGTGAGAATGAAGCGCTTCGTCGCAAGGCCGGGGACGATGACCAGCTCCACGGCAGTTCGGTCGCGATCAACACGGTGCGGGCGACTCTTAAGCGGGTCGCTCCGACAGGGAGCCGAGTCCTGATTTCCGGACCGCCCGGCGTAGGCAAGGAGATCGCCGCGCGGATGATCCACCAGTGGAGTCCGCGAGCCAAGGCGGCGTTCATCGTTCTTTCCGCAGCGATGATGAGCCCCGAGCGGGTCGAGGAGGAGCTGTTCGGTAGCGAGGTGGACGGGGCCATGCGGCCTGGCCTCCTCGAACATGCTCACGGCGGCACGCTCTTCTTGGATGAGATCGCCGACATGCCGCCGACGACGCAGGCCAAGATCCTGCGCGTGCTGACCGATCAGAGCTACCACAGAGTCGGCGGGCAGAGGCCCGTCCGGGTCGACGTCCGGGTGCTCTCGGCGACCTCGCGCAATCTCCAGGAGGAGATCAACGCGGGCAGATTCCGAGAGGACCTCTTCTACCGGCTGAATGTCGTACCGGTGAAGTTGCCGCCCCTTCGCGAGCGGCGCGAGGACATTCCCGAGCTCGTCAGCCACTTCCTGGCGCACATCGCAGTCGAGCGGCGAATGCAGCCACCGCGTATTTCCGAAGAGGCGATGGCGGCACTCCAGGCCCACGACTGGCCCGGCAATGTCCGCCAGCTTCGAAATATCATCGAGCGCACTTTGATCCTCGCCCCTGGCGACCGCGTGGCGTGTATCGAAGTCGATCTTCTTCCGCCTGAAATTCTCGACAGCCACAATGTGATGGGGGGCGCTGCGACCGCCATGGCGATCATGGGCAGTCCCTTGCGCGAAGCTCGCGAATCCTTCGAGCGCGAGTATCTGAGGATCCAGATCCGTCGCTTTTCCGGCAACATCTCTCGCACCGCGTCGTTCATCGGGATGGAACGTTCTGCGCTGCACCGGAAACTGAAGGCGTTGGGGATCGGCGATAAGCGGGAGGGCGAGGAGTAGGAGGCGCCATGGCCGCGCGATCGCTGAGCCTGCAGGACCATTTCCTGAACAGCGTCCGTCGCGCCAAGCTTCCTGCGACGATCTTCCTAGTGAAGGGCGTGAAGCTTCAGGGCGTGATTACCTGGTTCGATGCCTTCTCGCTTCTTTTGAGGCGCGAGGGATCCTCACAGCTGGTCTACAAGCATGCGATATCGACAATCATGCCCGCCGAGCCGCCGCCCGACCTTGTAATCACGACCCCCGGCGATACCGGGAAAGGACAGCTCCAGGACCTGTTCCTCGCGGCCGCGGCGCGCGAGAATGAGCGGATGACCCTGTTCCTCGTCAACGGTGTGATGTTGCAGGGATCCGTCGCTGGCTTCGACCAGTTCAGCATGGTTCTCGAGCGGGGCGGGCAAGTGCAGCTGGTCTACAAGCACGCGATATCGACGCTCCAGCCCTCGCATCCCCTCAATCTCGGGCCCGAGCAGGATGACGAAGGCGAGGGGGGTGCGTCCTGAACACATTCGACGGCAATGGAGCGATCGACGTCGCGCGCGGCGAACGCGCGATCATCGCGGTGCCCGAGCTTCCGCGCGAAGGCGCTCGGCGCTCGGCTGAAGCTCGCCTCGAGGAAGCGAGGGGGCTTGCCGACGCGATCGGCATTGACGTCGTCTCATCGCGGCCACTTCGAGTGCGCACGATCAGGCCCGCGACGCTGCTGGGAAAGGGCCAGGTGGAGGAAATCGCAGAGCTCGCGAGGGACAAGCGAGCGGCCCTCCTCATCGTCGATTCGGCACTGACGCCCATCCAGCAGAAAAACCTGGAAGAAGAGGTCGAAACCAAGGTGATCGACCGGACAGGGCTCATCCTCGAGATCTTCGGCGAGCGCGCTGCAACCGCCGAAGGGCGGCTGCAGGTTGAACTCGCCCACCTCGATTACCAGGCGGGTAGGCTCGTCAGGAGCTGGACTCATCTCGAGCGGCAGCGCGGCGGCTTCGGCTTCCTGGGCGGTCCCGGTGAAACCCAGATCGAGGCCGACCGGCGGCTGATTCGCGAGCGGATGGCCAAGATCCGGCGCGAGCTCGAGCAGGTGAAGAAGACCCGCGGCCTGCACCGCGACCGGCGGCAGCGCGCGCCTTGGCCCGTCGTTGCTCTGGTCGGTTATACGAACGCCGGAAAGTCGACGCTTTTCAATCGCCTGACGGGCGAAGCTGTGTTTGCGGAGAACCTCCTGTTCGCAACGCTCGATCCGACCATGCGCGACATCAGGCTGGCCGGCTTCGACAAGGTCATCCTGTCGGACACCGTCGGATTTGTTTCCGACCTTCCAACGGAGCTGATTGCGGCGTTCCGAGCGACCCTCGAGGAAGTCCGCGAAGCCGATCTGCTGGTTCACGTGCGCAACATGGCGCACCCGGATCGCGAGGCGCAGGGTGAAGACGTTGAGGATGTGCTGAAGTCTCTCGGTCTGGCCGAGGAGGGGGCGCCGCCCAGGATCGAGGCATGGAACAAGATCGACCTCTTATCGAGAGAGGAGCGCGGACGGCTCATCGAAGAAGCCAGGCGCCGAGATGACGTGGTGCCGATTTCAGCCGGGACCGGCGAAGGCCTCGATGATCTTCGCGAGCGGATGGCGGAGTGGCTGAGGAAGGGCGAGCAGGTGCATCAGATTCGCCTCCCTTCGAGCGCTGGAGGGAAGATCGCCTGGCTGCACGCCAGGGGCGAAGTGCTCGAGCAGAGCCTCGATCACGATCAGATGCAGCTCTCAGTCAGGCTATCGCCTGACAATTGGGCCCGCTTTCAGGCGATGGAGCCCGTCTGAGCCGCTTTCGCAGCGACCCAGAGCCGTTCCTTCTCGTCAAGGCTCAAATCAGAAAAGCCGGGTGTCGTCTCGATCGCGCGAAAGCGCCGCTCGAACTTGGCGTTGCCCTCGCGAAGTGCAGCCTCAGGCTCGATGTTGAGATGTCGCGCCAAGTTGACGACTGCAAAGAGGAGGTCGCCAAGCTCCTCGAGCATGCGCTGGTGGTCGGTTTCAGCGGCCAGTTCGGCGAGCTCTTCGTCGATTTTGGCCCGCGGACCTGACCGGTCGGGCCAGTCGAAGCCTGCGCTCGCTGCACGCCGCTGCAGTTTTGCAGCACGTTCCAGCGCCGGAAGCGCAAGTGCGACACCCGCAAGGGCGCTTTTGTCAGGGTTAGCTGAGCGTTCCTCGGACTTTATCTTCTCCCAGAGGTGGTGGCCGCCGTGCTCGGCGTCGCTGAAAATGTGAGGATGACGTCGTTCCATCTTGTCGCTGATGCGCTCGATGACGTCCTCGAGCGTGAAGAGACCGGCTTCTTCGGCCATTTGGGCATGGAAGACGACCTGGAGCTGCAGGTCGCCGAGCTCGTCGACGAGGTCGTCCATATCGTCGCGCGCGATGGCGTCGGCGACCTCATAGGCTTCCTCGATCGTATAGGGCGCGATCGTCGCGAATGTCTGGACCGTATCCCATTCGCAGCCGGTCTTGGGATCGCGGAGGCGGCGCATGATCGAGCGCAGGCGCTCAAGCGGCACGGCGGGCCCCCGCGCCTGGGCAAACTGTAAGTATGATAATATGCATTATGTAAAATACCATAGGGATTAGGAGACGAGGATCAGCCACCGGCCTTCCACTCCCCACCGCTTGAGCGTCGACAGATAGTTCATACCGAGGACGTTCAGATCATCGTTGTCGGCGATCTGGAGCCCGACGTCACGACGGTCGATGTTGCCGATGCTGAGATCGTCGGCGCGGCCACTCGAGACTCGGATGATGCCGTTTCCGGTCCGAACGAACTCGTCAGCCCTCGGCGAGACCGCCACTCCGGCGGCATTGGCCGTGTTACGGTCGATCGTCGTCATCGTCGCACCGCTGTCGACCAGGAACTTGACGTCGCGCCCGTTCAGCCTTGCCCTGACCCAGAAGTGGCCGTCGATCGCCATTGGAATGCGGGTCACCTGCCCCTCGGTAACCGGGCTTCCGATCGCTTCGGCCTTCAGCCGCTGCGCAAGGTAACCGAAGTCGTCGCGAAAGGTGAACAGGACGAAGCCGGCGGCGAAGATCACGATCCAGGCGACAGCCATCGTCAGAAGCTTCGCGATTGGTTCCCGTCTTGCCATCAGCGAGCCGAGCACGAGCATGACCGCCATCAGGATGTAGACGCCGCCGAGCATTAGGTCGTTGGTCATCATGAGGCGATCTCAAGCCCATCATAGGCCGGCGCTGCCCAGTCGGGGAGCTCGGCAACCAGAGAACGATAATCGAGGCCGTTGCCCATGTGAACGAGGTAGAGCCGACCCACGCGCAAATCCCTCGCCCAACCTAGCACGCCATCGAGATGCGCATGGGTTGGATGTGGCCGACGCGTTAGGCAGTCCGCTATCCACACGTCCGTACCTTCGTAAAGCATCGCCATTTCATCGGTTAAGATATTGAAATCTATTGCATACGATACTGAATATCCGCCCTCGTCAAACCGCAATCCGAGCGAGCGAGATCCACCGTGCGGCTGGTCGACGAAGTGTGTGCGAACCTTTCCGAAATTCATCTCGTCTCCGAGCTCCCGGGCCTCGACGATCGGCCGATAGAATTCAGAGCGGGTGAAGGCATAGCCGAATCTATGTTCCAGTTCTCCCAGCACATCGGCCCGCGCGTGTAGAGGAACGGGACGATCGATCGCCTGTGAAACCGGCCTCAGCTCGTCGATGCCATGGCAATGGTCGCCATGAGCGTGGGTGACGATGAGACCATCGAGCCTGTTCACGTCCGCTCCAAGCAACTGCTCTCGCAGGTCCGGTCCACAGTCGACGAGCATTCGCTCGCCAGCACTCTCGACCAGGATGGACGTTCTCAGACGATAGTTTCGCGGCTCATCCGGGTCGCACTCGCCCCATTCGTTGCCAATCTTCGGAACGCCGGTCGACGTTCCACAACCCAGAATGCGAACCTTCACGCCGCTTTCTTGAACAATTTGAAAAAGTTGGAAGTCGTTGCCTCCGCCAGCTCTTCAGGGGCCTCTGCCCTCAGCTGTGCTACAAAGCTGGCCGTATCGGCAACGAACGCCGGCTCGCACTTCTGCCCGCGGTGTGGCACCGGCGCGAGGAAAGGTGAATCGGTTTCCACAAGCATCTGGTCCAGTGGCAGCCATTTGGCGGTCGCTTGCAGGTCCTGGGCATTCTTGAAAGTCACGATCCCCGACAAGGAAACATAAAATCCAAGGTCGAGGGCCTTGCGCGCGAGCTCGGCAGAGCCGGTGAAACAGTGGAGTACGCCCGTGACACCCCCTGCTTTGACCGCGGCTTCGAGAATCTCAGCAGTGTCGCCCTCGGCATCTCGCGTGTGTACGACTAGCGGAAGGCTCGATTGCCGTGCCGCATCTACGTGCGCCTGGAACCGTTCGCGCTGCGCCGCTCGGTCCGACTTGTCGTAATAATAGTCGAGACCACACTCGCCGATTGCGATCACTCGCGGGTGGTCGGCGGCTTCGACGAGCGCTCGAGCGCCAAGGTCCGGATGCGCATCTGCCTCGTGAGGATGGACACCGATGCTTGCCCAAACGTCCCTTTCTCGCTCGGCCAGCGCGACAATGTCGCTCCACTCGCACTGGCGCGTTGAGATGTTCAGAAATCCTATGACACCACGTTCACGGGCCTTTTCAAGTACTTCGGCCTGTCGTTCGACCAGGCCTTCGTAATTGAGGTGGCAATGGCTGTCGATCAACCTCACGCCGCAGCCTCCTCGTCTTCGGGAAGCTCGAGCCGCGGGAACAGCGGCGTTGGCTGCGCGAGCCGAAAATCGCTCTCTGCGAGAGGCGAGTACCAGTGGCCAAGAATCCCATCGAACGTTCGTAGCTCCGGCCCAACTCCCATGCTCTCGAGCAGCCGATCCGCGCTTCCAGGGATCACCGGCCGGATTGCGACCGCAAGGACCGCGATTGAGATGTAAAGGGTCGCAAGGACCGTCTGCATCCGGTCGGGATCGGTCTTCTTAAGCGCCCAGGGCGCCTGTTCGTCGATATAGGCGTTGCAGGCGAACACTGCCTGGATCCAGGCTTCACAGGCCTTGTTCAGCGCAAGGTCGCCGTACGCGGCCGGAATTGCCTCGCTCGCTGCCCCGCACACGATCTTGAACAGCCCGTTGTCGGCGTCACTGTGGCCGTGGATTTCAGGCAGTCCGCCACCGCAATTGCGCACGATCTGGGTGAGCACGCGTTGCGCGAGATTGCCGAAGCTGTTCGCAAGCTCAGCATTGGCGCGACTGACGATTGCCTCGGCACTGTAGCTACCGTCCTGGCCAAAGGTCACTTCCCTCAGCAGGAAATAGCGCAGCGCGTCGACTCCAAAGCGGTCGGCGAGCACCATCGGGTCGACGACATTGCCGACACTTTTCGACATTTTTTCGCCGCGGCTGAGCAGGAAGCCATGACCATAGACCTGCCTTGGAAGCTCAAGGCCCGCGGACATCAAGAATGCGGGCCAATAGACCGCGTGGAAACGCACGACATCCTTGCCGATGAGGTGCAGGTCCGCCGGCCAGTAGCGGCGCCACAGCTCGGTGTCGTCGGGATAACCGAGCCCCGTGATGTAATTGGTCAGCGCGTCCAGCCAGACGTACATCACATGATGGTCGCTACCCTGCACCGGAACACCCCAGTCGAAACTGGTCCGCGAGATGCTGAGATCCTTGAGTCCGCCTTCGACGAAACGGACGACCTCGTTGCGACGGCTTTCCGGGCGGATAAAGTCGTGATTTGCCGCATAAAGGTCCAACAGCGGCTGCTGGTACTTCGACAGGCGGAAGAACCAACTCTCCTCGACGGTCCATTCGACTGGGGTGCCATTGGGTGAAAGCTTCGAGCCGTCCTCCGTGCCAGTGAGCTCGTCGGCCTCGTAATAGGCTTCGTCGCGGACCGAGTACCAACCTTCGTAGCGGTCAAGGTAGAGGTCCCCCCTCTCCTCCATCGCGTTCCAGATCGCCTGGCTCGCTCGGTAATGATCCTCCTCGGAGGTCCGGATAAATCGGTCATACGACACATTAAGAGTATCGCACATGGCTTGGAAAAGACGCGACATCTTGTCCGCAAAAGCGCGTGGCTCAACGCCTTCGGCGCGCGCAGCTTGAGCCATTTTGAGGCCATGCTCATCTGTACCTGTCTGAAACCGCACGTCGCGGCCCTGCGCCCGGCGGAAACGCGCGATAGTGTCGGCGGCGACTGCCTCGTAGGCATGGCCGATGTGCGGCGGCCCGTTCGGGTAGCTGATCGCAGTCGTGATATAGAAGGGCTCGCCCATTTGCGAAGGCCCTAGCCGCCAGTCCCTAGCGCTTCAAGGAACCCGGGCCGGCGATGTCAGCCAGGATCCCGCCGATCTGGAATACGGTCGCGGCAGGGTCGAGCGACACACGCGGCGCAATCCCTGCGAGCTCTCGCGCCTTCGCATAAGCATCGAGTGCCCGCTCGAGCTTGCTCCCTCGCAGGCCACGGGCTTCGCGAGCGATCAGCGACGGTGCAAGCTCAAGAAACGCGAAATAGCGCTCGGTCGAGGCCTTCTTTCCAAGCTCGTTCGCGAGCTCGGCCCGCCGGGCATTGGTAGGGTCGCCCTCGCGGAGGATCGCAATCGCCGCCTCCTCGAGCTTTGCGAGTCCCAGTTCCGCAAAGGCCAGTGCGCGTCCGGCCGAGCCGAAGGACATGGAGACAATGAGCTTCCTCTCCGACGCGCTGAGCCCCGGCGAATTGGCTTCTAGGACTGACGTCATGGCGTCATCGTCGAGCGCCTCGAAATGGAGGAGCCGGCAGCGCGAGCGGATGGTCGGAAGCAGACGTCCCGGCGCGTGGCTAATGAGTAGGAAAAGTGTGTTCGACGGCGGCTCCTCGAGCATCTTGAGAAGAGCGTTCGATGCTTCCTTGTTGAGCTCGTCCATGCTGTCGATCACCACCACGCGCCAGGCAGAGAGGGCGGCGGTCATGCCCATGAACTCGCCGAGCTCACGGACCTGCTTAATCGTGATGTCCCTGGTGAGCCCTTCGCCCTTCTCCCTAGCCAGCCGCGCGAGCCAGCGCATGTCGGGATGACTTCCGGCCTCGACCAGCTTGACGATCGGGTGACCGTCAAGAGTGTCTATTCCAGAAAGGTCGGTGGCCGGTCCAGCGGCGTCAGCAAGGACGCGCCTTGCAGCGGAGCGGGCGAAACTCGCCTTGCCCACGCCGCGAGGCCCGGCGAGCAGCCAGGCATGATGGAGCTTGCGTCCTGCCCAGGCCGCTGCGAACTCCTCGACCGCTTTGTCCTGGCCGACGATCACGGCAGCAGGTCCACGAGGGCGTCAAGCAGCCTCCTGGTCACCTCCTCTTGGGATCCCGATGCGTCGATCAGTTGTACCCTCTCGGGCTCCTCGGCGGCGATGATCCGAAACGCTGCCTCGACCTTTCGGTGGTAATCTTCGGGACGTTTACCGATCCGGTCGCTTGCGCCGCTGTCCCTTTCGCGGGCGCGACCGCTGCCCTGATCGGATATTAGAACGAGCGTCCGGTCCGGATACCAGCCATTGATCCCGAAGGCGTTGATCTCGCGTATCGTTTCGATGCCGAGCCCACCGGCTCCGCCCTGATAGGCGAGCGAGCTGTCGACGAAGCGGTCGGAAAGTACCCAGCTCCCAGCCTCCAGAGTTGGACGGATTACCTTTTCGAGGTGGTCGGCTCGGGCGGCGGCGAAGAGCAAGGCTTCAGATCGCGCTCCCCATCGGTCCTCGGCGCCCCCCAACAGCAATTCTCGGATCTTCTCGGCGCCTTCGCTTCCTCCCGGCTCGCGTGTGACCAGGACGCCGATTCCGCGGCCGCGGAGGGCCTCTGCCAGCGCCCTCACCTGCGTCGACTTGCCGACCCCCTCTCCGCCTTCGAGCGTGATGAAGCGTCCGCGGCTCACGCCAATCCGACGAGATGCTTAAGTCCGAGCCAGATGCGGCCGAAGAAGCCGGCTCGACCGACATCTTCTCCAGCAACCAGCGCAACCATCTGAGGCGATGTATCGCCGGTCGTGATCACCAGCTGCGCGACCTCCTGCCCCTTTGCGATCGGTGCCATCAGCGGACCCTCGTAGCGGATCTTCATCGTGACGGGCTTGTTTGACAGCGACAGTCCGGCCGGAACGCTGACGGCGAGGTTGCGAGGTGCGACCAGTGGCACTTCGCTCGAGCTTCCCAGCTGCACCTGCGCCGTTCCGACCTTGTCCCCGGCCTTGAACAAGGGCTTGTCGTTCCAGGCTCCGAAGCCCCAGGTGATGAGGCGCGTCGACTCTTGAACTCGCTGGTTCCAGCTGTCCATTCCGGCGAGCACCTCGATAAGGCGGCGGCCGGTCTGCTCGGCAGAGCCGGTGAATCCGTAGCCGGCCTCGTCGGTATGGCCGGTCTTGAGGCCATCGGCTCCGGAAACGTGACCGAGGATCGGATTCCGATTCTCCTGGGTGATGTCCTTGCCCGATCCGATCGTTTTGCCCCATGTGAAGTTCGGCAGCGAATAGAACTCCTTGTAGAGCTTGGGATGGTGCTCGATCGTGGCCCTCGCGATCGTCCCGAGATCGCGCGCGGTCACATAAGTCACGCCATTGTCCGGCCAGCCATTGGCCGTACCGAAATGGCTATTGTTGGCGCCAAGCTTCTTGGCGAGCGCATTCATCTGATCGGTAAAGGCTTGCTCAGTCCCGGCAATGCACTCGGCGAGCACGACCGAAGCGTCGTTCCCGGAAAGCGTCACGATGCCCTTGATCAGATTTTCGACACTGACCTGCTCGTTCGGACTGAGAAACATCGTCGAACCGGCCTGGGGTCCATGCCATTTCTGCCATGTCTCCGGCCTTACCGTGCACATCTTGTTGAGTGACAATTGTCCCCGGTCGATCAGCTCGAAGGCAACCTCGGTTGTCATCATCTTGGCCAACGAGGCGGGCGGCATGTGGGCGTCGGGATTCTTGGCGTACAGCACCGCCCCCGAATTGACGTCGTAAAGATAGGCGACCTTCGCCGGCGTATCGAATTGCGGCGCCGCTGCAGGCGCTGCGCTGGCGAGAAGGACGGAAGCGGCGGTGGCAAAAAGAAGGGTGCGCGGCATCGAAACTCTTTGGATCCCCTGATTCAGGCTGGCGAGACTACCTGTCTATCGCTGTGCAATCTGGTCCGCCAGAACTCCGACCGAAATTGCGTAGAAATTCGAACAATTATAATCGAGGATCGAGCGATAGTTGGTGGTGAGGAGGTAGGCCGTCGCATTCGGCCCGTCGGGTTCGATCAGGCTCGCCATCTCATTATCCGGAAGCGAGCGGTCGGTCGGGGTGACCCCAAGCGCGCGCCATTCGCGCATGCTGAGCCAGCGGCTCATCCGCCGGTACACCTGCGGGCAGCGGGGCGACGTGATTCGCGAGACGATTGCCTGGCGATCGAGGTTGTCCGGAGTTCGAACCGGGATTCCCCATACAGTGTTCGGCTTCCAGCCGGCGTCGCGCAGGTAAGCCGCGATCGATGCAAGCCCGTCGAGCTCGCTCCGCCAGATGTCGGCATAGCCGTCGCCGTCGCCGTCGGCGCGAAGTCGGAGCGCAACCGAAGGCATGAACTGCGGGTAGCCCGTTGCTCCGGCCCAACTTCCCTTCAGCACGTATCGCGGAACGCCAAGGTCGATCAGTTTGAGGGCGGCGACGAACTCATTCTCGAACAAATCTCGGCGGCGCCCGTAATAGGCGAGGCTCGCGAGAGCATTGAGGAGGTCGGTGCTGCCGGTAACGGTGCCGTAGCTCGTCTCCATTCCCCATATCGCCATCAGCACGGTGGGATCGACCCCGTACCGCACTTCCAGGCGGCGCAATCCGTCGTAATTGTCGCGGTAATTGGCCTGCCCGCGGACAATCAGCGAGCGTGTGACATGGGCTCGAAGGTAGGGCGCGAGGGCTCCCACCACCCCCCCGAAAGTGTGAGCTACTGGCTCCGTTCGCTCAAGCTGAATAGCGGTGCTGTTGATGTCGAGCCCTGGAACGTTGGTCTGGATGGTCGATTCGCGCACGCCCTGAAGGCGGGCGAGCGCGGCGAGGCGTATCTTGTACGTATCCCAGCTGTAGTCGGGCGACTGGAAAACGGCGGCAGATGCGGCGATCGCCGCACCACCCTGGCCGTTCGCGCTCGGAGCTGTCCCGAGTGAAACGGCCGACGCCGCAATCCACATCCAACCAATCATCGACACCAACGCCCTCCTCCCAACATCCGAGGCTAAAGTGAAAAACCCCTCTGCGACCAGCTTGGTTCACCGCGCGCCTTGCACAGTCGGTCGCTCCCGACGATATGCGGCTGCCGATCGCGGATGGGTGGCCGAGCGGTTTAAGGCACCGGTCTTGAAAACCGGCGACGTGCAAGCGTCCGTGGGTTCGAATCCCACCCCATCCGCCATTTTCAGTTTTGTACGTTCCTGAGACATCGGTAACGTGACTAGCGAAACTACCAAAAAGGCTCCCTAAACCGGACGTCCGCTTGCCCCCGGAAAACGGCGAGCCCCTAATATCCGATTCCGACTGCCGTTTCAGTCGATCATCGCACGCTCAGCTGGGGTTTCGAACCCGAGCGTCTTGCGTGGTCGCCCATTAAGCTGTCTCGCGATCTCGTCCAACCGCTCCTGTGTGTGGACGGCGAGGTTGCGGACATAGCCCAAGTGAACGACACTCAGATCGACCGGCAGAAGGTGGGCGCGGTCTCCGTCAGGCAAACGTCGGGCTTGGTGTGCGACGTTTTCCAATAGGCAATGAGACCGAGCTGGTTTGC
>DATATH010000070.1:0-22109 GCA_036268895.1 Sphingomicrobium sp. | reverse complement strand
AGCTCCACTTCGACCATGAGTGCATGAGCTATAAATCCTTGTGCGGGACGGGCGCCAAGCAAATCACCTTCGACAAGGTGCCGCTCGGACCGGCGACCGAATATGCCGGGGAAGATGCGGACGTCACGCTGAGGCTCTGGCTTCGGCTGAAACCGCGGCTTGCGGCCGAGAACGTCGCTCGAGTCTACGAACGGGTCGACAAGCCCCTCGTGCCCGTGATCAGCCGGATGGAACGCCGCGGGATCAAGGTCGACCGCGAGTATCTTGCTCGCCTCTCCGCCGAGTTCGGGCGGGACATCCAGGCGCTCGAGGAGAAGATCTACGAGGCTGCTTGCGGTCCGTTCACGATCGGATCGCCGCAGCAGCTCGGCGAAGTCCTCTACGGCCGCCTTGGCCTGAAGGGCGGGCGCAAGGGCAAGAGCGGGCAATATTCGACCGACGTGAACGAGCTCGAGCGCCTCGCCGGCGAGGGGATTGAATGCGCCCGCCTGGTTCTCGACTGGCGTCAGCTTACAAAGCTCAAGAGCACCTACACCGACGCTCTTCAGCAGCAGGTCAATCCCGAGACCGGGCGTGTCCATACGAGCTTCAGCCTCACCGGCGCACAGACCGGCCGCTTGTCATCGAACGACCCCAACCTCCAAAACATCCCGATCCGGACCGAGGTCGGCCGCAAGATCCGCGACGCATTCGTCGCGGACCGGGGCTTCAAGCTGCTGAGCGCGGACTACAGCCAGATCGAGCTGAGGCTCGCCGCTCACATGGCCGACGTGCGCCAGCTGAAAGACGCATTCAACGCCGGCGAGGACATCCATTCGATTACCGCCGAAGAGCTGTTCGGCATGGTCGACCGGGACACGCGAAATAAGGCGAAGACCGTCAATTTCGCGATCCTCTACGGTATTTCATCCTGGGGGCTGGCGGGCCGTCTTGGCGTTCCCAAGGAAGAAGGCAAGGCGATCATCGACCGTTACTTCGAACGCTTCCCCGGAATCCGGGACTACATCCACTCGACTCTCGGCTTTGCTCGCGAACACGGGTTCACGCGCACCCTGTTCGGCCGCAAGACCCATTTCGAGCCGAACATCCGCTCGCCCAATCCCTCGATCCGCGGAGGTGCCGAGCGGGCGGCGATCAATGCTCCGATCCAGGGCACCAGCGCAGATCTCATCAAGCGCGCAATGGCGAGGATGGACGATGCGCTCGCGGCGGCCGGACTGGATGGCGTGAAAATGCTCCTCCAGGTTCACGACGAACTGGTGTTCGAAGTGCCGGATGGACAAGAAGAGGAAGCAGCTGACATCATTAAGAAAGTGATGGCGAACGCCGCCGAGCCTGGACAGAAGCTCGACGTTCCGCTCGACGTCGAAGTCGGCTGGGGAGCGCATTGGGGCGAAGCGCATTGACCGACACGGATAGGATTGGGGAAGCGACCGCTGTCGGCCCCGATGCGGATATGGCGACCCTTGCCCGGGGCGGGCGGCTGAACGTCTTCGGCTTCGTGCTCCGGCTTGCGGGGATGGTGCCGTTCCTGTTCATTGGCGGTCGAATCTATGGCCCCGCCGCGCTCGGCCGTTTTGCATATGCGGTGCTGACGGTCGAGTTCGCCGCACAACTCGCCGCGCTCGGCCTGCGACGCGGCCTCGCCCAGCTACTCGCCAATGCAAAGAAGCCGCAGGCATGGATCGTCGCGGACGCGATGCTGGTCGCGGCCGTCGGTTCGTTCATCGGGATGGCGATCCTCTTTCTGTTTCCGCGCGCGATGTACCCTACCACTCAAATCCATGGCCTCGACCGTTTGCTCGCAATCACTGTGCTGGCGATCAGCTGGACCGATATCGCGCTTGCCGCGCTTGCCTATCGCGACGATGTCGCCTCGACCGTCCGCGCACGCTCGATCGTGCAGCCGTGGACAATAAGCATCGTCGCGTTCGGCTGGTCCTACATTTCACTCGAGGACGGGCTTATCGTCTCCTATGTCTTCTCGATGGTCGCGGCGCTCATCGCCGCCCTGATCCCGCTGGTGAAATGCTACGGAATTCCGCGCGGGTGGAAGCCCGATCTCGCAACCTCCTGGAGCACCGCCTGGCGCAACGTACCCGTTGCTGCAGCCGATGCGGTCGAATGGGCCTCGCGACGGATCGACCTCGCGGTGCTGGGCGCATTCATGCCGGCGAGCTTCGTCGGAATCTATTATGTCGCGCAGCAGGTCGCGACACTGCCGGCCAAGCTGAAGACAAGCTTCGAGCCGGTGCTTGGGCCGGCGATCGCGCGCCGTATCGCGGTCGGCGACCGCGCTGCGGTTGCCGCGCAGGTCCGGCAGGTCACCTACTGGATCATCGCGGCCCAGCTCGGGATTGCGCTGGCCCTCGGCATTCCCGGGCGCGCAGTCATGGGGCTCGTCGGATCGGGATTTACCGGCGGAACGGCAATGCTCGCATTCCTCCTCGCCGCCGAAGTGATCGCCGCGTCGGCGTTCGTCAGCGAAGCAGCCCTCATCTACGTCGCCCGCAAACGCAACATGGCGCTCAGTCTGATCATGCTCGCCATCGAGGCGGGCCTCGCTGCTGCCCTGATCCTGATCATGAAAGGCGAGGGCCTGCCCCAGACCTTCCAGGCGACGGGACCGGCGATCGCGCTCTGCGTCGCCCTTGCCTTCGCCTGGATCGCAAAGTCGCGGCTGCTCGCGAAGGAACTCGGGCAGCCGGTGTCCGGCTGGCGCTGGGACCTTGCATGGGCGACCGCAGCAGGCGTTGTCGCCGGCGCACTCGTTCGCTTCCTACTGCCGCAGACGTGGCAACTGGTCGCGGGAGTCCCGGCGATTCTCGTCGCGTTCGGCGCCATATTGTGGACGACGGGCTTCGGCCCCAAGGACCGCGAACTGTTCCGGATGCGCAAGTCGGAGGTACGTGAGCTCCGCGATGCCGAGAATGCGGCCCTGGCGCGCGATCAGATCGTCGACGATATCGTCTAAGAGAAATCAGTGGCGAAAGTGCCGCGTGCCGGTGAACAGCATGGCAAGGCCAACCTCGTCTGCGGCCGCGATTACCTCCTCGTCCCGGATCGAGCCACCCGGCTGGATAACCGCCGTGGCCCCAGCCTCGGCGGCTGCGAGGAGACCGTCCGCGAAGGGGAAGAATGCGTCCGAAGCGACCGCCGAGCCGACGGTTCGTGGCGCTTCCCAGCCGTTCGCCTCGGCTGCCTCGATCGCTCGGATCGCGGCGATTCGAGCACTGTCGCGGCGGTTCATCTGCCCGGCGCCTATGCCGGCGGTTACGCCGTCCTTCGCGTAGACGATTGCGTTCGACTTGACGTGCTTTGCAACGGTCCAGGCGAACAGGCAGTCACGTATCTCCTGTTCGGTCGGCTGACGCTTGGTGACGCACTTGATCTCGTCAATCGAGACTGATTTGTTATCGCGGTCCTGGACGAGAAGACCGCCGGCGATCACCGCAAGCGTCTGGCCGGGACGGCTCGGATCGGGAAGTTCGCTGGTGAGAAGGAGGCGCAGATTCTTCTTTTTCGCGAAGATCGCCTTCGCTGCCTCGTCCGCGTCGGGGGCGACGACGACCTCGGTGAAGATCTGGCTGATCGCACCGGCGGTTTCGGAATCGAGCGGACGGTTCGCCGCAACAATACCGCCGAACGCCGATACGCTGTCGCAGGCGAGCGCCTCGCGCCACGCCTCGATTAGCGAAGAGCGAGTCGCAACTCCACATGGATTGGCGTGCTTGACGATGACGACTGCAGGCTCCCCGCCCCGAAACTCCGAGACGAGTTCAAGCGCCGCATTGGCGTCATTGAGATTGTTGTAGCTGAGCTCCTTGCCCTGGACCTGCTCGGCCTGCGCGATCCCGCGCGCGTTCGTCCCGACCGGGATGTAGAGGGCCGCCTGCTGGTGCGGGTTCTCGCCGTAGCGCAGCGGCATCTTGAGCTTCGAGGCGAGAACCCAGGTCTCCGGCCAGCGTTCGCCCTGGTCGGCGAACGCGAACCACTGCGAAATGGTTGAGTCATAAGCGGCGGTGAGGGCGAATGCCTTGGCCGCAAGCGTCTTCCTCAGCCCGAGCGTCGTGCTTCCGTCATTTGCATCGAGCTCGGCCAATAGCACCCGATAATCCGCAGGGTCGGTGACGATCGCGACATGGGCGTGGTTCTTTGCGGCCGACCGCACCATCGAGGGCCCGCCGATGTCGATATTCTCGATGATCGTGTCGCGATCGGTGCCGCTCATCACCGTGTCGAGGAAGGGATAGAGATTGACGACAACAAGATCGATCGGCGCGATACCGTGCTCTTCCATCGCCGCCACGTGCTCGGGATTATGCCGAACTCCAAGAAGGGCGCCATGGACCTTCGGGTGAAGGGTCTTGACCCGTCCGTCCATCACCTCGGGAAAGCCCGTCAGTTCGCTGATGTCGCGCACCCTTATGCCATGCTCGCGCAGTTTCGCGGCCGTCCCGCCGGTCGAGACGATCTCGACGCCGTGCCGCGCAAGTCCGGCGGCCAGTTCTTCAAGGCCGCTCTTGTCGGAAAGCGAGATGAGCGCCCGGCGAACGGGTACGAGGTCGGTCATTGCTGGTCCTTTTGATTAGCTGGCGCGGCGAAGCTGCCACCCGATTTCGCCGCCCAATGCCGAAACTTCGCCAACGATGACAAGCTGCATCGTCGAGCGCGGCTGGCCGCGGCCGTCAATCCAAAGACTTTCCTCGGTTGCGAGACTGCCGCCGCGGCAGCGGAAGTTCCACGGCGGAGCGCCCCTCGATCGCAGGATTGCACCCATTCCGTCGGCGGTGATCGTGGCCTCCACTCCCGGGGCAAGGTGGAAGCGCGCGGCATAAGCAGCCGATTCGCGGATCTTCCTTCGGCCTTTGGGGATGAGCTGGTCGGCGCCGCGGATTTCCTTGCCGTCGTTGCCGAGCATCAGGCTTCGCTTGTGGACGAGACCGAAGGCACGGACATAACCGTCGTGGCTCGCCTCCAGCCGGCTCGAATCATTATCCTCCGCCCGCTCGATTGCAACGTCCTCCACGCCCTTCCCGAGCGATCCGTCAGGAAGGATGTTGGTGGAATTGGTATCGGCAAGAACAAGCGTGCTGTGCGCTGCCGTGGTGCGCAGTCCCTGGACGAGCTCGGCGGGCAATTCGGTCGGCAAGGGACCAGGGCCGCCGCAATTGACGACCAGCCGCTGGCCGCCGTCCGACAGCTCGAAGGCGAGGGTCGAGGCCGAGCCCTGTTCCGCAATCCTCTGCGGGGGCGGCGGAGCGGCATCGACGACGAGGATCGTGCCCAGCGCCGACATCCGGTGATAGCCCCAGCCTCCGGGCTGCCTGAGCGGACGCGCGCGAAGCCCGCAGCCCTCGATCAGCGCAGTCAGCCGCGAGGCCTCCCCCGCATTGCATCCCTGCCAGCTTGAGAGGGCTCCGTCGCCCATAGTGATTCCGTGAAGCGCAGCGAGCGAGGCTTGTGCAGCCCCTTCTGTGCCATCTGGGATTGTCTGCTTCGCCGCCTGGTAGCAGGCGCGAAGAAGGCCCAGTCGATCGACCAGTTGCACCTGCTCGACCGGCGAACGGCTGACGAGGCCGCCGTCATCGAACTGTGCCGAGGCGAGGGCGCGCGCAAGTCCTGCCTCACCGCGAGCGACTCGCGGTATTCCGCCCTGGACCAGCAGCCCAGCCGCGACGACCCCGCACCAGGCGGTGGTTCGGTCAAGGCCCATAGCGGCCTTGTCCGAAGTCGCCTCGAGATGCCGGGCGCCGCGCGCAAGCGTGTTAAGAAGCGCCGAGCGATAACCGGCATCGCTGCTCGAGAGAATGTAGGGCGCGTAGGCGGTCCAGAACAGGATTCGCTCCCCCCACAGGTGCGGCGCCCATGCCCCGTCGGTCCTGGTTCCGTGTGCAATGAGCCAGCGTCCGACCAGGGCCTCGCCGACCCGGGCGCCCTTCTCGCGCGAAGCGGCCGCCGCGAGGTCACGAAGCCAGGAAAAGCCCTGGAGATTTTCGGCGAGCGCACCTGTCGCTCCGATCTGAGCGAAATCGAGATCCTTGAGGACTAAAGACTCGGTTCCAACGATCAGGTGTCCGGCCATCAGCGCCTCGCCGCGCTGGCGATCGCCGTGAATATGGTCGCGCGGGACGGCGACGAGCTTCAGTGGCTGCTTGCCGGTCTTGAGGCGCGACAGCAACGAGCCGCGCGCGAGCCTGGTGACGACCGCGCGTTCGGCGGCCGATCCGTCGCTGCTCATCCAGCTCCCCTGAGCGCCTTGATATTCCCGGCGTAAGAATTCGGACCGCCGCGGAACACGGCGGTTCCCGCGACGAGCACCGTCGCGCCGGCGTCGACCGACTGGCGCGCTGTTTCCGGGTCGATCCCGCCATCGACCTCGAGCTGGACGTCGAGCCCCCGGGCCGCGATTCGCTCGGCGATGATCTCGATCTTGCCGAGCTGGCCCGAAATGAACTTTTGGCCGCCGAAGCCCGGATTGACGCTCATGACGAGCACAAGATCGAGATCGTCGAGCACATAGTCGAGCGAATCGACGGGCGTAGCGGGATTGAGCGACACACCCGCCCTGAGCCCAAGCGCTTTGACCCTTTGGACCGTCCGATGGAGGTGCGGGCCGGCCTCGGGATGGACCGTGATGATGTCCGCGCCTGCGTCGGCGAAAGCATCGAGGAAGGGGTCGACGGGCGAGATCATGAGATGGACGTCGAAAGGCTTTTTCGAATAGGGCCGAAGCGCCTTCACCACGCCGGGTCCGATCGTGAGGTTCGGCACAAAATGACCGTCCATCACGTCGATGTGGATCCAGTCGGCTCCGGCCTCGTCGACAGCTCGCACTTCATCCCCGAGCTTGGCGAAGTCGGCAGACAGGACCGAAGGGGAAATCAATGGCGGAGCCATGCGCCCGATTAGACGCGATTAACCGCGCCGGACAAGCCGCGCGATGAAGAAGCCGTCAAGACCGCCTTCGGCTTCGAGCAGGGTTGGAAGGATGCGAACAAGGCGGCCCGTTGAAGGACGAACGAAGTCCGGCAGTTCGACCGGCTCCTCGAGCGTGAAATCGCCACTTTGTTCAAGAAAGGCAGCGACCACCTCCTCACCCTCCTCGGGCTCCAGCGAGCAGACCGAGTAAACGAGCGTTCCGCCCCTCTTCAGCCACTGAGCCGCCCGGCCGAGTAGCCGCCTCTGGAGATCGGCATTTTCGGCAATGATCCGCGGGCTCGCACGATAGAGAACCTCCGGGTGGCGGCGGAAGGTCCCGGTCGCTGAGCAGGGCGCGTCGAGCAGGATCGAATCATATTCGCGGTCCGGCTCCCATTGGAGCGCGTCGGCCTCGACGAGCCGGGCCTTGAGGTTCGTTCGATCGAGATTGTCGCGCAGTCGTCCAAGACGACTTTTTGAGGCATCGACGGATGTGACCCTCTGGCCCGCGGCCGCCAGCTGCATCGTCTTGCCGCCAGGAGCGGCGCAGAGGTCGAGAACGTCGGTCGCGATCCCCGGGATGGTTCGCGCCGGAAGCGACGCCGCTAGATCCTGCACCCACCAGCGGCCGCCACCATAGCCTGGCAAGGCAGCTACCGGGGAGCTTTTGAGGCGAACGTGATTTGGTGCCAGCGACGTTCCACCGCAGGCGCTTGCGTAATATTGCGCCTCCCCGTCATCGGCAAAGCTGAGGTCGAGCGGCGGGCGCACCGCGATCTGACGTCGGGCGGCGTCAGTCATCGGCTCTCCCCAAGCGGCGCCCCAGCGCTCCTCGACCCCGGGCCGGAGGTGGGGTGCGCCCGATGTCGGTACCCCGCTTCGGAGCAGGGTTCCAAGAACGCCGTGCACCAGCCGTCGAGGTCCGCCCTCGACGAGCGGCAGAGCGGTCGCAACCAGCGCGTGATCGGGCGTGCCCAGCCCGATCTTCTGAGCGAGTGCGAGGCGCAGAACCATCCGCGCCTTGCTGTCATCGGGCAGCCGCTGCCGGGTTGCACTGTCGATCAGCGAATCGAGATCCGGCATGCGGCGCAGCGCTTCCCCGGCAATCGCGAGTGCAAGTGCCTGATCGGATGGAGCGAGTCCGCGGACCCGCCCGCCGGCGGAATCGAGAGTCTCGCCGCGGCGAAGAACGGCATCGAGGATTTGAAGCGCCGCTCGGCGCGCACCGAGACCCTCAACACTTGGCATCGGGGACTGCGCTCGCCATCTTGGCGCCATGAAGCGCCCCAAGCACCTCGATCCGCCGGCCTATTTGAGTCCTTCGCCGGCCGTACCAGAGGCCGTGACCGAGCTGGCCGACAAGGCCCCGCCGCCCGCCGGAGAAGGCAATCGCCTCGATCCGACCCGTTATGGCGATTGGGAGAAGAAGGGGATCGCGGTCGATTTCTAGACGCCCTCGGCCCGCGGTGGCCTCGAGAGCAGGCCATCCAGCACCTCATCGACATTGGAGCGGCCTGAAACCAGGGCTTCAACGGCATCGACGATCGGCATTTCGACGCCCTTCTCCCGGGCGAGGCGCGCGAGCACGGGGGCTGTGAATGCGCCTTCCGCGACCGTCTTGCGATTGGACAGCAGCTCGGCCGCCGCCCGGCCCTGGCCGATGCCCAGCCCGAGCGAATAGTTGCGCGAGCTCGTCGATGAACAGGTGAGGATGAGGTCTCCGAGACCCGCGAGTCCGGAGAGGGTCTCGAGTTTTGCTCCGAAGGCCAATCCGAACCGGCGAAGCTCGGCAAATCCGCGGGCAATGAGAGCAGCCCGGGCATTTTGACCGAGGCTCCTACCTTCAACCACCCCGCAGGCGATCGCGAGCACATTCTTGACGGCGCCGCCGATCTCAGCGCCGGCAACATCGTCCGAAACATAGATCCTGAACGTCGGTCGAGCGATTCGGTCGCGAAGCCGCTCGGCGAGCCCGAGATCCTGCGCAGCAAGAGTGACTGCGGTCGGTAGGCCTTTCGCGACCTCGTGCGCGAAGGTCGGACCAGACAAGACTGCAATCGGTGCGCCGGGGCACGCCTCTATCGCGATCTGGTGCAGCAATCGACCGGACTGTTCCTCGATGCCTTTGGCGCAGAGGATGAGCGGCTTGTCGGCGACCGGAGCCTGCTCGAGCAGGCCCCGCATATGCTGGGCCGGAGTGACAACGAGCAGAGCGTCGCGATCGCGAACTTCGCCAATGTCTCCGGTCGCCCGGACCGAATCGTTCAGCCGAACGCCTGGAAGGAAGGCCGGATTTTCGTGACGTTCGTTGATCGATCGCACGACCTCGGACTCCATGGCCCAGATCAGGGTTTCGCGGCTGTCCGCCGAGGCGACCTGCGCGAGCGCGGTTCCCCAGGCGCCTCCGCCGATGATCCCGAGCTTCATGCCTTGACCCCCCCGCCACGCACTTTTTCGGCACCCTCGTCGAGGGGCCACCGTGCGCGGGCGGGCGCGTTCAGGTCGTCCAAAAGACCCGCCGCAAACCGCTCCGCCCCCGCCCAAGCGATCATTGCCGCATTGTCGGTGCACAGCCACGCTGGCGGAACGCTGAAGCGCCGGGCCTCTTGCCGAGCGAGGTCTTCGAGCGCTGAACGGATCGCCTGGTTAGCGGCAACGCCGCCGGCAACGACCAATGCCGGTGCGTCCGTCCTGCCGAGAGCAATCCTGGTTCGATCCACCAGGCAATCGACGACCGCCTGCTGGAAGCTCGCGGCGATATCCTCGCGCCGGTAGTCGCCCGATTGGACGGCTCGCTGGACCGCGCTCTTGAGGCCGGCGAAGGAAAAGTGTGGCTCGTCCGAACCAAGTAGGGGCCGGGGCAAAGGGACGGCATGCGCATCGCCTGCCCGAGCGAGCGATTCGAGGGCCGGCCCACCTGGATAGGCAAGGCCGAGAAGCTTGGCGGCCTTGTCGAACGCCTCGCCCGCCGCGTCGTCGATCGTCGTTGCAAGACGGCGATAGTCGCCGATTCCGCGGACCTCGAGCAACTGGCAATGGCCGCCGGAGACAAGCAGTAGAAGGTAGGGAAAATCGAGGTCCGGATCGACCAGTCGTGGACTGAGCGCATGTCCTTCCAGATGGTTGACAGCGACGAGCGGCTTGCCGGCGGAGAGTGCCAGCCCCTTGCCGGCAAGAAGCGCGACCATCACTCCGCCAATCAGGCCCGGACCGGCCGTCGCGGCGACAGCATCGACCTTGGCTAATGAAATATCGGCCTCGTCCAGCACCTGCGATATGAGCGCCGGAAGGATCTCGACATGAGCTCGAGCAGCGATCTCCGGTACCACTCCGCCATAGGGTCGGTGCGCCTGAGTCTGCCCGACCACGGCTTGGGCGAGAATTCGCCTGTCACTCGCCACCAGCGCCGCAGCGCTGTCGTCGCAGGATGATTCAAGACCGAGGATCACGCTCATTTCGCCCGGCCCTTTGCCTGATCCGCGGTAGATGCACTAGGGGTGGCCGAATGCAGGGACTTCGCCTCGGAACTCGCGGGTCACCACTCGCTCTTGCTCAGGCGCGCAAGGTGGCGGCGGCAATCGAGACGGCGCAGCGCTGGCCCGACGGCTGGGTCCAGATCGTCGAGATCACGACGACCGGCGACGAGGTGAAGGATCGGCCGCTCGCCGAAATCGGGGGAAAGGCGCTGTGGACCAAGGAGCTCGACCGCGCATTGCTGGCCGGCGAGGTCGATTTCTGCGTTCATTCGATGAAGGACGTCGAGAGCATCCGTCCCGGGGACATCCACATTGCCGCCGTCCGGCCCAGGGGTGACGTTCGCGACCGGATCGTGGGCGCGGCCGCGATCGACCAGCTCAAGAAGGGTGCGGTGGTTGGAACGTCGTCACCAAGACGAAAGGCGCAGCTGCTGAGGCTACGCCCCGACCTTAGGATCGTGCCGCTTCGAGGCAATATCGGAACCCGGCTGAAGGCCGTCGAATCGGGCGAGATCGATGCAACCCTGCTTTCAGCGGCGGGCCTCAAACGACTCGACATCAGCGCGGGTACCGCCATTCCGACCGAGGTGATCCTCCCTGCGCCAGGCCAGGGCGTGATCGGCGTGGAATGCCGAACCAACGACACCAGGACTCAGAGCGTTCTCACCACCGTCAACAATCAGATCACTTATGACTGCGTGATGGCCGAGCGCGCGCTCATTCGAGCGCTCGGGGCTGAGTGCGCCTCGCCACTTGCCGCCTTCTGCGTTCTCGATGACGGCGACCTCACGATGCGCGCGCAGCTGTTCAGCGAGGACGGGGCCGACATGATCGAGAAGCGGGCAGTCTTCGACTGCGGGGACTTCGAGACTCCGGCCGAGCTTGCTCGATCGCTGCTTGATGAGGCGCCGGAATCGATCCGGAGGCTGTTCGCGCCCGAATGAGGCGAGTGCTGGTCCTGCGCCCGGAGCCGGGCGCCAATACGACCGTGGTGCGAGCGCGTGAGCGCGGCCTCGATGCGGTCGCGGCTCCGCTGTTCAAGATCGAACCCGTTTCATGGCAGGCGCCCGAGGTGGGCGGTTTCGATGGACTATTGCTCACAAGCGCCAATGCCGTCCGCTCCGCGGGCGGTCAGCTGGAAAATTTCTTGTCGCTGCCGGTCTATGCAGTTGGCGAGGTGACTTCCGAAGCGGCGCGAGAGCGAGGTTTTGGCATCGCCGCCGTCGGCGATCGTGGGATCGATCGACTGATCGACTTCATCCCGCCAAACCTCAGATTGCTGCATCTTGGCGGCGAAGACCGGCGGGACCCTTTGGAAGACCGCGACGGGGTCGTAGTCATTCCGGTCTATCGCGCCCGGCAAGTCGAGCGGCCCGACCTCCGGCTCGCAAACGGCGCAGTCGTGCTTATCCATTCGCCGCGCGCAGGGTGCCGCTTTGCCGAACTGGTGAAGGATCGGGGCGACATCCGTCTCGCCGCGATCAGCCCGGCAGCAGCCAGGGCTGCGGGCACCGGCTGGGGTTCCCTCGAAGTCGCCATGGAGCCCAACGATGATGCCCTTCTGGCTCTCGCGGCACGCCTGTGCGACAAACCCGACCCGAAATGAGCACCACTCGCACGGGAATGGGTTGGGGAGCGCGGCTGCTGGTCGCGCTCGTCCTCATCATCGCGGGGGCGGGGGCGGCGACATGGGGCCTCGCGCATTATCGCCCTGCGGCGCGCGTCCTCGGAATTGTTCCGGCGCAGCAGCCGGTGACGCTCACTCCAAGACCAATCGTTATGAACTCGCGGCCCGGGCCGGAGGTCCAAGGAGCGCCAAAGGCGGACGATAAGGCCGACGAGCAAAAGATCGCGGACCTTGAGAACCGGATTGCGGCAGTCGAGAACGCAACGGCCAGGGCAGAGGGATCGGCGGGCCGCGCCGATGCCCTCGTCGTCGCCTTCGCGGCCCGGCGGGCGATCGATCGCGGAGTCGCGCTTGGCTATCTCGAGAACCTGCTCGTTGACCAGTTCGGCGCCCAACATCGCGCAGCGGTCGCGACGATCATCACCGCCTCGCATCAGCCGGTTCGGCTCGCCGACCTCGTCAGCGAATATGATGCACTTGGCCCGGACCTTCGGCGCGGCGGTCCGCAGGACAGCTGGTGGACCAACCTCCAGCGAGAGTTCGGCGAACTGGTTGAAATCCATTCGGCCGAACGGCCGGCGGTGAACCCGGATGCTCGATACGAGCGTGCGCGCCAGCAACTCGCCGGCGGCGACGTCAACAAGGCGCTGGCTGAAACGATGCGCCTGCCCGGCGCCGCTCGAGCCGGCGATTGGGTGGCGAGGGCCCGAAGCTTCATCGCCGCTCACCGGGCTCTCGACGAGATCGAGTCTGCCGCTCTCCTGCCTCCGCCCGGCTCGCCAGGCTAACCCTTGGGGGAAAGCGGTTCGGAGGGCTTGGGATCGCTTGATGCCCACACAGCCCAGGTTCAGCAGTATATGGCTAAGCTCTTGGGAACGGGCGAAAGTCCGGGGGAGAAGCGAATTCATGACGTCATTTGGGAAAACGCTCGGATTTGGGCTCGTCGTCCTCGCCGCGGTGCAGATCAGCGCGTCCGGAACGGCCGAGCCGAGCCATCCTCCCAGGTCCGCGGTCCATAAGAAGACGGTCTCGCGCCGGGCGGTACCCGCGCCCAAGTCGATCAGCGACAGGATCGACGAGCTTGGCCGGGGCTTCGATGGTCGCGTCGGGATAGCGGTGAGGTCGATCGACGAGGGTTGGGAAACCGGCTGGAAGGACGACGAGCTCTATCCGCAGCAGAGCGTCAGCAAATTGTGGGTTTCGATCACTGCGCTCGATGCTGTCGACCACCGGCGGGTCAGCCTGGACGACAAGGTCACTCTGACCAAAACCGATCTTACGCTCTTCCACCAGCCGATCGCGGACGAGGTTCTGAAGGACGGAAGCTATACGACCAGCCTTGAGGACCTGCTTGAGCGAGCGATCACAACCAGCGACAATACGGCGAACGACAAGCTGATGCGCTCTGTCGGCGGGCCGGCAGCGGTTCGGGCGTTGATCTCACGCAAGCATTTGGGAGCGATCCGGTTTGCGAATGGCGAACGCGCGTTGCAGAGCAGGATCGCCGGCATCACCTGGTCGCAGGATTATTCGACCGGCGGCAAGTTTTTCGAGGTTCGCGACGCGCTTCCGGTCGCGGTCCGCAGCGCCGCATTCAATCGCTACATCGCAAGCCCTTATGACGGCGCTGCACCGAGCGCGATCGTCAACGCACTTTCGAAGCTGAAGCGGGGCGAGCTGCTATCGGCCGCGTCCACTGCCCACCTGCTGGACATCATGAGCCACACCCACACCGGCCCCAACCGATTGAAGGGCGGACTCAAGCCAGGCTGGATGCTCAGCCACAAGACCGGCACCGGGCAGGAGCTCGCTGGAGTTCAGGCGGGCTACAACGATATCGGAATTCTGACCGCGCCCGACGGGAAGAGCTATGCCGTGGCGGTGATGATCAAGACGACGTCGACGCCCTTGCCGGTCCGCATGACTCTGATGAACAACGTGGCCGAAGCCGTGATCGAGCAGCACGATCACGACAATGACGGAAACATCGCCTCCAGGCCTCGCTAGTCCTTCATTAGCTACTCGGTCCTGTTTTCGCTGCCATGACCGAGCGGCTTCACATGCACCGTCTTGATATTTACGAACTCGCGAATCCCGAAGACGCCGCATTCGCGACCGTAGCCCGAATGCTTGACTCCGCCGAACGGCGCTCTGGGATCAGATCTCACGTTTTCGTTGACGAAGCTCAAACCGGCCTCAAGCTCTTCGGCGGCAATTCGGCGCCCGCGATCCTGGTCTGCGGTGATCACGGCCGAGCCGAGGCCAAACTCGCTGTCGTTTGCGATCCGGATGGCGTCCGCCTCGTCCTCGGCAGCAATGATGGCTGCGACCGGGCCGAACACCTCCTCGTCGTGCGCTGGCTGGCCGGGATGAACGTCGCCGAGCACAGTTGCGGGATACCAGGCTCCAGACTTGTCCGGCACCTTCCCGCCGAGCAGCAGGCGAGCGCCCTTGTCGATGCTCTTGGTAACCTGGGCATGGATGTCGTTGCGCGCCTTCACGCTGACCATCGGGCCGAGTTTGGTGTCCGCCCTGGTCGGATCCCCCATCTGATAGGCGCTCATCGCCTCGACCAGCGCCTCCTCGAACCGCTCGAGGATTGGCCGGACAACGACGAATCGCTTGCCGGCAATGCAGCTCTGTCCGCCGTTCACCATGCGCGCCGTGGCGGCAACCTTGGCAGCCGCCTCGATGTCGACATCTTCGAGTACGACGTAGGCATCGGATCCTCCGAGCTCGAGGACACACTTCTTCAGGACCGAAGCCGCTGCAGCCGCGACGCTCCGGCCAGCGGCGACACTGCCGGTCAGGGTTATCGCCGCTACATTGTCGTCCTTGATCAGCGCTTCGATCTCGCGGCTCGGGAGAAGAAGGGTTCTGAAAAGGTCGTGCGGAATGCCGGCTTCATGCAGCACCTCCTCGATCGCGAGGGCGCAGCCGGGCACATTACTGGCATGTTTGAGGAGAGCGCCGTTGCCTGCCATCAGCGCCGGCACTGCAAATCGGAAGACCTGCCAAAAGGGAAAGTTCCACGGCATCACAGCGAGAACGATGCCAAGCGGATTAAAGGTGACGAACGCTTCCTCGCCATCGAAATCCACCGGCTCGTTCGCAAGATATTGATGGGCGTGATCGGCGAACCAGCCGCATTGAAAGGCGCATTTTTCGACTTCGGTCCGGCCGTCGATGAATGTCTTGCCCATCTCCTCGGTCATCAGACGGGCGAACTGGTCCTTTCGGGAGCGAAGGATCTCAGCGGCCTCGTGGAAGATTCGCGAACGGTTTTCGAAGCTGGTCTTTCGCCACGAAAGGAACGCCCTGCGAGCGGCGGCCGCGGCCGCTCGCGCTTCTTCGAGCGAGGTCTCCTCATAGTTTTTCCCGGGCTCGTTGGTGGCGGGGTTGATCGTTTGGACTTTCCGCTTAGTCGCGGCGCGGGTGAGTTCAGCTTGCTCGGCCATGGCTCGACTCCTTGCCGTCCACATAAGCGCGAGACCTCTGCCCGCCAACCGTGGCGGCGATTATCGCACAAGTGGAACGATATGGCGGCGCCGGCGCTCCCGAGGAACCGGCTGAACCACTTCGAGAAGGCGACTGAGTGATATCCGAGTGAGCTAAAGGGTAAGTCAGGAAACAGCTTCAGATCGTCCGCGCGACGCCGATCAGCGATGTAGGTTGGGAAGCCGATGCGCTTAGGCGCTTGGCTTTGAACAAGACTTGCAGGTCGTCCGAGAATGCTGCTTCATCGGTGCCGACGACCTATGTCTTAGGAACGATCTGTGACCCATGTGTCAGGAACGTACAACCGAGTCGGTGGAGCGGGCGAAGGGATTCGAACCCTCGACCCCAACCTTGGCAAGGTTGTGCTCTACCCCTGAGCTACGCCCGCTCGGCCGGAAAAGCGGCGGTCCTTCGCCGCTGGAGCGCGCCCGCTATCAGCCGACCCGAAGCTTTGCAAGGTCTTGGCGCGGTAGAGCACCCAGGAATCGCCGCCGAGCGGAATTGCGACCGACGAATCGATCGCGTCCATCTCGATGCCGCAGCGCTGGACACTCGCTGCCCAGTGCGACCGGCGCGATTGAGCGGCAAGGAGGAAGTCGGCGGGGGCGCAGCCGCCGGCAAAGCGCGCGCGATAGCCGATGCGCTCTGCGGCGACTGCGACCACCGCTTTCAGTCGGGGTTCGGCGAAGGCGACCGATGCGCCCGATGGTGACAGCGACGCCATGTCACGGACCGGGATTTCGGGCCTTCCACGGTCGGCTCTGACGAGCAGACTATCGCGCCAGAGGCTCGCTCCCATGAGCGTCACGATCAGCAAACCCGCGGCGGCCCGGACTGCGGGGCGTCCTTCGAGCCCGCGAGCGATCCATTCGGACATCATCAGGAGGAGTCCCACGCCGCTCATCAGATAGTAGCGAGCGTAGCCGCTGTTGCTCGCTCGGAGCATTGCAAGGCCGATAGGAACCGTAAGGACCAGCATCGCGTAGAGCCGCGTCCTTGGTCCGGCCCAGTCGGGGGGTCTAACCATAACAAGAAGGGCAGCCGCGCCGGCCCCAAGCGGCACCAGCCAGGGCAAGGAGGACCTGAAGCCTGCCGACCAGAGCGCGAGGTCGTCGAGGGCAGCCACAAATAGCTCGGACGAAAACGGCTCAATGCCGCCGACGCGCATTCCGGTCGGGCTCATCGTCGCGGCGACGAAGACGAAGAGAATGACGCCGATTGTCGCTGCAAGTGCCGGTCCCATCAGCCGAAAGGTCCCGAACAGCGCCAGTCGCGGGCCAAGCGTCGTTCGCCGCTCGAGATAGAGCCAGGTCGTGACGATCGCGACCGGCGCCGCCATCGTCAGGTGCGAGAACATGCCGAAGACTGCAAGGGCGGCGAGCCACCAGCGTGCGCCGCGAGCGGGACGGCCCTCGAGGACAACTGCAACGAGCAGGAACATGAGGAGCGCGGCAAGGAGCATCATCGCATAGCCTCGCGCTTCAGACCCGAAGGCGACGAACGTCGGGGCGACGGCGAAGAGCAGCGCGGCCACCATCCCGGCTTTCCTGGAGCACCGCCGGCAAAGCGAAGCGGCAACAAGAATGCAAAGTGTCCCGGCCGCAATCGCCGGAACTCGCGCGAGGAGTGGCGAGGCGCCGGGTCCGATCGCCTGAAGCCAAAGCGAGTTAAGGTGATGGTTGTTGTCATGGTTGATGCGCAGAAACACGCCCATCGGATTGCGCGCCTTTGCGGCGTAAATCATCGACCAGGCTTCGTCCGTCCACAGTCCGCCCTGTGCCGCAACAACGCGCAGGACGAGGCCGGCGAGCGCAGTTGCGCTTACCGCTGCCCACCAGAGCCGCTCCCGCCTCTTGGTTTCCATGGCTGGTGTCGTACAGCAGCGTGGTTAAGCGGCTGTTAGCCGCAGAGCAGGCGCTTGTGGCCCGGCAGACCGCGGCCCATATGGACGGCCGCGATCTCAGAGGAGCGAGTAGCAGTCGTGGCGACGCTGGGCCTTACCGAAGCTGAACGCGAATCGATCGAGCGGTTCGAGAGCGAAGTCATCAATCCCTCGATGAGCGCTTTGGTCATTCTGGATTTCTGGGCGGACTGGTGCGGGCCTTGCAAGCAGCTCTCGCCGATCCTCGACAAGGTCGCGGACGATTATGCGGCCAAGGGGGTGAAACTTGCCAAGATCGACGTCGACAAGGAAAAGCTCCTCGCCTCTCAGTTCCGAATCCAGTCGATCCCGACGGTCTATGCAATCCATCGTGGCCAGCCGGTCGCCGATCTCACCAATTACCGCACCGAAGCCCAGCTGAAGAAAGCGCTCGACAAGCTGCTCTCTCAGCTGAAGATCGAGCCGGAGGGAGCCACTCCCCAGGCCGAGATCAAGCCGCTCGTCGCGATGGGCGAGGAAGTGCTCGAAACCGGCGATGCGCCAAGGGCGGCGAACATCTTCCAGCAGGTTCACGACATGGCCCCGGACGATCCGGCAGCGATCGGCGGCCTTGCCCGAGCGCTCATCGCTGCAGGAGAAACGGACCGGGCCCGGCTGCTGCTCGGCGAGATAGCGGCCGAGCTCGCGGGCAAACCGGAGATCGCTCGAGCCAAAGCGGCACTTGAGGTCGCGTCGACTGCCCCGGCTGCTGATCCAGCTGCTCTCGAAAATCGCCTCGCAGCCAATCCGGACGACAATGAGGCTAGGTTCGAGCTGGCTTCGGCCAAGATGGTGACCGATCGCGATGCGGCCGCCGATGCACTGCTGGAGATCATCCGGCGCGACCGCGAGTGGAACGACGGAGCGGCGCGCCAGCGCTTTCTCCAGCTGCTGGAGGCGCAGGGCCTGGAAGACCCATGGTCGAGCGCGCAGCGCCGCCGTCTCTCGGCCGTACTCTTCACATGAGCCGAACCATACGCGTCCCACTCTTTCCACTTCCGGGCGCGATCCTTTTCCCGCGCTCGCAATTGCCGCTGCACATCTTCGAGCCGCGCTATCGCGAGATGGTTCGCGACGCGATCGATGGGGCCGGTCGAATCGCGATGATCCAGCCGCACCGCCTCGACGACGACAATGAGGCTCCGCTCTATACGGTCGGTTGCGTCGGCGAGCTCGTCGGCCTCGAGGAGCTCGAGGACGGCCGGTTCAACATCGTGCTGCTTGGATCAAACCGTTTCAGGCTGATTGAGGAAGCCCAAGTCGATGCGGCCTATCGCTGCGCCGACGTCGACATCGAGGCGTTCAGCGACGACGAACCGCCACCCCTGTCCCTCGTTCAGCGAGCGGAGGTCGAACGCGAGGCGCGACGTCTGGGTGACGCCATGGGGCTTGCGGTCGACTGGAACGCGGTCAGCCGCCTCGACGACGAGATGCTGGTCAACGCGATCGCGCAGGTCGCGCCCTTTGACGTCGGCGCCAAGCAGGCGTTGCTCGAGCAGGCGAACCTCGACGGGCGTGCCGACCTCCTCGTGCAGCTGATGCAGTTCCACCGAGCGGCGGTTAGCGGGGGCGCGGAGATCGAGCCGACGATTCAATAATCGTCGCTGCAACTCGTCAGGACTTCAGATCGGCAACCCTCTCAGCAAGAGCGGCATATCGCCGCTGGTCCCCCTAGCTTCTCTCATCAGTCGGTCGCGAAGCGGCGAGATCTTGCCGACCAGTCCCATTCCGAAGCGACGCACCGCCGAGGCGGTCCTGCCGGGTATTCCGTAGAGGCGCGTCAGCGTGTCCGTTGCAAAGGCGACCGACAGCGCATCGAGTGAACGCCATCGTTGATACCGGTCGAGCAGCTGCCCGTCACCAAGATCGAGGCCGAGCCGCGAACCTTCGACGAGGACCTGCGCAAGCGCAGCGACGTCGCGAAAGCCGAGGTTCAAGCCTTGTCCTGCGATTGGATGGATTGCGTGGGCGGCATCGCCGACAAGGGCGAGCCGCTTCGCGATGATCTGTGCGGCGTGGTGGAAGCCGAGCGGAAAAGCTGATCGCGGAGCGAGCATGGAGATTTTCCCGAGGAAGCCGCCCATCGTCGATTCCGCTTCTGCGGCGAAATCCTCGTCGCAAAGCGAGAGCCAGCCTGCCGCGTCTTGCTCCGGTACCGACCAGACGATCGCCGACCGGTGGCCGATGTGATCGTCGTTCATCGGCAGAAGCGCGAATGGACCGGCCGGGTAGAAGATCTCGTAGGCGACATGGTCGTGCGGGCGTTCGTGGCGGAGAACCGAGACGACCGCCTGGTGGTCGTACTTCCAGCGCGCCACGTTGATTCCCGCGGCCTCCCGAGTTGCAGAATTGCGTCCATCCGCACCGGCCAGCAGCGGGGCGCAGAGCCGGCGTCCATCGACGAGCGAGACGACGACCCCATCGTCTGTCCGTTCGACACCCGCCACGCGCGATTTCCACATCATCCAGATGTTCTTGCCCGCCTCGGCCCGAGCCCGAAGCGCCGCGCGCAAGTGCCGGTTCTCGTGCATGAAGCCGAGTGGCTCTTGATCATCGGGATCGAAATGCAGTCCGCCTGGCTTCAGTCCGTCGGCGACCGCAATTCGAACTATGGGGCATCCGGGTTCGTGAATCTGGTCGGCTACTCCAATCGTTCGAAGCATGCGCATGGAGCTTGAGGACACTGCGCTCGTCCGGCCATCGAAGGCGACGTCCTCACGAGGTGCCGGATCCGCGGGATCGACGACGATCGTCGAAAGGCCGCTCGAGTCGAGCGCAGAAGCAAGCGTCAAGCCGACGAGCCCGCCGCCAAAGATGATCACGTCCGCACGGTCCATCGATCGAGCACCTACCCCGTTCGTCGCAACGACGCCACGACTTCGCTTGACCGCGGAGTCCGGGTGGGGGATTCTCAGGCGGGATAGATTTTGGGGGTGGGACATGGCGACCGTTGCCACGCGCGCGCCGAAGCGCGAACTGGCGCCCGACTGGCGGGAGGCGCTTGCGACTGCTGTCCGGCGTTTTGCGATCCGCACCTGGGGAGCAATGCTGCTCCTGCTGAGCATCGCCTCGGCGCTCGCACTCGCCACTCACAGCCCGACCGACCCGTCGCTCAGCACCGCGGCCGGCGGACCGCCGGCGAACTGGCTCGGGAACCCGGGCGCCTATTTCAGCGACGCGCTTCTGCTTCTGTTCGGGATCGGTTCGGTCCTGTTTGTACCGGTGATCGCGGTCGCGGGACTCCGAATGATTCGGCTCGAGCCGACTGGCCGAACCGGCCGGGGGTTGCTGGTCGCCGGCGTCGGCGCGATCCTGCTTGGAACGGCGCTTGGCCTCACCAGCGGCTCGGCGGTGTCGGGTCTTCCAGGGGGTTGGGGGGGCGCCTTCGGGCTGGCTGCAGCCCATGGCCTCAATTCGGGCTTCGCGTTGATCGGCAATCCACAGATCGCAGGGCCCGCGCGCCTGGCGACTCTGCTGCTGCTGGCTCTTGCCGGATTGACTTTAGGATATTTCGCAATGGGCCTCTCGAACGAGGAGAGGTACTGGATCGCGGGTCTTTTCCGTCGCCGGCCGCGCGAACGACGGGCGGCGCCGCGAACAACCGAACTTCGTGAGGAGCGCCCGTTTACGGCCGCGCCGCCGCGGCCGCGACCGAGTGTCGCTGTCGCGGAGCGCCCCGCACCGGTTGCTCCTGCGGGCCGCGCCAAGGACCGCAAGTCGATCGCACAACCGAGCCTCGCGCTTGGGGACGACTACCAGCTGCCCACCCTCGAATTGCTCTCGCCGCCGCCGAGGGATTCCCGGCAACAGGTCGACCGAGCCGGGCTCGAGCGCAATGCACGGCTGCTCGAAGCGGTGCTCGACGACTTCAAGGTTCGCGGCGAGATCGTCGAGGTGCGGCCGGGCCCCGTCGTAACGATGTACGAGTTGGAGCCGGCAAGCGGAATCAAGTCCAGCCGAGTGATTCAGCTTGCGGACGACATTGCGCGCAACATGTCGGCGCTGTCGGCGCGCGTCGCGACAATCCCGGGACGAAGCGTGATCGGCATCGAGCTTCCAAATCCCAAGCGCGAGATGGTCTCGCTCTCGGAGCTGATCGGAAGCCAGGCCTTCGAGGATCAGAACATGTCGCTTCCGCTGATCCTCGGCAAGAATATCGCGGGCGATCCGGTCATCGCCGACCTTGCGCCAATGCCGCACCTGCTCGTCGCCGGGACGACCGGCTCGGGCAAGTCTGTCGGGCTGAACTGCATGATCCTCTCGCTGCTCTATCGCTACGGTCCGGTCGAGTGCAAACTGATCCTGATCGATCCCAAGATGCTCGAGCTCAGCATCTACGATGACATCCCGCACCTTCTCGCCCCCGTTGTCACTGAGCCGAGCAAGGCGATCCGGGCGCTCAAGTGGACCGTCGAACAGATGGAGGAGCGCTACCGCAAGATGGCGAATCTCGGGGTTCGCGCGCTTCCAAGCTTCAACGCGAAGGTCCTGGAGGCGAAGGCCAAGGGCTCGAAACTCAAGCGGCGGATCCAGACAGGTTACGATGCCGATACGGGGCAGCCCGTTTATGAGGACGAGGAATTCGACTATGAAGTGATGCCGCAAATCGTCGTCGTCGTCGACGAGCTCGCCGACCTCATGATGACGGCTGGCAAGGAAGTCGAGT